>NZ_QEHL01000020.1:0-148376 GCF_003116525.1 Pseudarthrobacter sp. AG30 | reverse complement strand
CCAGGCGCTGCTGGCCATCGTTGCGTCCATGTACGCGGTGTACCACGGCCCGGACGGGCTGAAGGCGATCGCGGAAACGACGCATGGCCACGCCCGTACCCTCGCCGCGGCGCTCAAGGCCGCCGGCCTGGATGTCCTGCACACTTCCTTCTTCGACACCCTGACGGTCCGTGTTGCCGGCCGTGCGTCAGCAGTGATTTCCGACGCCGAGGCCCGCGGCATCAACCTGCGGCCCATCGACGCCGACACCGTAGGCATCTCCCTCGACGAAACCACGACGCCGGCCATCGTCGCGCAGGTCGCCGACGTCTTCGGCGCCCCGGTTGCCGAGGGACACAGCGAGGGCCAGGGCTTTGGGCTGGAGGCCGGCGTCGAGCGTTCCTCGGCCTACCTGCAGCATCCGGTGTTCAATACGCACCGGTCTGAAACCCAGTTGCTGCGTTACATCCGGAAGCTCTCGGACCGTGACCTGGCGCTGGACCGGACGATGATTCCGTTGGGTTCGTGCACGATGAAGTTGAACGCGACGGCTGAGATGGAGGCCATTTCCTGGCCGGAGTTCGCCTCGATCCACCCGTTCGCCCCGGATTCCCAGACCGAGGGCTGGCGCGAACTGATCACCGGGCTTGAGGCTGACCTGGCCGAGATCACCGGGTATGACCAGGTGTCCATCCAGCCCAACGCCGGCTCCCAGGGCGAGCTCGCAGGGTTGCTCGCGATCCGCGGCTACCACCACTCCCGCGGCGAGCAGCAGCGCACCGTGTGCCTGATCCCGGCCTCGGCGCACGGCACCAACGCCGCCTCCGCCGTCCTCGCCGGCATGAAGGTCGTCGTCGTGGCCACCGCCGCTGACGGGACGATCGACCACGAGGACCTGACGGCCAAGATCGAGGCGAACCGGGATGTCCTGTCGGCCATCATGATCACCTACCCCTCCACCCACGGCGTGTTCGACGGGGACGTCCGCGAAGTCTGTGACGCCGTCCACGCCGCCGGCGGCCAGGTCTACATCGACGGGGCCAACCTGAACGCCCTGGTGGGGCTGGCCCAGCCGGGCCGGTTCGGCGGGGACGTCTCGCACCTGAACCTGCATAAGACCTTCTGCATCCCGCACGGCGGCGGGGGACCCGGCGTCGGGCCCGTTGCCGCGAAGGCGCACCTGGCACCGTTCATGCCGGGCGATGCGAACAAGGCCGCCCATGAAGAGGGCCACGGGGTGGCGATCTCCGCGTCCCGGTTCGGTTCGGCCGGTGTGCTGCCGATCTCGTGGGCGTACGTGAAGCTGATGGGCGGGCAGGGCCTGACCGAGGCCACCAAGTCCGCGCTGCTGGCGGCCAACTACGTCGCGTCCCGCCTGAACGAGTACTTCCCGGTCCTCTACACCGGCGAAGGCGGGCTGGTGGCGCACGAGTGCATCCTGGACCTGCGCGAACTCACGGCGAAGACCGGGGTCACGGCCGAGGACGTGGCCAAGCGGCTGATCGACTTCGGGTTCCACGCCCCCACCCTGTCCTTCCCCGTCGCTGGCACCCTGATGGTGGAGCCCACCGAGTCCGAGGACCTGGCCGAGATCGACCGCTTCATCGAGGCCATGATCACCATCCGCAAGGAAATCGACCAGGTGGCCAACGGCGACTTCGCCGTCACCGACTCACCGCTGCGGCACGCACCCCACACGGCCGCCGCCGTCGTCTCCTCTGACTGGGACCGCGCCTACCCGCGGGAGCAAGCAGCGTTCCCGGCCCACCACAAGCAGGACAAGTACTTCCCGCCCGTCGGCCGGATCGACGGCGCCGCCGGCGACCGCAACCTGGTCTGCTCCTGCCCGCCCCTCGAAGCGTTCGAGGACAGCACAGCCGAGTTCGAGAACTAGACCGCTCCGGTGGTTGAGCCGGCCGGCACCCGGTTTCGACCAGCTCAACCACCGCTCCCAAAGGACTTTCAATGACTGAGAAGTACACCGCGCTCTACGACGAGCATAAAAAGCTCGGCGCCTCCTTCACGGACTTTGGCGGCTGGCAGATGCCGCTGAAGTACAGCTCCGAACTGGCCGAACACCACGCGGTCCGCAAGGCCGCCGGGCTGTTCGACCTCTCCCACATGGGAGAAGTCTGGGTCACCGGCCCCGACGCCGCCGCGTTCCTGGACTACGCCCTGGTGGGCAAGATCTCCGCCATGGCCGTGGGCAAGGCAAAGTACTCGCTGATCTGCAACGAAGACGGCGGCATCATCGACGACCTCATTACCTACCGCCGGCCGGCAGCGCCGGACGGCACCGACGTCTTCCTGGTGGTCCCCAACGCAGGAAACGCAGACACCGTCGCGGCAGCATTGCAGGAACGTGCCGCCCGGTTCGACGTGAAGGTGGAGAACGCCTCAGCCCGCACGTCACTGATCGCCGTCCAAGGCCCTGCAGCAGAATCGATCCTGCTGCGGCTGGTTCCGGCAGCCCGGCATTCCCTGGTGACAGGGCTGAAGTACTACGCCGCCGTCGAGGTCCCCTTCCTGGTGGGCGGTGCGGGCCTGGACCTGCTGCTGGCCCGGACCGGGTACACCGGCGAGGACGGCTTCGAGATCTTCGTGGACAACGGAGACGCCCCGGGCCTCTGGCAGGCGCTGATCGCCATTGCCGACGAGGGCCAGCTCACCCCCGCAGGGCTCGCTTCCCGCGACTCCCTCCGCCTCGAAGCGGGAATGCCGCTCTACGGCAACGAACTCTCGCTGGACGGCGACCCGTTCGCCGCCGGCCTGGGCGCCGTCGTCGCGCTGTCCAAAGAAGGCGACTTTGTCGGGAAGGCCGCGCTGGCAGCCAAGAAGGAAGACGGTGCAGGCAGCACCTCCGGCCGCCGCCTCGTGGGGCTCAAGGGCCGGGGACGCCGGGCCGGCCGCGCGCACTACCCGGTCCTGAAAGACAGCGCCACCGTCGGTGAAGTCACCTCCGGCCAGCCTTCGCCCACTCTGGGCTACCCCATCGCCATGGCCTACGTCGACGTGGAGCATTCGGCGCCGGGAACTTCCCTCGAAGTCGACCTTCGCGGTAAGGCCGAACCCTTCGAAGTCGTCGGCCTCCCGTTCTACAAGCGCCAAAAATAGCGCCGGACAGCCGGGAGTTTCGCTCGTCGAAACCCCGCCCCCACCACCCGTTTTAGTTAGGAACCAATCGCATGGCTGTTGGCGTTTTTGATCTGTTTTCGATCGGGATCGGGCCTTCGTCGTCTCATACTGTGGGGCCGATGCGGGCTGCCGCCGTTTTTGCGGAGGAACTCAAGGCCTCGGGGGTGCTGGCTCACGTGGCGTCGTTGCGGGTGGATTTGTATGGCTCGTTGGCGGCCACCGGTCATGGGCACGGGACGATGACCGCGATCCTGCTGGGCTTGGAGGGGTTTCATCCGGAGTTGATCCTCCCGGCGGAGGTGGAGGAGCGGCTGGCCGGCATTGCCGGGACCGGGACCTTGAACCTCGCCGGCGCCGTCCCGCTGCCCTATGGGGTGAAGGACATGGTGTTGCGGCCGTTAACCGTCCTGCCGCGGCACACGAACGGGATGACGTTCACCGTCACGGACGCTGCCGGTGCCGTGGTGCATACCGCGACGTTCTTCTCGGTCGGTGGCGGGTTCATCGTCCGGGAGGGTGAGGAAGACGCGGCCCGGCAGGAACTGGAGGAGTCCAAGAAGGAGCTTCCGCTGCCGTTCCGGACCGCCGCGGAACTGCTGGAGCACTGCGCAGCGACCGGGCTGGGAATCGCTGATGTGATGCTGGTGAACGAAAAAGCCTCCCGCGGGGAGGAGGAGATCCGGGCCGGGTTGCTGCACATCTGGTCCGTGATGGAAGCCTGCGTGGCGGCCTCGTTGAAGCGTGAGGGGGTGTTGCCGGGCGGCTTGAAGGTCCGCCGCCGCGCCCCTGACTGGTTTGAGCGGTTGAAGAATGAATGCGCCGACGGGCAGGACACGGACCAGGACGCCGCGTGGGACGCGGGCCCGTTCGATCCCCGGTATTGGCAGGAGTGGGTTAACTTGGTGGCGTTGGCCGTGAACGAGGAAAACGCGTCCGGCGGCCGGGTGGTCACCGCCCCGACGAACGGGGCAGCCGGGATCATCCCTGCGGTGTTGTTCTACGCCCTGCACTTCGCTCCCGGCATGGACAAAGCCACCGGCGCTGACCGCGACGACGTCGTGGTCAAATTCCTGCTCGCCGCCGCCGCCGTGGGAGTGCTCTACAAGGAACAAGCCTCGATTTCCGGGGCCGAGGTCGGCTGCCAGGGCGAGGTGGGGTCCGCGTCCTCGATGGCCGCCGCTGGCCTGGCCGAGGTCATGGGGGGCACCCCGGCGCAGGTGGAGAACGCCGCTGAGATCGCAATGGAACACAACCTGGGCCTGACCTGCGACCCGATCGGCGGGCTGGTGCAGGTGCCCTGCATCGAACGGAACGCGATCGCTGCCGCGAAAGCGATCAACGCCGCGAAAATGGCGCTCTGGGGCGACGGGACCCACCGGGTCTCCCTGGACGAAGTCATCATCACCATGCGCGAAACCGGCAAGGACATGTCCCACAAATACAAGGAAACCGCCATGGGCGGCCTCGCCGTCAACGTCGTCGAATGCTGACCGCAGGCGCCTCTTCCCGGAACCCGGCGCCCACTCCCTAGTTGTAGGCGGCGGCCCACCAGTTCAAGGAGGCGGCAAACACCAGCCAGGAAATGTACGGCAGCAGGAGTAACCCGGCGGTCCGGCTGATGGGACCAAAATAGAGAACGGTGACTCCGACGGCGGCAATGAGCGCCAGGATGATGCCAAGCCCAAACCACAGTGCCGCGGTTCCAAGGACGGGGTAGAGGGCAAAGAACGCGGGGGTCCAGGCAAGGTTAAGGAGCAACTGGATCCCGTAGGCGGTGAGGGCGCTCCGGGTCCGCTCCGTCCGTTTGCGCCACACCAGCCAGCCGGCAACAGCCATCGCCGTGTAGAGGATTCCCCACACCGGGCCAAACACGCCGTTGGGCGGAGACCATGGCGCCTTGTCCGCCGTTGCATACCAGCCGTTGACGTTGCTGGCCGACGCCAATCCGCCCAGCGCCGCCACCAGCAAGGACGCCACCAGGAAGGCGGCGAGCCCGGCGATTTGGATCCCGGCGCCATAGGGCCGTCCGCGCTCCGCGGAAGTGCTGCTCTGGTCCCGGTCCGGCCTCATCCTCCAACCCTTGCGGACCCGGGGCAGCCCCGTCAAGGCGCCGCCCCGTGGACGGCCGGCGCCATGCCAGGCATCGCCGGGAGAAAGGCTCCAGCGGCTGAGGCTTTAGACTTGATGCTGCATGTCCGCACGCATCCAGACCCACCGAAACCGCGCACAAACCCGATTGGACACGGCCCCCTTGCGAGAATTCACCGCACGTTTTGCCACAGCCGAGGAAATTGAGAACTGGGACAAGCACGTCACGGCCAACCCCAACGGCGGCAACATGCTGCAGTCCGCCGCCTACGCATCGGTCAAGAATGGGTCCGGCTGGAAAGTCCGCTTCCTTGTCCTGGAAGCCCCGGGAAACTCCAGTTACAACCTGGTCCTGGAAAAGTCATTTCCGGTCCTGGGTCGGCTCTGGTATCTCATCAAAGGCCCTGACGTTGCCGCCGCCGCGGACCTGAAAGCCGCCCTCGAAGCCTGCGCGGCCTTTGCCCGCAGCCGGAAACTGAACGTCTTTACCATCAAGGTGGAACCGGACATCATCGGCACCGCCGAGGCGCAGCGGGACATCCAGGCCGCGGGCCTTGTCAAAGCCCCCAATATCCAGTCCAACGACTCCACCGCGCTGCTGGACATTTCCGGCAGCAGCGAGGACGTGTTCAAAGCGATCTCCTCGCGCGCCCGGAACGCCATCCGGCGCGCCGAACGCGAAGGCTGCCAGGTGGTACGGCAGGAACAAGGTCCGGAAACCTACCACGCCCTCTACGACCTGATGGCAGACACCGTCAACGCCAAGGGCTCCATGCCCCTGCGCAGCTACGACTACTACGCCAAGTTCTGGGACGAATTCTGCAACCGTGGCCAAGGCAACTTCTTCTTCGTCTATGAGGATGGAAGGCCCAGCGTCGGAGCCTTCGTGATCAACTACGGTGCCAAGGCAACCTACAAGGACGGCGGGTCCACCCAAAACCGCAAGCAGTACGGCGACTCGCATTTGGTGCAGTGGGAAGCCATCCGCCGCATGCAGGAACTCGGCTGCACCGAATACGACTTTTGCGGCACCCCGCCTGCGGCCCGGATCAAGGACAAAACCCACAACCTGTACGGGATGGGAATGTTCAAGACCAGCTTCACCAAGACCGTCACCGACTTTGTGGGCTGCTACGACTACGTCCTTTCCCCGCTGCGCCACAAGCTCTGGACCAGTGGCGGCGAAAAGGTGCTCCGCCGGATTGAAACCGCCCGGACCGGCCAGCAGTTCTACTGACCGGCATCCCGTGGGATGCATCCACCGCAGCCCACGGCCGGACCGTACGTCCCGTGCAGCCCGCCCCGAACACTGTCCGCCCAGCGCGTGCCCACCAGGCCGCGAAGAGTCCCGAAGAAGGTCACCCCTTGAATCCTGTTTCCGCCGCTACCGGACTTGAATATGCCACGCTCAGCGACGCCGAGTTTGAGGCCTTCGCCGTAAAGCACCCGCAAAACAGCTTCCTGCAGTCCATCGACTTTGCCCGTTTCCAGCGCGCCCGGGGCCAGCAGGTGGAACTCTTCGGCGTCCGGCGCGGCGGCGAACTCGTCGCCGCCGGCAAGCTCAACTACTCGACCACCAGGCTTGGCTACACCATCTGCGAATGCGCCAAGGGCCCCCTCATGGACTACGAGGACCGCAACCTGGTGAGTGGCGTCGTCGAACTCCTCCGCAAGCACGCCGCCGGCCGCAAAGCCGCTGAACTGCGGATCTCCCCGAACATCAGGTACATCGCACGGGACGCCGACGGCGCCGAGCACCCGGACGTCGAGGACAACCGTCCGCTCGTGGCGGACCTGGAGCGGCTCGGGTTCCGGCACCAGGGCCTGGACATGAACTTCGTCAACGTGAACTGGATGTTCATCAAGAGCCTCGTGGGAATCCAGGACGCCGAAGAACTCATCATGGGCACCAGTTACCGGACCCGGAAGGCCATCCGCAAGGCCGAAAAGAACGGCGTCTTCCTGGAACAGGCCACGCTGGAAACCCTGGACGACTTCTACGGGGCGTTGAGCCGGGCCGGGGACGAAAAGGGATTCACCTACCGCGAGCGCGCCTACTACGAGCACCTGCTCAGGACCACCTCGGCGGAATTCACCAAGCTCATGATGGCCAAGATCGACATCCCCGCGTACCGGAAATCCATCACCGAGCGCTTGGCAGCTGAGTCTGCCACCGCCGCGGAGCTCCGGCGTGAAGTGGAAGAAACGGGCAGCAAGAAGAAAGCCAACCGGCTCAAAGTGGTCCAGGACCTCGTGGACAGCTACGAGCGGAGCCTCAAGGACATCGAGAGGTTCCCGGATTCGGTGGGGACCGCCACCGTGGCAGCCATCCACTTCGTCTGCTACGGCGATGAGGTGGTGTGCGTGATCGGCGGCACCGTCCAGGACTACATCTACTTCAACGGCGCCACCTCACTGTACTGGGGCATGATGCTGCACGCCCTGGAGAAGGAATACCCGCGGTACAACTTCTACGGCACGTTCGGCATCTCCGGACAGGACGAGGAGGGGCACGGCGGCTACGAATTCAAGAAGGGATTCGGCGGCGAAGTGGTCCAGCTGGTGGGCGACTTCACCATGCCCGTACGGCCCGCGGCCTTCCATGCCAACCGGCTGGCCAGATCAGCCGCCGCCGCTGCCCGTACCCTGCTTGGCAAGCTGCCGCTGAAGCGCGCAGCCTGACCGTCCACACACCGCGCAGAGGGAGGAACCGGGCATGACCGACCGGCACGAACGGCCAGGGTCCAGGCCGAAGACTGACGGCCTGCCCAAGACTGAGCCGCTGACCCCTGCCCAGATGCGGCAGGACGCAGCCGCCCGGAGGATGCTGCGGCGCCTGGTGCAGGGCGAGAACCCGCCCACCGCCCCCTTGAGCATCGTGGACCGCCTGGCGGGCAGCCCCTACGCCAACCCCACCATCCAGGTGGGCGGTGTGGACACATCGGCCCGCAAGACCCTGGACTTCGCGCTCCACCTGGCAGAGACCATGTTCCGCTATGGGGCGGGCGCCCTGGAGGTGGAGACCAGCATCATCGCCGTCACGGCCGCCCTGGGCCTGAAGAACATCGAGGTGGACATCACCAACCAGTCCGTGGGCATCAATTACGCCCCCAAGGACCAGACGCCCATCGCCCTGCTGCGCGTGGTGCGGTCCTGGACCAACAACTACGCCGGCCTTGCCAAGGTCCACCAGCTGGTCACGGACATCGTGGCTGGCGGCGTGGGCCGCGAGGAAGCCATCCGCAGGCTCAACGAGGCCATCACCAGCCCCAAACCGTATCCGCGCTGGATGGTCACCGCCGCATTCGGTGTCTTCGCCGCCGTGTTCGTCGGTGTGCTGGGCGGCGGCGTGGTGTCCTCGGCCATCGCGTTCGTAGCCAACATCGGGATCAGCCTGCTGGCCCGGCAACTGGGCCGCTGGCGGGTCCCGGACTTCTTCACCACGGCCAGCTGCTCGTTCGTCGTCACCATCCTTGCCTTGCTGCTCTGGCAGTTCGGTCTCACCGCGTCACCGTCGATCGTGGTGGTGGGCGGCATCCTGCTGCTGCTGCCCACCGGACGGCTGGTCTCGTCCGTACAGGACGCCATCAACGGCTTCCCGGTCACCGCCGCGGGCCGGTTCCTGTCAACCCTGCTGACCTTCGGTGCGATCGTGGCCGGCATTGCCGTGGCCTTCGTGGTGGGGGAGCTGACAGGGTTGCAGCGGATCGACGTCACGCAGACCTTCCCGCCCGCCTACGATCTGTGGGTCCTTATCCTGTTCGTGGCCGCTGCGGTGATGGCCATCGGCATCACCGAGCAGACCACCTGGCAGCTCCTGCTGCCAACGGCGGGAGTGGGCGTGGCAGGCTACCTGGTGCTGCTCGGCGGCGGCCTGCTGGGGATCGGGGACCGCTTCGCCCCGGCGCTGGCGGCCGTTGTCATCGGCCTCCTGGCACGTGTGGTGGCACTGCGGATGGGCGCGCCGCAGCTGGTGGTGGCTGTGCCCGCGGCGCTGATCCTGCTGCCAGGGCTCACCATCTTCCGGTCCATGTATGTGCTCACGGTCGAGGAATCGGAAATCCTGAACGGCGCGGGCGGCATGCTCAGCGCCGGCGCCATCGTGCTGGGAACAGCCGGCGGGATCGTCCTGGGCGACGTGCTGGCCAGGCCCCTGACCCGCAGCCTGGCGAGCAACGAGCGCCGCCGCGCCCGGCGGCGCTAGATTTGCCCTACCGGCAACTTCTTCTCTGCCTGGAACACGTCTTCCACGCGGCCCTGCGCCCAGTACCCGGACAATGACACCTGGCGCCGCTCCAGGCCGCGCTGCTTGAAGAAGACCTCGCGCAGGGACTTCATGTAGCCCCGCTCGCCGTGGGCAAAGACATCCACGGTGCCGGCAGGCCACTCCGCGCCCGCCACGGCATCCACCAGCAACGTGCTCGAGCCCGCCGGGACTTCGCCGCGGACCAGCCACCGGACCTCGAGTCCGGCCGGAGCGTTCAGGGGCTGGATGTCGGCCTCGGCCCCGACTTCCAGGAAGGCCAGCCCCACTGCGGTGGGAGGAAGTGCCTCGATGGACGCGGCAATGGCCGGCAGGGCGGCCTCATCACCGGCGAACAAATACCAGTCAGCCTCGGGATTGGGGTTGTACGCACCGCCCGGGCCGGTGAAGGTGAGCGTCTCGCCGGGCAGGGCGTTGGCCGCCCACGGACCGGCCAGGCCTTCGTCGCCATGGACCACGAAGTCGATGGCGAGCTCCTTGGCCCCGGGATCCACCCAGCGGAGCGTGTAGGTGCGGGTATACGGCCACTGCTCGCGCGGCATGGTTTCCCGGACCGTCCACAGATCCAGGGGGGAGGGATAGTCCACGCCGGGCTGTGGGAACACGATCTTTACATAACGGTCCACGAATGCGTTGTTGACGAAGTCCCTGAATCCGTCCCCACCTGCGATGACCCGGACCATGTGCGGGGACAACTGCTCTTTACGCAGTACCGTCAGGTTGACTTGGGGGCGGTTGTTTTTCGTAGCGCTGGTGGCGGCGGGGACAGTGCTCATCAGGCAAGCCTAAGCCAGGGGCACCGGCGGGAGCTCCCAGGTTACGTCCGGCGCACCCTGTTCCCGCAGCAGCTCGTTCACGCGGCTGAATGGCCGGGAACCAAAGAAGCCGCGCGAGGCGGATAACGGACTGGGGTGCGCGCTGGCGACGACGGGCGCACCGGCCAGGAGGGGCCTTACCCCCTCCGCCTCCTTGCCCCACAAGACGGCTACCAGGGGCGTCCTGGACCCGTCCGCGGCCCGACGTCCGGCCACTGCCGTGACTGCCGCCGTCGTAATGTCCTCCCAGCCCTTGCCCCGGTGGGAGCCCGCGGACCCCGCCCGGACGGTGAGCACCCGGTTCAGGAGCAGGACTCCCTGATCCGTCCAGGCGGACAGGTCGCCGTGGACGCGAGGGGAGATGCCCAGGTCGGATTCGAGTTCACGGTAGATGTTCGCCAGGCTGCGGGGGAGCGGGCGCGTGCGCGCGTCCACGGAGAAGGAAAGGCCGACGGCGTGCCCCGGCGTGGGGTAGGGGTCCTGCCCCACAATGAGGACTTTCACGCCGGCGAGCGGCTGGCGGAACGCACGCAGGACGTTCGACGGCGGCGGGAGGATCTGGTGCCCGGCCGCCTCTTCGCCGGCAAGGAAGTCCAGCACCGACCGCAGCTTCGCTTCGACGCCTTGCAGCGCCGCCGCCCAGTCAGGCGCCATGAGCTCCGCCAGGGGCAGCTTGGCCAGGTCGCTGAAGCGGGTGGCGTCCGCCGGGTCGTGCTGCAGGTCGAACAACGCATCCGATTCAAACATCGGTCCATTCTTGCAGCAGGAGCCCGCCGGTCGGGAAAGTGCGTCGACGGCCGGGCCGAATGACACTCCTGTGATTCGCCCGCTAGCATGGGGGTAAGACATTTACCGTAACCAGCGAAGGAGTGTGCCGTGGCGGAACCGGCCCGGGAACACCTGCCGGAGCAGGATCCACGGAATCCCCTGCTGGCGGATTTTCTGCTCCGTGACTCCTCCCTCACCGAGCGCGAACAGCAGATGCTGGCGCTGGAGCGGCAGTGGTGGAAGTACGCGGGGGCCAAGGAACAGGCCATCCGGGAGCTGTTCGACCTCTCCGCAACCCATTACTACCAGCTCCTCAATGCCCTGATCGACCGCGAGGATGCCCTGGCCCACGATCCCATGCTGGTCAAGAGATTGCGTAGACTACGTACGTCGCGCCACCGTGCACGCACCGCCCGCCGCCTGGGATCCGACGCTTAGCACGCCCCAGGCCGGGACCCTGGCAGCAATCAACAAGGATGTCCTTCCACCATGACCAAATACGCCCGCGATGAATTCGACAAGGTCCCCGAGGCCGCGTCGCGACAAGGTGTCCACCGGACGGCCTCGGCCCCGTCCCGGGTGCGGCTGTGGCCCATCCTCGCAGTGGGCGTCGCGGCGCTGGCGATCGGGCTGGTGTCTTTCCTGATCCTCCCCAAGCTGGGGTTCAACGCCACGGCAACCGAGGCCTCTGCCAGCGTGGAATCCACCGCGTTGGCGGGTACCGGATCCACCCCGTCCACCACGCAGGCAACCACGCCCCCGGCCGCTTCAGAACCTTCGGCCACCGCCGGGCCGTCCCCAAGCGGCAGCCCGGAGCCGACGCAGTCGGCCACCCAGCAGGCCGTCGTCGACCGGACGCAGGCAGTGGCCGTCTACAACGCGGCCGGTACCGCCGGGCTGGCCAGCCGCATTGGCGGAACAGTCCAGGCTGACGGCTGGAAGCTCGGACAGGTAGGCAACTGGTCCGGCGCACCGCAGAAATCCTCCGTGATCTACTACGCCGGTCCCCAGCAACTGGCCAGTGCCCAGGAGCTCGCCGCACTGTTGAACATCCCCACGGTCGTCAGCAGCACCGAGTTCCAGGTGCCGCTCGTGGTGGTCCTGGGCCCCGGGTACCGGTAACCGGCCGGCCTCAGTTACGCCTGCATAACGTTCCCGGCCCGGGGCCTGCCGCAGCCTGCGGCCCGTGGCGGCCTTTGGCTAGAGTGATTCCAGGCCACGGCCCGCGGGGCTGCACGCAACAGCACCGGCCCACCCGGCCGCAACGGAAAAGAGTTGGTCACCATGGCACTGGGAACCGTCAAATGGTTCAACGCTGAAAAAGGCTACGGCTTCATCACCGTTGACGGCTCCAGTGATGACATCTTTGTCCATTGGTCTGCGATCCGGGGCGAAGGCTACCGGGCCCTTGAGGAAGGACAACGGGTGCAGCTGGAGGTCGGCGAGGGCGACAAGGGCCCGCAGGCGGAAAACGTCCGGCCCGCCGAGTGAAGCCGAAGCACCGTCCCGCCGTCCGCGCTGCCCTGGCCGTTTCCCTGGCAGCCGTTCTCGGCGCCACAGCCTGCTCCGGGACAGGCGGAAACGCCCGGGTGGAATCCGCCGAGGCATCCGGCGACGGCGTCCTCCGGGTGGGCCTGGTCCTGGACAACACCGGCGGCAACGCTTTCCTGAACCAGCCACAGCTCGCCGCCGCCAAGCTGGCCGTCCAGGACATCAACGCAGCCGGGGGACACAAGGGCCGCCCCGTCGAACTGCTGCCCGCACACCCGGAACAGGACACCGCCGGGCAGGCAAAAGCCCTGCTCGCCGCCAAGGCGGACGTGGTCATCGGACCCACCGACTCCAGCCATGCGGAGGCAGCCGTAAGCGTCCTGTCCCGCGCGCGCATACCGCTCATCTCCCCGGCCAACACCGCTGCCGGCCTGACCGGAATGGCCAGCGGCGGCTACTACTTCCGCACCGCGGCGGCCGACGTCGCGCAAGGGCCTGTGTTGGCCAAACTCGCCAAGGACGCCGGGGCTGCCACCGTCAGCGTGCTGTACCAGGAAGGCACCTACGGCAAGGACCTGCAGGCCGCCGTCACGGAAGCGGCAAAGCAGTCCGGGCTTACCGTCCTTCCCGGTGCCGGCTTCACGACCGGGGACGCCGCGGCGGCAAGCTCCATCGCCAAAGCCAAGCCGGACGCCGTCGTCCTGATAGCCCGTGAGGGCGCCCAAGGCGCACTGGCCGCGCTGAACGGTACCGGCGTTGGCGGTTCACGCATCATCATGAGCGACGGCGCTTTCGCCCGCTACGGCTCCGGCCTCGGTTCCAAGGTCTTGGATGGCGCCCGCGCGGTGGTACCGGGACAGTTGCCTACCGCCGCCTTCCAGCAAAAACTCCTGGCGGTGGACCCGTCGCTGAAGGACGTCTCCTACGCTGCCGAGACCTACGACGCCGTGACCCTGGCCGCGCTGGCAGCGGCCCGCGCGCAGGACGACGCCGGCCGCTCGATCGCCGCCAACCTGATCCCGGTATCGGGCGGAACAGCGGCACCAGGCGCCGGAACGGCCGCTGCGCCGTGCGTGACCTATAAGGCGTGCCTGGGCGGTTTGGCTGCCGGCCCCGACATCAATTACGACGGCGAGTCGGGCCCCATTGCCTTCGACGCGAACGGGGATATCACCGTGGCGTCCTTCTCCGTCTTTACATACGGGGCGGACAACCTGCCCACTCCGAGCGGCCGGGAGACAGCCGGACATCAGGGCTGATCGCCCTCGGCGAAGCGACCGCCGCCAGCAGCCCCTCCGGTGTCTTTTCGCTTGCACTCTCACCGGGGGAGTGCTAATTATGGAGTTAGCACTCTGACGTACCGACTGCTAAGCAACGCCCGGTTCCGGCCGGCCGCGCAAGGCACCGGTCGAAGAGCGAAAGAAACACCTCACTTCAGTGAGATCCCCAGGCGGAGGCATACAGAGGCCGCTGTCGAAGGATCGTCCGTCGCGGGCACTGCAGCGAAGGTTCATTCTTAACGACTGTCCCGAAAGGACTACTGCCGTTATGGCCAAGATCATTGCATTTGATGAAGAGGCACGCCGCGGCCTTGAGCGTGGCCTGAACACCCTCGCCGACGCCGTTAAGGTCACCCTCGGCCCGCGTGGACGCAACGTCGTCCTCGAAAAGAAGTGGGGCGCCCCCACGATCACCAACGATGGTGTTTCCATCGCCAAGGAGATCGAGCTGGACGACCCGTACGAGAAGATCGGCGCAGAGCTGGTCAAGGAAGTTGCCAAGAAGACGGACGACGTCGCCGGCGACGGTACCACGACTGCGACGGTGCTGGCCCAGGCGCTGGTCAAGGAAGGCCTGCGCAACGTTGCCGCCGGTGCCGACCCGCTGTCCCTCAAGCGCGGCATCGAGAAGGCCGTTGAAGCCGTCACCCGCGAACTCCTGGCCTCCGCCAAGGAAATCGAAACCAAGGAAGAGATCGCGGCCACCGCCTCCATCTCCGCCGGTGACGACGAAATTGGTGCCCTCATCGCCGAAGCCCTGGACAAGGTCGGCAAGGAAGGCGTCATCACGGTCGAGGAGTCCAACACCTTCGGCCTGGAGCTTGAACTCACCGAAGGCATGCGCTTCGACAAGGGCTACATCTCCGCCTACTTCGTCACAGACGCCGAGCGCCAGGAAACGGTCCTCGAGGATCCGTACATCCTGATCGTCAACTCCAAGATCTCCAACGTCAAGGAACTGGTTGCTGTCCTCGAAAAGGTCATGCAGTCCAACAAGCCGCTGCTGATCATCGCCGAAGACATCGAGGGCGAGGCCCTGGCCACCCTGATCGTCAACAAGATCCGTGGCACCTTCAAGTCCGTTGCCGTCAAGGCCCCGGGCTTCGGCGACCGCCGCAAGGCACAGCTGGCAGACATCGCCGTCCTCACCGGCGGCCAGGTCATCTCCGAGGAAGTGGGCCTTAAGCTCGAGACCGCAGGCCTCGAACTGCTGGGCCAGGCCCGCAAGGTTGTTGTCACCAAGGACGAGACCACCATCGTCGAGGGTGCAGGCGACGCCGACCAGATCGCCGGCCGCGTATCCCAGATCCGCGCCGAGATCGAGAACTCGGACTCCGACTACGACCGCGAGAAGCTGCAGGAACGCCTGGCCAAGCTGGCCGGCGGCGTTGCAGTCATCAAGGCCGGTGCCGCCACCGAGGTTGAGCTCAAGGAACGCAAGCACCGCATCGAGGACGCCGTCCGCAACGCCAAGGCTGCGGTTGAAGAAGGCATCGTCGCCGGTGGCGGTGTTGCCCTCATCCAGGCCGGTGCCAAGGCATTTGCCAACCTGCAGCTCTCCGGCGACGAAGCAACGGGCGCCAACATCGTCCGCGTTGCCATTGACGCCCCGCTGAAGCAGATTGCCTTCAACGCCGGCCTCGAGCCCGGCGTGGTTGTCGACAAGGTCCGCGGCCTGCCCGCAGGCCACGGCCTGAACGCAGCCACCGGCGAGTACGTCGACCTGCTGGCAGCCGGCGTGAACGATCCGGTCAAGGTCACCCGCTCTGCCCTGCAGAACGCGGCGTCCATCGCCGGCCTGTTCCTCACCACCGAAGCCGTGGTGGCAGACAAGCCCGAGAAGGCTTCTGCCCCCGCCGGTGGAGACGACATGGGCGGCATGGGCGGCATGGGCGGCTTCTAAGCCCACTGCCGGGACCTGTCCCGCTGACATGAAATGCGGCCCCCTCCGTTTGGAGGGGGCCGCATTTTTATGGTTCCGAGGGCTACTTCCTGGCGGAAGCCAGCATCCCTTCAACCTCCTTCTTGAAGGCATCCGCGGCTGCCTGCGGGGTCAGGCGGTCGTACAGTACTTCATCCGTGTAGCGCTTGATGACGTTCTGGACGCTGCCCGCACCCACCGGCGGGACCGGCGGGGCGCCCTTGACGTCCGGCGCTATGTCCTTGAGGAAGCCCACCACCGTGGTGTCAGCCGGCTTGAGCGAGGGAGTAATGCCCGCGACGATCGCGCTGTTGGTGGGCACGCCGCGGTCCGTCATCAGGATGCCGCCTGCCTCCGGACTGTTCGTGAGGTAGTCGATGAATTCAGCCGCCTGCTGCGGGTGCTTGGACCGGGACGAAGCCGACCAGAACATGGTGGGCTTGTAGTACATCCCGTTGCTTGCCGATGCGCCACTGATGCTCGGTGCCCGCAGCATCTTGATGCTGCTGCCCGTGGTGGACTCCAGGGACCCCAGCTGGTTGGTCCACCACCAGGCCATGGCCACCCGGTTGGTGCCGAACAGGCTCTCCTCCAGCCCCGCGCCGGCGTCCTCGGTGGCGACGGTGGCAGGAGGACTGGCCTTTGAGTTGCGCTGGTCCTTGAGCCGTTCCCAGAAAGACGCGGCGGTCGCCGTCTCGAAACCGAGGCCCCCGTCACCCGTGTACAGGTCCTGTCCGTGCTGGCGCAGCCAGATGATCAGGTCTGCTTCGTTGCTGCCGTAGGCGGCGCCGTAGCTCTTCCCGCCACCAGCGGCGCTGATCTTGGCTGCGGTGTCCGTGAAGTCTTTCCACGTCCACGTCCTGTCGTCCGGCAGCGGAATGCCTGCGGCGTCGAACACCTTGGTGTTGGCCATGATGACGTAGGCATTCTGGCCGGTGCTGAGACCATACTGGGCGCCACCGTACTGGCCGGAGGCCAAGGCCTCCTTGTCCAGCTTCGAGGTGTCGATGCCGCTTTGCTTCGACAGGTCCATAAGCGCCCCGCGCCCGCCGTATTCGGCAATGTACTTCTGGTCCATCTGGATGACGTCCGGTGCATCATTGGCAGCTGTCTTCGTGGCCAGCTTGTCCCAGTAGCTGGCCCATTCGCCCGGCTCCGCCTTGATCTTGATATTCGGGTGCGACGCCTCGAACGCGGCGATGACCTTCTGGGTCTGTGCGTTCAGGTACTCGTTGCCCCACCATGCGAACCGCAGGGTCACCTGCCCGTTGTCCCCGGAACTGCCGGGAGCTCCGCAGCCTGTCGCCAGCAGGGAAAAGGCCAAGGCGGCGGCGCCGAGCTGGAAACTGCGCCGGCTGAAGACTGGACTCGTCATTGATGTTCCTTCCGTATTTTGTCGCCGCTGGGTCGATCCCACGTCGTTGCGGGTGCCCGACTCTGCGGGAAAGCGCTTTCTCGCTGTGATTCTGCGATTGTTTCGTGAGCGGAAGGGTTGCGTCAAGCGTTTCGGTAAACGTTTTCTGGGATGGCTTTCGGGCCGGCTGACCCGGCGCTTGCGGGACCAGTACTTCGTGCGGCGTACCGCCGGGTGGGCTTTGAGCCGCTGAGGCGGCGGCCCGTTGTCGTTGGCTTCTGGCAGGATGGACCGGTGACGATTACTGCAGCGGCTGACGGTTCGGCCTTGGGAAACCCGGGGCCGGCCGGCTGGGCCTGGTACGTGGATGACAACTGTTGGCGGGCCGGTGGCTGGCCCCACGGCACCAATAACCAAGGGGAGCTGATGGCTGTCCTGGATCTGCTGCGGGCCACCGCGCATCTTCCGGGGGAGGACCTTCGCATCCTCTGTGACAGCCAGTACGTCATCAACTCCATTACCAAATGGATGCCCGGGTGGAAGCGCAAGGGATGGCGCAAAGCTGACGGGAAGCCGGTCCTGAACGTTGAACTGCTGAAGGAACTGGACCGCGAACTGGCAGGCCGGACGTACACCTTCGAATGGGTCAAGGGCCATGCCGGCCACAGCCTGAACGAGGCCGCCGATGAACGCGCCCGGGCCGCGGCAACCGCCTACCAGCAGGGCGTGGCCGCCCGGTCTGGTCCGGGATTTCCGGGGGCGCACCATCCGGGCGCCTCCGGGCACAGCTTTGAGGCGCAGCCTCAGGCCGGCAGTGGCCTCCAGCCGGCCACCCTCGACATCCCCGCCCCTGCACCCCCCCGCCCGGCCGCCGCCGGCCGCCCGGAGGCAGGCCCCACCCGTGCGGACACCCGCCCGGCAGCGGCCGGCCAAAGAGGTCCTGCAGCGGGAAACGGCAAACAGCGGGCCATGCCCCAGCCGGTATCGGCTTATGACGAGCTTGACCTGTTCAGCGAATTGGACACGGAAGCCCAGGAGGATGCGGAGGCAGCGCAGCAGGCCGGTGCGGTCGCGCCGGAGGCCCTGGTGGAGCAACTCGAACGTGAACTGCTGGGCCCGCTGGTGCGCGGCGACATTGGCCGGACCGCAGTCCTCCTCCACCCGGACTTTATGGAATTCGGCAGCTCGGGAAGGGTGTGGACCCGGGACGCCATGATGATGGCCCTCGAAGAGGACCCCGGAGAAAGGACCGACATCGAGGTTCTGGGCGCTGAGCGCATTGGCCCCGGTGCTGTCCTGCTGACGTATCGGAGCTTTGCCCGCGCCGGCACCACACTGCGAAGCTCGTTGTGGGTCCTCGACGGCGAACGGTGGCGGCTGCGGTTCCATCAAGGAACCCCGGAAGCCTGACCTGTCAGCTGAACCGCTGCGCGTTGCCCTGCTCGGCCTGGGCATACGTGGCCGCGGCGGAGGCCAGCGCCGCGTTGATGGAGGCCAGCGACGCTTCCACCCGGCCCTGGGTGATGGTCCACTCGGTGACCAGCGCCTGGAAGTTGCTGGCCGCCGCACCGCGCCACGAGCCTTGCAGCTCGTCCAGCCCACGCTTCATGGCCTGGACGTCAGCGCTGATCCTGTCCACGGTTGACTGTACGTTTGCGGACTTCAGCTGCAGTAGCTCGGTGTCGACGGAAATGATGCTCATGGCTATGCCTTTCGGTACGGCGGGAGGCGTCTCATCAGCCCGGCGGTTCCGGGCTGATGAGACGAGCCTAGGAAGCCGCGCGGGGCGGAGTCATGGCCTGAGCTCTATATGTGGATAACCGAGCTGCCGCTGCCCGCGCCACGCTGGGCGGCGCCGCCCTCCGCCGCTTCCTCCCCACCCGCTGCGTCATCTGCGGGTGCTTCGTCACGGTGCGGCAGGCTGACCACCAGCGTGGCCCCGCCGCCGTCGGTCTTCTCCACCCGCACTGAACCGCCGTGCGAACCCACGATGGCGGCCACGATGGCCAGGCCCAGGCCGCTGCCGCCCGTCTCCCGGGTGCGGGACGTGTCGGCACGGTAGAACCGTTCAAAAACCTTGGCCGCGTCCTCTTCCGAAATGCCGGGCCCGTGGTCCCGTACCTCGATGATGGAACGGGCCTCACCATTAGTGCTGCGGACTCCCACGGCGAGTTCGATGGGGCTGCCGTCCGGGGTGTACCGCAGCGCGTTGCCCACGAGGTTGCCCACCACCTGGCGCAGCTTGGCTTCGTCCCCAAGCACCGGGGCAGGCGTGGCCGGGCCGCCGTTGAGGCCCGCCAGCGAGATGGTCCTGGAGCGGTCGCTGGCCTGGGTGTCCACCACGGCGTCGTGGGCGATCAGCTGCAGGTCCACGGGCTTTTGCTGCAACGGCCGCTGCTCGTCCAGGCGGGCCAGCAGGAGCAGGTCCTCGACCATGGAACCCATGCGCTTGGCTTCGCTTTCGATCCGGCCCATCGCGGTGGCCACGTCCTCGTCCGTGGACAGGGCGCCATGGCGGTAAAGCTCGGAGAAACCGCGGATGGTCACCAGCGGTGTGCGGAGTTCATGGGAGGCGTCCGCGGCGAAGCGGCGCATCCTGGCCTCGGACGCGGTCCGGGCCGCAAATGCGGTCTCAATGTGGGCCAGCATGGCGTTCAGTGAGCTGCTCAGCCGGCCCAGCTCAGTGGCAGGATTCTCCACCTCAACGCGGCGGGAGAGGTCACCGGCGGCGATGGCTGCGGCGGTCTTCTCCACCCGTGCCAGCGGCCGGAACGCGCGCGATACTGTCCAGCTCGCGATGAGGGAGGCCAGCAGCAGCGTTAGCAGGCCCACCCCGGTCACCACCAGGGTGGCGTGCTTGAGGACGTCGTCCACGCTCGCCAGGGGCAGCCCGATGACCACCACGGCAGTTGTTTGGCCGTTTTGGACGGTCACCGCCACCACGCGCCAGCTTTGCCCGTCCGTCCCGCGGACCTGGAACGGGGCAAGTTGCCGGGCCTGGGCCTGCTCGACAGTGATGGACGAGATGTCCGGATGGTCGTCGGGGTCGCCGCCGAACGTGTACGGCTGCTCGCCGGGGGCGAAGAGCATCAGCGAATAGTCGGTGGGAATGGGGCTGGGCGCCTGCAACTGCGTGAAGGAGCGCTGTTGCCGGGCGGAGTCGACGGCGGCGTTAAGTTTGTCGTCCACCTGGCCCTGGAGGTAGCTGTGCAGCAACGTGAGGGTGACGGCGCCGGCGACCGTCAGGGCCACGATGAGCAGGGCCATGATCATGGCCACCAGCTGCGACCTGAGCGAGGCCGACTTCCACCGCTTCAACAAGGTCAGCGCTTTTCAGCCGTCCGCAGCACATAGCCCACGCCGCGCTTGGTCTGGATCAGGGCCGGGGCTTCGGGATCGATGTCCACCTTCCGCCGGAGGTAGGAAATGTAGGACTCCACGATGGAGGCATCGCCGTTGAAGTTGTACTCCCACACGTGGTCCAGGATCTGGGACTTGGACAGGACCCGGTTGGGGTTGAGCATGAGGTAGCGCAGCAGCTTGAACTCGGTGGGGGAAAGTTCAATGACCGTGCCGCCGCGGCGGACCTCGTGGGCGTCGTCGTCGAGCTCAAGGTCGTCAACCCGGATGATCGCATCGTCATCCAGCAGGGGCTGGGTCCGGCGCAGCACCGCGCGGATCCTGGCCACCACCTCATCGAGGCTGAACGGCTTGGTGACGTAGTCGTCGCCGCCAACGGTCAGGCCGGTCACCTTGTCTTCCGTGTCGTCCTTCGCTGTCAGGAAAAGGACAGGGAAGTGCTTTCCGGCGGCGCGCAGGCGGCGGGTAACGGTGAACCCGTCCATATCCGGGAGCATGACGTCCAATACGGCCAGGTCAGGCGCCTGGGTGTCCGCGGCGGCGAGCGCGTCGCGCCCGTTGGCTGCGGAGACAACTTCAAAGCCTGCGAACCGGAGGGATGTGGAGAGAAGCTCACGGATGTTGGGTTCGTCATCGACGACGAGCAGCCTGGCTTCGGGACCGTTCTTGTTCATGCTCCCATCATGCTCCCAGTGTCTGGGAGTTGTCTGGATATTCGTTGTGAGCATGATGGTGGTGCGCTTGTGTTCACCAGCCCATCGTTCCCGGCTCCCCTTTGAAAGGGCCGACGATCCGCTGGGTGATCCAGCCGCCGTAAAAGCGGCCAGGCTGCGGAAGCACGCGTTCACCGTCCACCTCGCAGTAATCCATCCTGCCCGCGTAGACGGCCACCCGGCCTGCCAGGGCCTCGAATCCGGACGACGGTTCCGGATAGGACCAGGCGGCCCCCTCGGCTTCCTCCCCGCCGCCGCGCACGGTCAGGTACTCGGCGGACCCCTTGAACTCACAAAAACTGCTGCCTGCCGCCGGTTCCAGCGACCCAGGCACGAACGCCGACCGCGGCAGGTAGTAGACCGGCGGATGGCTGGTCTCGAGGACGCGCAGCGACTCGGTGGTGTCGGCGATCAGTTCACCGCCCAGGAAGATCCTGATGTGTTCGGTACTGCGTTCGATCCGGGGCGGGCGGGGGTAGTCCCAGACCGATTCCTGGCCTGGCCCGGGGACGGCGGGAATGATGCGCATGATCATACATCCAGTGTCCCCCGGATCCGTGGCGTGCGGCACACTCCGGCGGGAACCGAAATCAGGGTGAGAACGTTCAGCGCCCGATCTCTTCCGCCGTCAGGGGCTCGGGAATACAGTGTTGATTCCAGGGTTCCATCGCTCCTGACCCATGTGAAGGGATTGACCATCATGACTGATCTGAGCGCATCTGAAAACACCACATCCACGGACCGCAGCATCCGCGACTGGGCGGACCTGGCGGAGGAAATGTGGTCGTATCTCACCGGCAAGGGTGCTGCCATCAACTACCAGTTCGTGGACATGACCATCGAGGTGCCCCGCGACATTGGTCCTGACGCGCCGCGGGCCACCTGGAAGCTCAACGGCAGCCTGCGGGTCACCACCAGCGACAAGGATGCCGCCGGATCCGATCTGAACCGCGGCTGACAGACATGGCTGAGTACCGGTTGGATGTGGACCTTGACTTCTCCTTCTCGGACGAGTCCGGGGCGGTCACCCGGGGAAGCGCCAAGGCCGCCGGCACGGAGCTGACGGTATCCCTCGCGGACCTGGCCCCGTTGTCGGGAGGCGGGCTCCCGTCCCTGGACGAAGTGAAGCCCCTGGCCGAGGTACTGGCCAGGAAAGGCATCAGCGTCCACATCTCCGGTCCGCAGGGCAACCTCATCAGCCTGGGAGCCGTGGAGAGTCCTGCATCGCAGCGGCTCGTCACCAGGTCCCCGCATATCAAGCTCGGGAAACTCGGGACCCTCCTGCCGCTCCTCCGGCAGGGACGGCGCCGGCCAAACGGCATTCCCCTTCTTCCGCCGGCGACGCCGTTGCCACTGCTCCCCACGGTGCGGCGGCGTATTCCCCGCCGCATCACCACCACCCACTACACGCGGGGGAGCGGCCGGCCACGGCTCATCTTTGTCCAGGACGCAACCACCTGGACCGGCCAGATCCCGCGTGAAGTGGCGTTGGCGGGCGAGGTCACCACGATCGGCAGCAGCCCGGAGTCTGATATCAGGCTTGAGGGCCTGGAGGGGCTGCACGCAGAGATCAGGCACGACGAGCAGGATGAGTATGTCCTGGTGCCGCATGGCCCCGTCAGCGGAAGCGTTGCCACCTCCGGTCCTTCCCTGCTCAGGACCGGCGCCCGGATGCAGATGGGCCAATGGTGCCTTGCGTTCTTCCGGGAAGAATTCGCAGACCACGGCCGCCCTTACGGCGGCCGCAGCGGCGGCGAACTGGCCTACGAGCGTCCGCAGTTCGATCCGCGCACTGGAACCATGGAACGCGACAGCTCCTACGGCGTGAGCTGACGGTGTGCAGGCTGCCGGACCCTATCCGGCAGCCTCCACGTCCTTGGCGTCCATGATCCGGTAGGCATACCCCTGTTCGGCCAGGAACCGCTGGCGCTTCGCGGCGAACTCCTGGTCCAGGGTGTCGCGGGCCACCAGCGAGTAGAACCTGGCAGCCCGGCCGTCCTTTTTGGGCCGCAGCAGGCGCCCGAGCCGCTGAGCCTCCTCTTGCCGGGACCCAAATGAGCCCGATACCTGGATGGCCACCGAGGCTTCGGGCAGGTCGATCGAGAAGTTGGCCACCTTGGACACCACCAGGGTCTGCAGCTCACCGGCGCGGAAGGCGTCAAAGAGCTTCTGGCGCACCTTCACCGAGGTATCGCCCTTGATCACCGGTGCCTGCAGGCGCTCGCCGAGTTCGTCCAGCTGGTCGATGTACTGCCCGATCACGAGCAGCTGCTCGCCGCTGTGGCGTGCCACCAATTGCTCCACCACCTGCGTCTTGGATTCGGAGGTGGCGCACAGCCGGTACTTGTCGGCGTCATCGGCCATGGCGTAGGCAACACGCTCGTCCTGCGGCAGGTCGACGCGAACCTCGACGCAGTCCGCCGGCGCGATGTAGCCCTGCGCCTCGATGTCCTTCCAGGGCGCGTCGTAGCGCTTGGGTCCGATCAGGCTGAAGACCTCGCCTTCGCGCCCGTCCTCCCGGACCAGGGTGGCCGTCAGCCCAAGGCGGCGGCGGGCCTGGAGGTCGGCCGTCATCCTGAAGATCGGTGCCGGCAGGAGGTGGACCTCGTCGTAGATGATCAGCCCCCAGTCGTGGCCGTCCACCAGTTCCAGGTGCGGATAGATGCCTCCGCGCTTGGTGGTGAGCACCTGGTAGGTGGCAATGGTGACCGGACGGACCTCTTTCATGGCGCCCGAGTATTCGCCCACTTCCTCTTCCGTGAGCGACGTGCGCCTGATCAGCTCGTCCTTCCATTGCCGCGCGGCAACGGTGTTGGTGACCAGGATGAGCGTGGTGGTGGAACCTGTGGCCATGGCCGCGGCCCCCACGAGCGTCTTCCCGGCACCGCAGGGCAATACCACCACCCCGCTGCCGCCCGCCCAAAAGTTTTCGCTGGCCAGTCGTTGGTAGGGGCGCAGCTTCCAGCCGTCCTCGTGGAGCGAAATCAGGTGCGGGGTTCCGTCCACGTAGCCGGCCAGGTCCTCGGCCGGCCAGCCGATCTTCAGCAGCAGCTGCTTGAGCTGGCCGCGCTGGGATGCGTGCACCACCACGGTTTCGCCGTCGATCCGAGGCCCCAGCAGCGGCGCGATCTTCTTGGCCCTGATGACTTCCTCGAGCACGGGGTAGTCGTCGGTCCGCATTACCAGACCGTGGCGCGGGTCTTTCTCCAGGCGCAGCCGGCCGTACCGGGACATGGTTTCCGCGACGTCGACCAGCAGTGAATGGGGAACCGGAAAACGCGAGTATTTCAGCAGGGCATCCAGTACCTTTTCCGCATCCAGCCCGGCGGCGCGTGCGTTCCACAGTCCCAACGGGGTCAGCCGGTAGCTGTGCATGTGTTCCGGAGCCCGTTCCAGTTCGGCGAAGGGCGCGATGGCGTGCCGCGCTTCGGTGGCCAGCTCGTGGTCCACTTCGAGGAGGATGGTTTTGTCGCTCTGGACGATCAAGGGTCCGTCGGTCACGCGGGGAAGTCCTTTACTGCCGCAGTTCCTCGGCGGCTTCGATATCGATGATGCGGTGGACGGACAGGACCCGTTCAGTTTCCTTGGCGGGATCGAACACACGGACCCGTCCTCCGCTGACAGACAGCGGAACAACCACTTCCATGCTGGCATTCCCCAGGCTGTCCACCACGTTCATGTGGATCCGCTGCTTCAGCCGGATGGCCCGCTGCAGCGCCTCCAGCCCCAGCTGCGTGGCGGCTTCGCTGCCCGCGGCAGGTCCCGGGGAGTGTCCGACGGCGTCACGCGACTGCCGCAGCAGGTGCAGCTGGGCATCTACGTCCTCCGCCGCAGGCGCCAGCCGCGGAGCGGTATAGACAGGGCGGAGGCTTTCCTGCGCGGAGGCAGCGCGGCGGAGGTGGCCGGCTGGCTCGGTGCCGTCCACCGAGGGGGACAGGCCCAGGCTGCGGAGCGCGGCGGCAACGTCGCGTTGCGGGGCGGAGGACGACACGACGGTGGGGGCAAGCCGGACCAGTCCAAGCTGCGCCGCTTTCGGGCCGGCCAGCAGTCCGGCGAGCATCGCCTCATCGTCGCTCTGGATGAAGCTCGCTGCCTGGCCCACACGCAGCCTGCCGTGCCGGGAGGCGGTGTCCTCCACCAGGTACTCCAACGGTTGCGGCACTGCCGTGGCCGAGTGCTCACGCAGGAAGCTCAGCAGGGCGGGGGCGTCGTAGCCGTCGTCGAGCGCCCGTTTGATGGACTCGGCGGAGAACCGGTAGATGGTAGCCGGGCCCTGCCCTTCGGCATCGGCCATGACCAGCAGTTTTTCCGTGAGTGCGGGGGCCAGGTAGCCCGGCGCGACGGCGGTAAGGTCCGCCTGCAGCAGCACGTGGTTCAGCGCTGCCGGGAGGTGCTCGCCAAGGATGGCAAGGGCGGCGTCGGGATTGTCTTCGGCGAAAGCGCTTCCGAGCTGGCTCAGCGCGCCGGATCCCACGAGGCCCAGCAGTTCGGCCTCTGCCAGGACGCCGCGGATCAGGGAACTGAACCGCCTTGCCATCCGCGGCTGTGACCATTCCGCCCGCTGGAGGACCGCGGCGGCATCGAGTACCGGGGCGGCGCCGTCCGGGGCGGATGCCTCGCACGTGAGTTCATGCAGGATTTCCAGGATGCGTTTACGGACCACCGGGGCATCGGGCCGCTGCGCTCCGGCGGACAACGCGGCGATGGTGGTGCCGGACGCGGGCCGGGCAGCAGGTGTGCCGGGCGAGGTACTGACCGGTTGGCCCACCATCGAGGGGACGCGCTCGCTGGCCAGCCAGGCGTTGACCAGCCACAGCCATTGTTCCTGCCTCGGCAGGAGGAGCCACTCAAGCTGGGGCGGCTGCACCCAGCACGACGAGTCGACGTCGAGGCGGATCAGGCCTGCCAGGCCACACAGTTCAAGAAGCCGCCCCACCGCGCCCTGGTCGATCCGCAGCTGTTCGGAGAGCCGGCGCATTTCGCGTACCCCCACCCCGCCGCTGCGCAAGGTGGCCAGCGGCTGGTCCCGGACGGCATGCAGCAGTTCGGAGACGAGCCTCAGGGTCTCCGAAATCGCGCTCAGGGCCGCGTTCCTTCGCAGCGCTGCGGTGGTCCGGCCGAGCTCGGGGACAGGCGGCGCAAGGGTGAAGTCGTCGATGATGGCACCGCCGCGGAGCGCCAGCCCCACGCTGTGCGGCAATTCGACGTGCGCGGCGTCGAGCGGGACCAGCAGGCCGCGGGCAAGGAGCCAGTCCACCGGGCCGACGTCGGCCGGTTCCGTCAGGACCGAGGCTTTCCGTTGCGCCTGGGGGACGGCACCCATGGCCCAGTTCCGGAACCTGGCGAGCAGCGCCGTCGTCCGTTCCGGGGCTCCGGCGAGGATGTCCCGCAGCCCCTCCGGAGATGATGTCCAGTGCTGGAGGGCCAGTGCCGCGTCCATGGGGGTCGTGGCCTCGTGGACGGCGAAGCCGCTGCGGTGCAGTTCGGCAACCAGCGGTACTGCCCGTTGGGCGAACGCCGGCTGCAGGCGCACCAGTTCCGTGTAGCTGCGGCCCAGTCCGGCCGGGTAGATTCCCACCACGTCCTTGAGGGCGCCCGCCGGGAGGTAGAAGACATGTCCGGACGCTGCGGGCGGGGAGCCATGCGGTGGTGCGGCCGGGTGCACCAAGGCAAGTTCCTGCAAGGTGCCAAGGATCTGTTGAATGGTGGCCAGGGACGAACCCCGGACCAGTTTTTGCAGGTTTTCCGCGGACGCGCTGTGGCCGGTGTCGGTGTTGGTGCACAGATGCAGGGTTTCGAGCACCTGCATCTGGGGCCGGTTGAGCCGTTCAAGGGCCCGTTGGACGCTGACCCGGGAGCTCGCCCGCGCTGCGAGTGCCGCGAAATCCGGCACCGAAGGGGAGATCAGGTCCGGCCGCGCGGCGAACAGTGCCCGCAACGAATCGTCGCTGCGTGCCTCCAGGTCCTTGCCGAGCGCACGAATGAGGGACATCAGTCCAACGTTACCGCGGCTCCCGCCTTCCCGCCCGCCGCCGGGCGGCCACGCCATCGAGGACCAGCAGGAGCATCAGGATGAAGGCCACCGGGAGGCCGTACAGCGCTGAGTACGTGACCCAGGTGGGAGCGACGGACCCCGCGAAGGCAAGCGCCATGACCGTTCCCACCGCTACCAGGGAAAGCAGGGCAATAACAGCTGCGAGCACCATCAGGGGCCGGCGGAAACGCAAGGGTGTCATAGAGGTAACGCTACAGCGGCGTCCGGCGGGCCGCTAAAGCCCCGGGCTTGCGCCCGGGGCGGAACAGTACGGCCGGAAGCATGATTAGGGCATGCGGCAGGATAACCTTGAAGCATACAGACCAACACGGTTTGCAGAGGCCATACCTTGAACCCGCACAACAATGCGGACGCGGTGGCACCTGGCCGTGTCTCATGACAGCAGAACGAAGAAGGTTGATTACGTGCCTACCGGCAAGGTCAAGTGGTATGACAAGGACAAGGGCTTTGGATTCCTCGCGGGCGAGGACGGCCAGGAGGTCTTCCTGCCCAAGTCGTCGTTGCCCGAGGGTGTAACGGAGCTCAAAGCCGGCACCCGCGTGGAGTTTGGCGTCGCTGACGGCCGCAAGGGCGCCCAGGCACTGGGCCTGCGGGTGCTGGACAAGACCCCGTCCATTGCCAAAGCAAAGCGTCCCAGCGCCAAGGACCTCGCGCCGCTGGTCCAGGACCTGGTGACCGTCCTGGACAACCTGTCCGGGACGCTGTCCAAGGGCAAGTATCCGGACGGCAACAAGGGCAAGGCAATCGCGGCCGCCCTGCGCAAGGTTGCCGACGAGCTGGACGTCTAGGCGCCGATGAACCCCCAAGCTGAACAACCGGGCGTGGCTCCACAGGAGCAAGCTGCCAAGGCTGCGCCAAAGCGCAAGGCCGGGGTTCCGGTATGGCGGACGGGCAAGCCTGACGCGTTCCTGGCAGCAGCCGTCGATGTTGCACGGGCCGCGGTTGAGGGCATCACGCCCGCTGCCACCATCGGGCCGCACCTTGGTGCCAAAAGCGAGGGCGACCGGCTGGTCACGCACTTGTTCGAGTCCCGGCTGGCCGGCTACGGCGGCTGGCAGTGGTACGCGGTGCTGACCCGCAACTCCCGCTCCAAGGTGGTTACCGTCGATGAGCTGGGCCTGCTGCCGTCCGAAGAATCGATCCTCGCCCCGGAGTGGGTGCCGTGGGCCGAACGCGTGCGCCCCGAGGACGAGCAGCAGCAGGAACCCGAACAAGCCCGCCAGGAAGAGCCGTCCGCAACGGAGCAGGCGCCCGGGGATGAAGAGGATGCCGACGACGACGCGGAGCCAAAAGACTAAGCAAGAATTTTCCGCCACACGCGAAAGGCGCCGTCCGGGGGTTATCCCGGGCGGCGCCTTTCGCGTGTGCCTGGACTACTTGCGGAGCTCGCCCACCACATAGTCGATGCTGGACAGCAGTGCCGAGACGTCGTCGGGCTCGATGGCGACGAAGGTGGCGATGCGCAGCTGGTTGCGGCCCAGCTTCCGGTAGGGCTCGGTGTCCACGATGCCGTTGGCGCGCAGGACCTTCGCCACCGTTGCCGCGTCCACCGACTCGTCAAAGTCGATGGTGGCGATGACGTTGGAGCGCTCCTCCGGGTTGGCCACAAACGGGGTGGCGAACTCCGAGGCGTCAGCCCAACTGTAGATGCGGCCGGCGGAATCGGCGGTGCGGGCAGAGGCGAAGTCCAGGCCGCCGTTGGCGTTCAGCCACTGGACCTGGGCGTCAAGGGTTACCAGGGTGGACAGCGACGGGGTGTTGTACGTCTGGTTCAGCCGTGAATTGTCGATGGCGGTCTGGAGGTCCAGGAAGTCCGGGATCCAGCGGCCGCTTGCCTTGATGGCGGCAGCGCGCTCCAGGGCGGCGGGGGAGAAGAGGCCGAGCCAAAGGCCACCGTCGGAAGCGAAATTCTTTTGCGGGGCGAAGTAGTAAACGTCGCTTTCGGCGATGTCGACGTCCAGGCCGCCGGCAGCGGAGGTTGCGTCCACCAGGACCAGGGCGTCCTTGTCGGCGCCCGGCACCCGCTTGACCGGGGCGGCGACGCCCGTGGAGGTCTCATTCTGTGGCCACGCGTAGACGTCCACGCCCGCCTCCGCCTGCGCTGCAGGACGGGTGCCCGGCTCAGACTTAATGATCGAGGACGCTTCCAGGAACGGCGCCTTGTTGGTGGCGGAGGCAAACTTGGAGCCAAACTCCCCGAAGGACAGGTGCTGCGCCTTCTTGGACACGAGGCCGAAGCTCGCGATGTCCCAGAACGCGGTCGAGCCGCCCACGCCGAGGACCACCTCGTAGCCCTCGGGAGCACGGAAGAACTGGCTGAGTCCTTCGCGTACGGAGCCCACCAGGTTCTTGACCGGAGCCTGCCGGTGGGATGTGCCGAGGATAGTCTTCGACGCAGCGGACAGGGCATCGATCTGTTCCGGCCGGACCTTTGAGGGGCCGGCCCCGAACCGCCCGTCCTGGGGCAGGAGGTTGGCGGGAATCGTGATGCTGGTGTCGCTCACAGGTGCTCCATTCGGCGGGGACGAAAGCTGTGGTCCGGGTGGTGGGTGGCCGGGAGCCGGCCATGGCTGCAGTGCAAACCTTCCCCAATTCTGCCTGAAGCGCGCAGGGTGGCGGGAGCGGGCGGCGCCAATGTCCAGCCAATGAGACGCCGCAGGCGGCAGGCCCTATTCGGACTAAATCAAAATAGGCTAAACTCTTCCCCGGACTACGTCGCGGGAAGAGGCGATACGGTGGGACAACGCAAGGTACTGCGCTCGAGGAGCTGAGCTGGATGACGGATCTGATCGACACTACGGAGATGTACCTCAGGACCATCCTGGAGCTTGAGGAAGAGAACATCGTTGCCCTCCGGGCCCGTATCGCCGAACGCCTGCGCCACTCGGGGCCTACCGTTTCCCAGACCATCGGCCGGATGGAGCGCGATGGCCTGGTCGTCGTCTCCGGTGACAGGCACCTGGAACTGACCGACACCGGCCGCAAGCGTGCCACTGAGGTCATGCGGAAGCACCGGCTGGCCGAGCGCCTGCTGGCCGACGTGATCGGATTGGACTGGGCCTATGTCCATGACGAAGCCTGCCGCTGGGAACACGTTATGAGCGAACGGGTGGAGCGGCGCATCTACGAAATGCTGGACCACCCCACGGAGTCGCCCTACGGAAACCCCATCCCCGGCCTTGCCGCCCTGGGCGGACAGCCCGGACCCGGGTTCGGCGACGGCGCCATCAGCCTGGTGGAGGCAATGAAGGCCTACGGGCCTGAATCGGCAGTGACCATCAGCCGGCTGGCGGAACCGATCCAGGTGGAGCCGGAACTGCTGACCCAGCTCGACGAGGGCGGTATCCGGCCCGGCGCGTCTGTCTCCCTGGAACGCGTCGGTGACTACATTTCGGTACGGGTGGCGGGAATCGAGGGCGCGCTGGAGCTGCCTCCCGAGGTGGCGGCTCACGTTTTCGTCGCCGTGAACCAGGCCTGACGCCGCGTTTCCGTACCCCACCCGGGGGATTCCACGCAAAGATAACGGAATTGTTACCTAGGGTCTTAAGCCCCTATAGTGGAACCCAGCGTTGATACTTAAGCGTTACCTGATCCGGAGCCGAGCTCTGCCAGCGGGCCAGGTGTACGAGTCGTTACTGGCAGAGGCGGGGGAACCACAACCGGCAGCGGGGGACTGCCTTGGGGTGAAGTCCGTCAGCAGCAAGCCTCTCCAGTGAAGGATTCTTCCGGGAATACCCCTGTGTAGAAGTTTGCCCATGACGGACCGGGTCTTTGATCTCTCTGACCCGAATCCGACAGCTAACTCCGCAGGCTATTCCAGAGAGGAACCCTTCTTGACCATGCAGACCTCCCGGGGCCGCCGTCGCGCGGCGGGCCCCCCTGAGGCACCCCGGGTTGTCGAAGTAGCCGCCGCGGAGCGCCCCCGCGACCCGCAACGGGATGCACGCCGCCGCCGGGGTCCGTTCCGGCAAATCACCGACTTTGCCGCGGCCAGCGGCATCGGCCAAAAGGCCGGCATCGCCCTCGCCGCCACCGGCCTGGTGCTCACGGTGACCATGCCCGCCACCAGCCCCGTTATGGCGACGGATGCGGCCGGAATCGCGCCCCAGGCCGCCTCCGCAGTCAGCCCCCAGCCCCAGATTTCCGCGGATGTAGGCGCCCAGATCGACTTCAGCCGCTCAGCCGTCGTGACGCAGGCGGACCCCGACGGGAAGCTGAAGCAACTGCTGAGCGCCCAGTCGGCCGGATCGGTAACGCGTGCGGCTTCCGCCGGGACCCTGGCCGCGCCGCTGGCATCCCTCGTGACCGCGTCGCCCTTCGGCTACCGGGTCAGCCCAATCACCGGCGGCACCGGAGATTTCCACCGCGGACAGGACTTCGTGGCACAGTGCGGGACGTCCGTCCTGGCAGCCGCAACAGGAACCGTGACCTTCGCCGGCTGGCACCAGTTCGGCGGTGGAAACCGGGTGGTGATCGACCATGGCAACGGCCTGGAGACCACGTACAACCACCTCTCGTCCTTCAACGTCAAGGTGGGCCAAACGGTCTCCCGCGGCGAAGTCGTGGCGTTGAGCGGGACCACCGGGGCGTCCACCGGCTGCCACCTGCACTTCGAAGTCCAGGTCAACGGCGAAGTGGTCGATCCGATGGGCTGGCTGTAACCGTTTGATTGCGCACTCCCAGATCGCCGTGACCCGCCGTGACCTGAATGTGACATTGAAGCAAAACTGCTGTACCGTCTAACTCGCGTCAACTTTTCCGAAGTTGACGCTCTTGAGTGGATTGCCTAACTCTGCCACCGCTCAAGGTCCGTTCGCATTTCATCGTCTGGCAGGGGCGGGGGAACCAATTTTGGCCTTCTGCGTTCTGGAAGGCCTTGGGGTTAAGTCATGAGCTTCCCAGGAAGCGAAGTGGCCGGGTGACTCCCATCCGAATCCGACAGCTCACCTCGCAGGGATTGGGAGAGGCTACCTTCGTGTCTTCACGCCATAATTCTGCGCGCCACCGTGCGCAAACGGTTCGCGCCAACCCCTTGGACGCCATGTCCAAGGCCGTAAGCGCCAATGCCGGGACCGTGGGCCGCCAGGCTGCCGTTGTGGCAGCGGCTTCAGGCCTCATCCTGAGCATGGGCCTGCCGGCCAACGCCGCGGACACCACTGCCGGCATCTCGGCCTCCACGGAGTCCGGTTCCGCACAGACCGCCCTTGCTGTCACCGCGGCCCCCACGGCCACCGTTTCCTTCGAGCGTCCGGCGGTCAAGACCACCGCCGCCCCGAAGGTGGAAACCGTGCGCACCCAGTCCACCGCGTCCGCGGACCGCACCGCCACCACTGCCGGCCAGGAGGCGTCCAAGGCCGGACAGGCAGTGGAAGCCGTTTCGTCCGCAGCCACCTCGGGTATCGCCGCGATCGCCTACACCGGCATCGGCCACCCCTACGTCTGGGGCGGCACCACCCCCAACGGCTGGGACTGCTCCGGCTTCGTTCAGTGGGTCTACGCGCAGGCTGGAATCAGCATTCCCCGCACGAACGCGTGGAGCATCATGACCCCCACCTCCACCCCCCAGCCGGGCGACCTCGTGGTCCAGAACGGCGGCGCACACGTCGGCATCTACGTCGGCAACGGCATGATGATCAGCGCGCTCAACCCGTCGCAGGGAACCATGCTCCACTCTCCCGCAGCCACCGGTACTTCCACGTACTACCACCTGAACAAGTAGTTCTTGGGCTCCACGCTCCAAGGGCTATTTCTTTGCCCAAAGCTTTTTCGCTAGAAACCAACATCCCCGTTCGGGACGCGCCGGCGTACCCCCAAGATGCCGGCGCATCCAACCCCCTCGGACAGGCCACCGCGGTCCAGAGGAAAACGAAAGAGAGAACTGATGACGACTCGTGCTACCGCACGGCACCGCGCCGAGGTCACCAAAACCAACTCGATCGCGATCGTTGCCAAGGCTGTCAGCGACAACGCCGGCGGCATGGGCCGCCAGGCTGCAGTAATCGCTGCAGCTTCCGGCCTGGTCCTGACCAGCGGCATCGCAGCCAACGCAGCCGACACCAACGTCAAGCGCGACTCGGCTCCGGCATCCGCCATGGAAGTTGAATCCGCCGTCGACGCTCCGATCTCAGCGGCCTCCACCATTGCCATCAGCTTCGAAAAGCCGGCCGTTACCACCACTCCGGCACCGGCTCCCGAGCCCGAGGTTGCGGTGCAGGAAGCCGCTCCCGCTCCCGTTGCCCAGGCCGTTGCCGCTCCCAAGGTGACTGCCAAGGTTGCAACTGCCGATGCCACGGCTGCCCCCGCCGCCCAGGTTTCCGCCAGCGGAAAGGGTGCTGCCATCCTGTCCGCTGCCTACGCCCAGCTTGGCGTACACCAGGACTGCACCATGCTGGTGACCAACGCACTGGCTGCCGTCGGCATCCACTTCCACGACTGGCCCGCCGGTTACCTGTCATTGGGTGACAGGGTGTCCGCATCCCAGGCCCAGCCCGGCGACCTCATCTACTACGCCGACGGTGGCGGAGGAATGGCCCACATCGCCGTCTACGCCGGAAACGGGATGGCCGTCCACGGCGGCTTCAACGGCAACGACACCGTTGTGTTCAGCGCCAACGTTGGCTCCGGACCGGTCTTCATCCACGTTCGGTAACCACTGCCGCCCGCCGCACGCGGCGCCGCATAAGATGTGCCCGGAAGGACCCCTGCCCTTGAGGCGGGGGTCTTTTCCCGTTTAACTCCCGCCATTCTGCGTGCATCCCGGCTCCCGCCACCGGGGTGGGGATCCGGCCTCCGCGTATCCGATTACCTGATATTGCAATTCTCTGTTTACTCTTGTGATGTCGATCCATAGCCCGGACATGCCGAGGGCAGCCGGCCCTCGTGCCCCTGACGGGTGCGGCCGTGAAGAGGTACGTGCATGCGCACTCTCGTTCTGAATGCTGGATATGAACCGCTGGCGGTTATCACCTTCCGCCGGGCGCTGGTGCTTGTGCTCACAGGCAAGGCGAGCGTGGTGGCCGAGGGGGATGATCCCGTGGTGGGCCCCACTGACGTCCTGGGCCGCCCGTCCGTGATCCTCCTCAACCGCTACATCCGCCCGCGGTACAACCACTCAACGGCCGTCAGCCGCCGTGGTGTGCTTCGACGTGACGGGCACAAGTGTGCATATTGCGGAAAGGCAGCGCACACAATCGACCATGTCCACCCAAAATCGCGGGGCGGAGCCGATTCCTGGGAGAATCTCGTGGCTGCCTGCCTGCGGTGCAACAACGTCAAGGGTGACCATACCCCCGGCGAGATGGGATGGACCCTGCGCTTCGTGCCGGAGCCGCCGCACGGAACCATCTGGCAGATCAAGGAACTGGAGAAGCCAACCCCCGCCTGGGATCCATTCCTGCTTCCCGAGCGCGCCGCCTGACAAGCGGCTTCCAGGCCGGTTGCTGTTCGCTAGGCTGGGTGGGTGCAAACGGACCCGTTGATCTTTGACGCCCTGATCCTGGCGGGCGGCCGGTCATCACGGCTGGGTGGAGTACCCAAGCAATCGTTGGTCCTCCGGGGAAGAACCCTCCTGGCATGGACCCTTGACGCCGCTGCCGGTGCCCGCCGTACGGTTGTTGTGGGCGACGTTTCCGCCGGCGGCCCTCCGTCCCGCGGGGCTGCCGATGAGGCCGGGCCCGCCCAGGCCCTGCCGCCAGGCGTCCTGTCCTGCCGGGAGGAGCCGAAGTTTGCCGGTCCTGCCGCCGGGATCTCAGCCGGCCTAGATGCCCTTGCCACCTCTGGGGGAGGGGCGCCCTTCACTCTGGTTCTCGCCTGCGACATGCCGCTGGCAGCCCGGGCGGTGGCGATGCTCCGGGACGCGGTGGCAGCTGCGGGCGATGGCCGGGGCGCCGTGGCCCGCTCTGCCGACGGCAGGGAACAGCCGCTGGCAGCCATATATAACACTGATGAGTTAAAAAGATCGTGCGGTGAGTTGTCCCGCCGGGACGCCCTGGTCAACGGCTCCGTGAGGTCGCTCCTTGCTAATCTGGACGTGCAGCTTGTCACAGTCCCGGCCGGGTCCACTGCCGACGTGGATACGTGGGGTGATGCTGCCACGCTGGGGATCGCCGCCGGGAGCCAGCGTGAAGACTTTGACCAAAACGTGCGGAGCCAACGTGGGAGGCAAGTCGTGAAAAGCCAGGACGAGACGCTGGAGGAATGGTGCAGGGCCCTGCTCCAGGCATACAAGCTGGAGGACGTCCAGGTGGACGTGAACGCAGTGCTGTCCCTTGCCGGCGTCGCAGCCCACGCCGTGGTCCGGCCGGCTGCTCCACTCACCACGTTCATCGCAGGATTCGCCGCGGGGCTGGCTGCCGCACCGGGCAGGGAAATGGACACGGCGTCCATGGAAGCGGCGATGGCCGTGGCTCGGTCCCTGGCTGCCGACTACGAGAATGAAGCTGCCGCCGGGACCCCCGGCGAATGACGGCAGAACCCCGCGACTGGCCGGAGGTCCCACCTGCCGACGAGCCCGAAGCACCACAGGGGACCGCCGGGCACGAAACACCTGGACCGGAAACCACGGAACCGGAGGCTGAAACCAGCGGGCACCACCTGGCGCACACCTGGGAAGAAGCCCGGCAGGCTGCGTTCGATGCGGCCACCCCGATCCCGGCAGGGCCGGTGCCGCTGCGCATGGCCCTCGGCCGCAGGCTCGACCAGGACATTCTGGCACTCCAGGACATGCCGCACTATGCGTCCTCAGCCATGGACGGCTGGGCGGTCAACGGCAGCGGCCCCTGGATTCCGGTGGACCCCGGGAACCGCCTTGCCCCGCACCAAGCAAGCATCATCGTTACGGGAGGCCTGATCCCGGCCGGAGGCAAAGCGGTCCTGAGGACCGAGAATGCGGTCCTGGCCACGGACGACGAGGGACTCCCGCTGCTGATGGCCGGAGGAAAGGCGCGCCCGGGGGAACCTCGCGCCGGTGAGCACATCAGGAAAGCGGGCGAAGAGGCCCTGGAAGGGGACGTCCTGGTCAAAGCCGGCGTGGACCTCAACCCCGCACACCTGGCACTGGCCGCACTGGCCGGACACGATGAACTCCAGGTTCAGGGAAAGCCCGTGGTGCGCCTCGTCCTGACAGGCTCCGAGGTGGTGGACTCAGGAACCCCCGATCCGGGCAAGGTGCGGGATACCTTTGGGCCCCAGCTGCAGGACGTCGTAGCGATGCTGGGTGGCATACCGGGCGGCCAGCAGCGAATCGGCGACTCCTACGAGGAATGGCTTGCGGCGCTCGAAGACGTTGTGCCGGAGGTGCCGGACGCGCCGGACCTGCCGGCCGACGTCGTCATTACCACCGGAGGAACCGGGCGCTCCGGGACCGACCACTTCCGCCGGGCCGTGGCTGAACTTGGCGGCCGGCTGGTCATCGACGGCGTGGCCATGCGTCCGGGGCACCCCGCCGTCCTTGCCGAACTTCCGGACGGCCGCTTTGTCCTGGGCCTCCCGGGCAACCCGCTCGCGGCCATGATGGCATTGTCCACTGTGGGCGCACCACTCCTCGCAGCGCTGGGCCACGCCGCCATGCCCGCCGTCCAGGAGGTGCCGTGCGGCACCATGATCGAACCGGACCCGGGGCGCACCCGGCTGATGCCGTTCCGGCTGCTGTACGGCATGGCGTCGCCGGCCCAGCACACAGGACCGGGAATGATGCGGGGACTGGCTGCCGCCGACGGCGTCCTGGTGGTACCGCCGCACGGCGTGCAACTGGGGGAGCCGGTGCCGGCCTTCGCACTGCCCTGGGGGCCGCCCCTCCCGCCGCCCGCGGACGCGGCGGCCAAGGCCAAGCCCCGAACCGCCGGACGGACCGGGCAGCCCAAGGGCAAGCCCGCACCCAGCGGCCCCGTGGACTGGAGCGCGCTGCTGGACTGAGCCGGGCGCCGAAAGTGCCATGATGGAGTCATGACGAGGCAGGCTGGAACATGGGACGCGTAACCCAGCGCCGAAAGGTGCACAAATTCGTACTGGATGGATCGCCGGGCGCCCTGGAGTACCCGGTCCGCCACCGCGAAGACGTCCTCGCGGTGGAGGAGCCGCTGGAAATCCGGCTCGGCAGGCTTTCCTACTCGGTGACCATGCGGACTCCCGGGGACGACTTTGACCTCGTGGCCGGATTCCTGGTGTCCGAGGGCGTCATCTGGGCTCCGGAGCAACTGGTATCGCTGCGATTCTGTGCCGGCGAGGACGAGGACGGCGTCCAGACGTTCAACGTGGTGGAGGCCCAGCTGCGGCCCGACGTCGAGGTTCCGGATACCGGGCGTAAGGTCTACACCTCAAGCTCCTGCGGCATCTGCGGAACCGACTCCATCGATGCGGTCCAAAAGTCCTCGCACTTCAGCCCGCAGTCGGATCCGCTGAGAGTCGATGCGGAGGTCCTGGCGTCGCTGCCCGGGCTGCTGCGGAAATCCCAGCGCCTCTTTGACGATACCGGCGGAGTGCATGCCGCGGGCCTCTTCAGGATTGGGGACGACGGCGAGCCGCGCCTCCTGTGCCTGCGCGAGGACGTGGGGCGGCACAACGCCGTGGACAAGGTGGTGGGGTGGGCGTTGCGCGAAGGCCTCCTGCCGCTGACCGGCACCGTCCTGCAGGTGTCCGGACGGGCGTCCTTCGAACTGGTGCAGAAGGCATCCCTCGCCGGGATACCTGTCCTGGCCGCCGTCAGCGCACCGTCGAGCCTTGCCGTGGAGCTCGCAGAGGCCAATGGGCTGACCGTGGCGGGCTTCAGCCGGGGCTCGAGCTTCAACGTCTACTCCGGTGAAACCCGGATCCTGCGACCGGAAGCCGCCGTCCCGCAGGCTCAGGGGTGAACTCCCGGCTCGAGGGGTTGGATGCCGTGAAGCCAACGGGTAGATTTGTCCATCGAATGGATACCATGATCCAGTTCCAAGCTTAAAGAGGACCCATATTGCATGACGACCGCAGGATCACGGAAGTCCGCCTGGCAAGGTTTGTGCGCGAGCGCATCACCCCGGCCGTCTACAGCAGGACGGTTCCGCTTGCCCTGAGCAGCTGGGAAGTTCCCGGCGAGCCGGTCCCCGCGCTGGAAGCGATGCGGCAGCAGTTCCAGCCGCAGGAACACGGCGCGCCCTGGGGCAGGCCGTGGGGCACCACCTGGCTGCGGCTTCAGGGCGAGGTGCCGGAATCGTGGGGCGGCGGCCCGGACACCACCGTGGAGGTGGTGGTTGACCTCGGGTTCACCACGGAGGCGCCCGGATTCCAGTGCGAGGGGATTGCCTGGCGTCCAGACGGGTCCATCATCAAGGCGATCTCGCCCCGCAACCAGTACATCCCGCTGAAGCTCCTGGGCAGCGGCATGGCCGTGGACTTCTACGTGGAGGCCGCCGCGAACCCGGACATGGCGCAGGGCTGGACCTTCGCGGCCACTCCGCTGGGCGACAAGGCAACGGCCGGAAGAGCGCCGCAGTACCGGCTCGGGACCATCGCCATCGCCGAGCTGAACCAGTGCGTGTGGGAACTCCAGCAGGACATCTGGACCCTGTCCGGCCTGATGGAACAGCTGCCTTTGGAGCTGCCGCGCCGCCACGAGATCCTCAGGGCGCTGGAACGCATGATGGACGTGATGGACCCGGACAACGTCGCCGGGACTGCGGCGGCAGGGCGTGAGGCCCTCGCCGAGGTCATGCGCCGGCCGGCGTATGCCTCCGCCCACCATTTGGTGGCCACCGGGCACGCGCACATTGACTCGGCGTGGCTCTGGCCCGTCCGCGAAACCATCCGCAAGTGCGCCAGGACGTTCTCCAACGTCGTGGCCCTGATGGACGAAAACCCGGACTTTGTCTTCTCCTGTTCCTCGGCGCAGCAGCTGGCCTGGATCAAGGAGTACTACCCGGAATTGTTCGGGCGGATCCGCGAGAAGGTGCGCGCCGGCCAGTTCGTCCCGGTCGGCGGCATGTGGGTGGAATCGGATACCAACATGCCCGGCGGTGAGGCGATGGCCCGGCAGTTCGTGGAGGGCAAGGGCTTCTTCCTTTCCGAGTTCGGCATCGAGTGCAGGGAAGCCTGGCTGCCGGACTCGTTCGGGTACAGCGCGGCGCTTCCCCAGATCGTCAAAGCGGCCGGCAGCCGCTGGTTCCTCACGCAGAAGATCTCCTGGAACCAGACCAACAGGATGCCCCACCACACCTTCAACTGGGAGGGGATCGACGGCACCCGGCTCTTCACTCATTTCCCGCCGGTGGACACCTATAACTCGGACCTCAGCGGCCGCGACCTGGCCCACGCAGAACGCAACTACCGGGACCACGGACGCGGCACCGTGTCCCTGGTGCCGTTTGGCTACGGCGACGGCGGCGGCGGCCCCACGCGGGAGATGCTGGCTGCCGCGGCCCGCACCCGGGACCTTGAAGGGTCGCCCACGGTGCGGATCGGGTCGGCGGAGAGCTTCTTCCGGCAGGCCGAGGAGGACTACCAGGGGCTGCCCGTCTGGGTGGGCGAGATGTACCTGGAACTGCACCGCGGCACCTACACCAGCCAGGCGCGCACCAAGAAAGGCAACCGGCGCAGTGAGCACCTGCTGCGCGAGGCGGAGCTGTGGTGCGCCACGGCTTCGGTCCGTACCGGCGGCGACTACGAGTACCCCGCAGCTGAACTCCGGCGGCTTTGGCACTTGGTGCTCCTGCAGCAGTTCCACGACATCCTGCCGGGCAGCTCCATTGCCTGGGTGCACCAGGATGCCGAGCGGAACTACCGGGCCATCGACACCGCCCTCGAAGCAATCATTGGCCAGGCGGCATCAGCCATGCTGGGTGCGGGCGAACAGGAGTTCCTGCTCAATGCGGCTCCGCACGCGCGGCAGGGTGTTCCGGCGCTCGCCGCGGCCACGCCCGTGGCCGCGACGGACGCCGTACAGGCCACCCGGGACGGCGACTGCTGCATCCTGGACAACGGCATCATCCGCGCAGTGGTGGACGCCGACGGGCTGCTGGTCTCCCTCCGCGACCATGCCACCGGCCGGGAGGCCATCGCCCCCGGCCAGCGCGGCAACCTGCTGGAGCTGCACCGGGACACGCCCAACGAATGGGATGCCTGGGACATCGACGAGTTCTACCGCCGGAACGTCACACCGTTGCGGCACGCGGAATCGGTCCGGCTGTCCACCGACGGGGCGGCCGCCGTCGTCGTGGTGGACCGGCTGGCAGGCACGTCGCCGCTCACGCAGCGCATCACCCTGGCGCCCGGCAGCCCTTCACTGGAAATCACCACCACCGTCGACTGGCAGGAGCGGGAGAAGCTGCTCAAGCTGGGCTTCGCCCTGGATGTGAGGGCCGATCGGTCCGCAGCGGAAACCCAGTTCGGCCATGTCTTCCGGCCCACCCACACCAACACTTCCTGGGAGGCCGCCAAGTTCGAAATCTGCGCCCACCGGTGGATCCACGTGGGCGAGCCCGGCTATGGGGTGGCAGTTTCGAACTCTTCCACGTACGGCCATGATGTGGGCAGGAGCGTCAGGGACACCGACGGGGGAACCACCACGACGGTGCGTTTGTCCCTGTTGCGGGCACCCAAGTTCCCCGACCCCGACGCCGACCGCGGCCGCCACGAATTGACCGTGTCCATCCGCCCGGGCGCCGGCATTGCGGACGCCATCGAGGAGGGATACCGGACCAACCTGGCGCCCCGGCTGGTTCGCGGTGCGGCGCCGGTGGAGCCTTTGTTCACGGTCAGCAATCCTGCGTTGGTGGTCGAAGCGGTCAAGTGTGCGCAGGACGGCTCCGGCGATGTGGTGGTGCGGCTCTATGAGTCCCTGGGCCAGCGCTCAGCCGGGCGTATCACCGCCAATTTCCCGGTTAGTGGAGTGGTGGCCACGGACCTGCTGGAGCGGGCAGGTGACGCGCCGGGAGTTGATCCGGACGGAAGCGGGGCCGTACTCAGCCTGCGGCCGTTCCAGCTGGTCACCCTGCGCTTCACCCGGCAATAGCACCTGCACGGCCGGGTACAGAGCCCTTAAACAGGCTGAGTGGGGGCGGTCCCCAACGATCCGCCACCACTCATCCCCCCAATGTGTGCGAAGGCATCTTGGACGTCCCGGCGATTCAGAATTTATCCCCGTTCAAAAGCGCCTGGTCCGCCCGCCTTCACACATTCATGATTGTGTCACACGCTAATGATTTTGTGAAAGCGGAAAAGGTCACATTTCGGTAGATGTCTTTCGGGACCCCGAATGCCGGTTGACGATCCGGGCTGTCCAGATCAGGGCCAGGCCGACGACGTAGCAGAGGACTGCCGAGTAATTGATGATGAATTCCGCCGCGCTCATCGACGGCGGGATCAAGGGAAAGAGCAGGGTCAGCGCAACGGCTGCCCCGCCCAGTGCCAGCAATCCGGCGGCAATCCGCACCAGGAGGGGCAGGCGTTCCCGCACTGCGCGCACCATCGGCGGAACCAGGGCGAGTGCAACGAACGCGGGGTACGCCCGGCCGGCGGCGCCGTAATACTCGACGAGGGTGGAGTTGCGTCCGCCCTTGGCGGAAATGGCCATCAAGCCGGCGGAGGAGCCCGACGTGTCCATCAGCAGGAACAGGGCAACCATTACGGCGGAGATGGTGAGCAGGACCATGAGCCCGGTCTTTCCCGTGATCAGCCGGTAGGCGCCGTCCGCCCCGAAGCCCCTGGAGACGCGGATGCCCAGGAAGAAGATGGCGCCGAAGACGACGAAGCGCAGCAGCAGGTTGGCCAGGTTGATTCCGCCCATCGCCTGGTCGATGACGAGGTAAGGGCCTTGGATGCTCAAGAGGATGGCAAGCGTCATCAGAGCGAAGATGCCGAACAGGGAACGGTTTTCGCCGCGGAGGGCACTGGGAATGCGTGCTGCGGCGACGAGGCCGCAAATGGCCAGCGTGCTCCACTGGAGAGTCTCGATCATCCCAGGTTCTCCCATATTTTTTCCGTTTGCGCCTGGTCATGTTCATGCCGGCGCAGCACTTTGCCCAGGGCCTGCAGCCGGTCTCCCGCGAGCACGGTGAGTTCACCGTCGGAGAGGCTGTCCAGTGCGGCCTGCCGGGCCCCCGCGGGCCAGCCGGCTTCCTCCTCGGTGACAAGTCCCGTCGCCACCAGGCCGCCCACGGGGCCCACCCCCGCCGCCACGGCGGTGGCCATGGCGAGTTCGGGGGAGAGCCGGTTGGCCGTCAGCTGGGCTGAATAGTTTTGCGGAGCCACCCCGGTGCTGGCCGACACTCGCTGCCGGACCTCGCCGTCGTCGATCGCATCAACCCAGTTCTTCACCGAAGTGGCGTGCGGGGCCGGGCCCAGGGCGGGTGCGGCACCTCCCGGGGCAGGGTCCATGGCGGACCGGGACAGGAGGGCCCGCAGGAGATCGGGCGTGGAAATCTGGCTTACCAGCTCACACTTCGTCGGCGGGTGGGGTGGGCCGGCCAGGACGCGGTAATCGTCGAAGACGGCCAGCGAAGCGACCGGATTCGCGTGATAGGCGCGGCTGATGCTGACCACGGTGTGGACGGCCACCTTTCCCCGGACCAGCTGCTGGGCGAGGGTGGTGCGCTTGATCCCGGAAACCCGGCAGACGTCCGCAGTGCTGGCATCGGGGGCGATGCTTTGCAGCCAGCGTTGAAACGCCTTGGCGGGAATGGTCATGGAAAGCCCTCTGCAGAACGTTGGTGGTGTGGATAACTTTACCGTGCCGGCCGGCCCGGACCCGTGCCGCGGATTTTGCCCGCGCCCCACATTCGTCTATAGTTGATGGTCGAGCCCGTTGGTCCGTACACCCCCCAAGTCCGGACCAGCGGGTTCTTCTATGTCCTGCAGCCCCAGCGGCGCCGCGGCCCCGTAACCGCTGCTGCGCCGGCCGCATATTGGCTGCCCGGGCAGTGGCGAAAGGACGAATCAATGACTGCAACCCTCGTTGCCAAGGATGTTTCCGGCGGCCACGGCCACCGTGTGCTCTTCTCCGGGCTTTCGCTGACGGTCGCCCCGGGCGACGTCGTCGGGGTGGTGGGAGCAAACGGCGCCGGGAAGTCCACCCTGTTGCGCCTCCTCGCCGGCGTGGACCAGCCGCAGGACGGTTCGATCAGCCTGGCCCCCGCCGACGCCTTCGTTGGCTGGCTGCCGCAGGAGCACGAACGCCTCTCCGGTGAGACCGTGGCCGGCTACATTGCCCGCCGGACCGGCTGCGCGGAAGCGACCCTGCAGATGGAAACCACCGCGGAGGGCCTGGGTTCCGGCGAACCCGGGGCCGACGATGCCTACTCACGGGCGTTCGACCGCTGGATGGCCTCCGGCGCTGCGGACCTCGATGACCGCATTCCGGCTGCGCTCGCCGACCTCGGGCTGGACGCCGGCCCGGATGCGCTGATGACCGGACTGTCGGGCGGCCAGGCCGCCCGGGTCGCCCTTGCCGCGCTGCTGCTGAGCCGGTTCGACGTGGTGCTGCTCGATGAGCCGACGAACGATCTGGACCTCGCCGGTTTGGCCACCCTGGAAAACTTCGTCCAGGGGCTTCGCGGCGGCGTGGTGCTGGTCAGCCACGACCGTGAGTTCCTGGCCCGCTGTGTGACGCGCGTGGTCGAGCTGGACCTTGCCCAGAACAGCGTGGCCGTTTACGACGGCGGCTACGACGCCTTCCTCGAGGAACGCGCGGTGGCCCGACGGCACGCCCGCGAGAAGTACGAGGACTTTGCCGCCACCAAGGCAGACCTGGTGTCCCGTGCACGGACCCAGCGCGAGTGGAGCTCCCAAGGCGTCCGGAACGCCATGAAGAAGAGCCCGGACAACGACAAGATCCGCCGGGCCGCCAGCACGGAGTCCTCGGAGAAGCAGGCCCAAAAGGTCCGGCAAATGGAGTCCCGCATTGCCCGGCTGGACGTGGTGGAGGAGCCCCGCAAGGAGTGGCAGCTCCAGTTCAGCATCGGCCAGGCACCCCGCTCCAGCGCCGTCGTCGCCACGTTGCGCGGGGTGGTGGCCCGCCAGGGGGACTTCACGCTGGGCCCGGTGAACCTCCAGCTCAACGGCGGGGAACGCATCGGGATTACCGGGCCCAACGGCGCCGGGAAGTCGACCTTGTTGCGGCTGCTGCTGGGCACCCAGGAACCGGACGACGGCGAAGCCTCCATGGGTGCCTCCGTCGCCGTCGGCGAAATCGACCAGGCCCGCGGGCTGCTTGACGGTGCCCGGCCCCTGGGCGACGCCGTGGAGGCCGTCCTGGCCGATTGGAACAGCGCCGACGTCCGCACCCTCCTGGCCAAGTTCGGCCTCAAGGCGGACCACACGTCCCGGAGCGTGGATTCCCTGTCGCCCGGAGAACGGACCCGGGCAGCTTTGGCGCTGCTCCAGGCCCGCGGGGTGAACCTGCTGGTCCTGGACGAACCCACCAACCACCTGGACCTGCCCGCCATTGAGCAACTGGAAGAGGCCCTGGAAAGCTACGACGGCGCCCTGTTGCTGGTCACCCACGACCGCAGGCTGCTCGAAAATGTTCGGCTCGACTCACGGTGGCACCTGGAAGACGGCAAGGTCCAGGAGCTCCACCACACTGCAAGCCAGGAGAAATAACCATGAGCATGGACCGCGTGGCCTGGAGCTCGCTCTATAACATCAGCACCGCCAAGAGCGGCTCGCAGCCGTTCTCCAAGGAAACCCTGAAACGGGTGCTGGCCTTCGCCGCCCCGCACAAGGGCAAGCTCATCGCCTTTGTGCTGTCCTCCATCGTCGCGGCGATCCTTGCCGTCGCAACCCCGGTACTCGCCGGCCAGGTGGTTGACGCCATCATCGCCAAGGCCGCCGCCGGCACGGTGATCTGGCTGGCGGTCCTGATTGCCATCGTCGCCGTCGCGGAGGCCGGAGTGGGCCTGTTGACCCGCTGGCTGTCCTCGACCATCGGCGAAGGCGTCATCGTTGACCTGCGCACCCGGGTCTTCGACCACGTGCAGCGGATGCCCATTGCCTTCTTCACCCGCACCCGGACGGGAGCCCTGGTCAGCCGCCTCAACAATGACGTCATCGGGGCACAGTCCGCTTTCGCCGGAACCCTCTCCGGCGTCGTGAGCAACTCGGTGGCGCTGATCCTGACGCTGGCCGTAATGCTCAACCGGTCCTGGCTGGTGACCGTCCTCGCCATGGTGCTGCTGCCGATCTTCCTGATCCCGGCCCGGCGCATGGGCTCCAAACTGGCAGACCTGCGCCGCGAAGCCGCAGCTCACAACGCCGCCATGGGCACTCAGATGACGGAGCGGTTCTCCGCACCGGGTGCCACCTTGGTCAAGCTGTTCGGCCGCCCGGACGAAGAGTCCCGGGAGTTTGCCGCCCGGGCCGGCCGCGTACGCGACATCGGCGTCCGGATGGCCATGCTGCAGTTCACGTTCGTCACGGCCCTGACCCTGGTGTCCGCACTGGCGCTGGCCCTGGTGTACGGCCTGGGCGGCTGGCTTGCCCTTGGCGGACAACTGGCGCCCGGTGACGTGGTGGTCCTGGCGCTGCTCCTGACCAGGCTCTACGCCCCGCTTACCGCGCTGTCCAACGCCCGCGTGGAGGTCATGAGTGCGCTGGTGAGCTTTGAACGCGTGTTTGAAATCCTTGACCTGAAGCCGCTCATCCAGCAGAAACCGGACGCCGTGCCCGTGCCTGCCGGTCCTGTGTCGGTCGAATTCGACAACGTCCGCTTCGCATACCCGTCGGCGGACAAGGTCTCCCTTGCATCGCTCGAAGAAGTCTCAACGCTGGACACCCGCGGCGGCGAGGAAGTGCTGCACGGCATCAGCTTCCGGGTGGAGCCTGGCCAGACGGTGGCACTGGTGGGCTCCTCCGGGGCGGGCAAGTCCACGATCGCCCAGCTGCTGTCACGGCTGTACGACGTCGATTCGGGCGCGGTGCGGCTGGGCGGTACCAGGCCGGGGTCTGGCCTGGACGTGCGGGACACCACCTTCGATTCCCTGCGCGACACCTTGGGCATGGTGACCCAGGACGGGCACCTGTTCCACGAGTCCATCGCCTCCAACCTGCGCCTGGCCCGGCCGGACGCCACCGAGAAGGACATGTGGGACGTGCTCCGGCAGGCGCGGCTCGAAGGCATGATCCGGTCCCTGCCGGACGGACTGGACACCGTGGTGGGGGAGCGGGGCTACCGGCTCTCAGGTGGTGAACGCCAGCGGTTGACCATCGCGCGCCTGCTGATCGCCCAGCCGCGGGTGGTCATCCTGGACGAGGCCACCGCAGCACTGGACTCGACGAACGAAGCCGCTGTCCAGGCGGCCCTGGGCGCCGCGCTCGAGGGTCGGACCGCCGTCGTGATCGCCCACCGGCTCTCCACCGTGCGTGCCGCCGACGCCATCCTGGTGGTGGAAGACGGCCGGATTGTCGAACGCGGAACCCATACCGAGCTCCTGGCCGCGGGCGGCCGCTACTCGGAGCTCTACCGGACCCAGTTCGCCGAAGCCACCGCCGTCGCGGAGGAAGCCGTCCCTGAGTTCTAGCGGCGGAGCGGCCGCGCGGCCAGCACGGGCAGGATGTGGTCCGTGAGCAACGGTGCGAGGTCCGCCGGGAGGCATGCGCCGTCCCTCCCGGCGTAGTCCAGCCAACGGATCTCGGCGATCTCCGCGGCCGGGTTGGCCTGCCAGGTACCCGGGGCGAGGAAAACGGTTGCCTCGATGTCGGTGGCGGCCTCGTTGGCGGCATCGGCCACCCAGACCCCCATTAGTTCCAGCTCCTGCGGCGGGACCACGATCCCCACCTCCTCGGCCAGCTCGCGGGCTGCGGCTTGAACGGCGGTTTCACCCGGCTCCGGTTTGCCGCCGGGGTGCATGAACATGGCCGTGCCGCGTTTCCGGACGGTCAGGAGCCGCCCGGCGTCATCGAACACACAGACGGCCGAGACCACAATGCGATCCTTCACGGCTCCTCCCGGACCAGGCGTGAGACCAGCAGCAGGTCCTTGCGGGGGCCCGTCACGTCCCAGCGGTAGGTGAAGGAACCAGGGCCAAGGCAGGTGTAGGTCACGCGGTAGGTATCGGGGTCGCACCAGTGCGCGTCCTGGCTGGCGTCAGGGGTAAAGCTCATCCGGTGGAACGGGCGGCCATCCGGGAAGAACACGTCCAGGGCGTCCGGCCGCGGGGACGCCTTCAGCACGTACTCCCGCGAGGCGGGGCCGGTGAAAGCAGGCCAGCGCATGGTGCCTTCCTCGCGAAGGGCCAGGCCGTCGTCGTCCGTTGGGGTGTAGAGCACGACGCCGGTAAAGGTTCCGCGGGTGCCGTCCGACCTGTCCAGCAGGTCACGCTCCACCCGCCAGCGGCCCGGCCGCTCCGGTGCGGCGGGACCGTCCGCCGGGCTGCCCAGGAGGTAGGCGCGAAGGACGGACTGCGGGGAACTGGAGTTCAAGTGCCCTCGATTGGAATCGAACCAACGACACCGGCTTTAGGAGAGCCGTGCTCTATCCACTGAGCTACGAGGGCGGGCATTCGGCAACCGGCGGGGCCGGCTGGTCCGAACACGGTTACAAGCATACAAGGTGCCGGGCCGTACTACGCTCAAACCATGAGTCCAGCCCCGACTGCCACTCCCGCTGCCGCCTACCTGCCGGACACCGCGTCCACCCGGCACTACATCGGCGCCTGGTCCGTGCTGAGCGTGCTGCAGTACTTCCTCGCCGAGGCGGTGGTGGCCATCGCCTGGGCCGGCCCGCGTCCGTATGACCTCCGGACCGGCTACATCAGCGACCTTGGTGCGCTGCACTGCGGCGTCCATGCCGGGCGGCAGGTGTGCTCGCCGCTGAACTGGCTGATGAACGGCTCGTTCGTCCTCCAGGGCCTTGGACTGCTGCTGGGTGCGGCGCTGCTGAGCTCGGGGTTGCTGTGCGTCGCGGCACGGCATGGTGCCCGGGTTGACCATGCACACAGGAGGCCGCTGCTGGCCGCCGTGTGGGTGCGGGTGCTGACCGGGGCCGCGGGGGCAGGGACCGTGGTGGTGGGCCTGGTCCCGGAAGACGCCGGCTCACCCTTGCATTACGTGGGGGCCATAACCTACTTCCTGGCCGGCGGGTGTGCCCTGCTGGTCCTGGGCATCCTGTGGCGGCGGCAGACCGGCATGGCGTGGTTCCTGCTGGTCTGCGGAGGCGTGTCGCTGGCGGCCGTGGCGACCGGCGGCCTTACCCGCATGGAGGTGCCCGAGCCCGGCACGCTGGAACGGCTGATGGGCTATCCGGTCACGGTGGGGATGGCCGCCGCCGGGTTGGTCATTGCGCAGCGCGTGCGGCGGCACCGGAAGGAACGGCGGGCAGCGGCGCGCGCCAGGGCAACAGCTGCCTAACGCCCTTTCCGTTCCCGCCTGTTGAGGAACACGGCCGCGGCCCCGGCCAGGAGGCTCAGCACCAAAAGTACCCAGCCGGCAACGGTGAGGCCGGACGCCAGGCCAACCTGGCCGGCGTCGGGTCCGCTGGAAGCCATCATGGCGTCAATGGCCACGTTGCCGCCCAACCGGACCACCACGAACAGCATGGGCAAAGCCCACAATGCCCAGCGGAGCGCCTTCCGCGCCACGTTGGTGCCGATGAGGAGAAGCCAGGTAAAGCCAAAAATCAGCGGGAAGAGCGTCCCCGCGGTCTTGTGGACGTAGCTCAGCTGGCCCAGGGCGTCGCTGTCCATGACCTCCTGCAGACGGCTGATGTAGCCCGCATCGAAGCCGCCCACCAGAGAATCCGGCATGGCCATCTCCTGGGAGAGCTGCGTCATCTGGGTCAGGGTCAGCAGGTGCAGGTACCAGAACAGGAACAGGCTGGCCACCACGCCGGCAATGACAATGAGGTTGCTGTTGCCTTGCGCCTTCTCCGGCGTGCGCGCGGTGGAGGGGTTGACCACCGGTGGCAGGTGATGCTGCGGCACAACCGCGTTGGCGCCGTGCTTCTTGATCCGCTGGGCAGGGGTTTTGGCCATGGCACCATTATCCCGCCCCATAAACTGAACCCATGACCACTGGCCGACACAGCGCAGCTGTTCTTGACCCCGCATTGGACGACTACGCGCTGGCGGCGGCGCTGGTCCGTGAAGCAGGACAGCTGGCGCTCCTCATGCGCATGGCCGGCCTGGAATCGGAACAGAAGACCTCCGTCTCGGACGTGGTGACTGCGGCCGACCACGCCGCGGAGGCCTACGTGCTGGAGCAATTGCGGCGCTGCCGGCCGGACGACGGCATCCTGGGCGAGGAGGGCGCGTCCGTCCAGGGAACGAGCGGCCGGACCTGGGTGATCGACCCCGTGGACGGCACCTACAACTTCCTGCATGGCTCCACTTACTGGTGTTCAGCCATAGCGCTCAAGGATTCCGCCGACGTGTTGCTCGGCGCCGTCTTCCAGCCGGAGGAGGACAAACTCTGGGTCGGCGGCCGGGACCGGCCTGCCACCCGTAACGGCGAAGCGCTCACCGTCTTCGCCGACGACAGCGGCAAGCGGAACACCACTCCCGTGGCCGAACTCGGCGCCGCCACCTACATCCACCCCACGTGGCTGATGGATCCCCTGTGCGCCATGCCGTGGCACGCCGCGGCAACGTCCGCAGCGTCCCTCCGCATGCTGGGCTCGGGTTCCTGCGACCTTGGCCGGGTGGCGGACGGCCAGTTGGGATGCTGGTTCCAGCACAGCTGCCCGGAGTGGGACTGGTTGCCGGGCAAGGCAATTGTCCGGGCAGCCGGTGGCGCCGTGGACACCGTCCGGGTCAATGGCCTGGAGTGGTTCCTGGCCGGAGGAACGACGGCGGTCCGCGAGCTTCGTGCGGCCCTCGAGTCCGGCTCGGTGGCGTAGCGCCACCGCGGCAACACAGCCCGTAATCCACAGCCTGGAAGGCGGTGTCAGTCCCACCGCCTAGACTTGTAGGCACCATGGATATGTTGTTTGACCCATACTCTGACGGGCCGTTCAAGGCCGCTCCCGCCACCACCGCCCGCACCAAGTCGCCCTCCGAAGGCGCCGTTGCGGTCCCCGGGGGCGGGGGAGGCGTGCGCGCAGGACAGGCACCGGAAGGGCATTCCCGGGGCCACCGCCCGGATGCCGCAGCTTTGCTGGAAGGGTTGAACCCGCAGCAGGAAGAGGCGGTCAAGCACGCAGGCCCGGCGCTGCTGATCGTCGCCGGTGCAGGATCAGGCAAGACCCGCGTGCTCAGTAACCGGATCGCCTACCTGATCGCCACCGGCCGAGCCCACCACGGCGAAATCCTGGCCATTACCTTCACCAACAAAGCGGCCGCCGAAATGCGGGAGCGCATCGAAGCGCTGGTGGGCGGACGCGCCAAGATCATGTGGATCTCCACGTTCCACTCGTCCTGCGTGCGCATCCTGCGGCAGGAGGCGGCCAACGTCGGGCTGAAATCGAACTTCTCCATTTACGACTCCGCCGACTCCCTGCGGCTGGTCACCCAGGTCTCCAAGGCCCTGGATCTTGACCCGAAGAAGTTCGCGCCCAAAGCCATCCAGCACAAGATCTCCGCGCTGAAGAACGAGCTCATCGACGCCGACTCCTTTGCCTCCGAGGCCAACTACAACGATCCGTTCGAGCACGCCGTTGCGGACGTCTACAAGGGTTACACCCAGCGCCTCCGGCAGGCCAACGCGATGGACTTTGACGACCTCATCGCCGAGACCGTTTACATGTTCCGGGCCTTCCCCGCGCTGGCCGAGTCCTACCGCCGCCGGTTCCGCCACGTCCTGGTGGACGAATACCAGGACACCAACCACGCCCAGTACGCGCTGGTACGCGAAATTGTGGGCGAAGGGCCGGGCGCCTCGGAACTGACCGTGGTGGGCGATTCCGACCAGTCCATCTACGCCTTCCGCGGCGCTGACATCCGCAACATCGTGGAATTCGAAAAGGACTACCCCGAAGCCCGGACCATCAAGCTGGAGCAAAACTACCGCTCCACCCAGAACATCCTGAGCGCCGCCAACTCGGTCATCTCGCGCAACCCCAACCGGCCCGAAAAGCGGCTCTGGACGGCCGAGGGCGAAGGCCACAAAATCATCGGATACGTGGGCGAGAACGAGCACGACGAAGCGCAGTTCATCGCCAAGGAGATCGACCGGCTCCAGGACGAAGACAACCTGCGGCCCGGTGATGTTGCCATCTTCTACCGGACCAATGCCCAGTCCCGCTCCATTGAGGATGTGCTGGTGCGCGTGGGCTTGCCCTACAAGGTGGTGGGCGGCACGCGCTTCTACGAACGCAAGGAAATCAAGGACGCCCTGGCGTACCTTCGGGTCCTGGTCAACCCGGACGACGACGTCAATCTTCGCCGGGTGCTGAACGAGCCAAAACGCGGCATCGGCGACCGCGCCGAAGGTGCGGTGGCAGCGCTGGCCGAGCGTGAGCGGACCTCCTTCATGGCAGCCGCCCGCCGCGCCGACCAGGCACCCGGGATGGCCACCCGGTCCGTCAATGCCGTCCTGGGCTTCGTGAAGATGCTGGACGACCTCGCCGAAGTTGCTGTGGGGTCCGGCGCCGCCGCCGCACTCGAAGCTGTCCTGGAGCAGACCGGATACCTGGCCGCGCTGCGCTCCAGCACCGATCCCCAGGACGAATCCCGCGTGGAAAACCTGGCGGAACTGGTTGCCGTGGTCCGCGAATATGAACAGGAGAACCCGGAAGGCAGCCTGGCCGCGTTCCTCGAGCAAGTCTCGCTGGTGGCCGACGCGGATCAAATCCCGGACGCCCCCGGCGCGGACATCGATGCCGCCGTGGCCGAGGCGAAGCGTCTCGGCGTGGTCACGCTGATGACCCTGCACACGGCCAAGGGCCTGGAATTCCCGGTGGTGTTCCTCACTGGCATGGAACATGGATTGTTCCCGCACCAGCGATCCGCCACCGATCCCAAGGAACTGGCAGAGGAACGCCGGCTTGCCTACGTGGGACTCACCCGTGCCCGCAAGCGGCTGTACGTGACCCGCTCAGAGGTCCGCAGCATGTGGGGCCAGAGCCAGTACAACCCAGCCAGCCAGTTCCTCGAGGAGATTCCCGCAGAGCTCCTTGAGTGGAAACGTGAGGGCACCAGCCGGCAGTCGTGGGCGGGCGGCGGTTCCATCGGGTCCGGCCGTTACAGCGGGTCCTTCTGGGGCGCCGGCACCTCCCGCGGAGCGGCGGCGGATTCTTCCGCCGGATTCAATGCCGACGTTCCGGCGTTCCTTGCCAAGACCCGGGTGCAACCGCAGAAGGAAATCATTGCCGTCAGCGTGGGGGACAAGGTCAACCACACCAGCTTCGGAAACGGTACGGTGCTGGCGCTCGAAGGGGCGGGGGACAAGACGGTCGCCAAGGTCAAGTTCGACGTCGGCGAGAAGCGCCTGCTGCTGCGCTACGCGCCGTTGACCAAGCTCGACGCCTAGGGGCGGACGAGCGGGCGGACGCGCGGGCTGCCGCCAAGAGCATCCACCGTTGCGGCGTTAACTGCGGGCCGGGCAGGACTCGGCCACCAGGCGGCGGGCCATTTCCACCGCACGCGACCCATACACCGCGCCGTCCAGGACCGCGGCCGTGGCGTAGGCGCCGTTGAGGACAATGAGGAGTTCTTCGGCGAGCCGGTCAGGTTCCTCGGCCCCCGCCTCGGCCGCCAGGGTGTGGAACCAGTCGCGGACCTGCTGCTTGTGGGCGACCGCGGCGAGGTGGGCCGGGTGCACGCCGTCGGGGAACTCCGTGTTGGTGTTCAGCATGGGGCACCCCCGGTAGCTGCTTCCGGCGCAGTCGGAGGCCAGTATGTCGAACACGGCAATCAGTTTGTCCTGCGGAGATCCTTGCCCGCCGGCGGCCTCACGCATGCGCTCGAACCAGGCGTCTGCCCGGCCCTGGACATAAGCCGTGGCCAGGGCGTCCTTGGTGGGGAACTGGCGGTAGACGGTCGCGTTGCCCACCCCGCACTCCTTGACCACGGTGTCCATGCCCACGGCCCGTATGCCGTGGGCGTAGAACAGCCGCGTGGCCACTCCAAGTACATTGCGCCGGTTTTCCTCAGCCGTCCTGCGCGCCACAATTCTCCTCCAGTGTGCTCCGATACCGACTGACCCAGTTTGACAGACGGAACGATCCGTCACAAACTTGGGAACGATCCGTCACATTGAATGGCGGCCCCGCCATCACCAGGAGAACACCATGAAGACAGCAGTACTTGGAACCGGAATGGTTGGCCGGACCATTGCCGCACGCCTCGCGGAGCTCGGCCATTCCGTCACCATCGGCACCCGCGACCCCGCGGCCGCCATGTCCCGGACCGCAGCTGACGCCATGGGCAACCCGGCTTTTGGGACCTGGGCCGCTGAGAACCCGGCCATCAAGGTGGCACGGTTCTCGGATGCGGCGGAAGGCGCGGGGCTGATCATCAACGCAACCAACGGCGGTGCATCGCTCGACGTGCTGGAGCAGGTCGGCCCGGAAAACCTCGACGGCGCGGTGGTCCTGGACATCGCCAACCCGCTCGACTTCAGCAACGGCATGCCTCCCACCCTCTTCGTCAAGGACACCGATTCCCTGGCCGAGCAAATCCAGCGGGCCTTCCCCGCGGCCCGCGTCGTCAAGGCCCTCAACACCATGAACGCGGACCTGATGGCCTATCCCGGACAGTTGTCCGACCCCGGCTCCGTCTTCGTCTCCGGCAACGACGCCGAAGCCAAGGCCGTGGTCACCGGACTCTTGAAGGACTTCGGCCACCAGGACATCATCGACCTCGGCGACATCACCACGGCGCGCGGAACCGAAATGCTGCTGCCCGTCTGGCTCCGCCTGTGGGGCGCACTCGGAACGCCTGCCTTCAACTTCAAGATCGTCCGCTGACAGGACAACCACCACGAAAGCCGTCCACATCACCGCTCCGGGCGCGAGCCTGCAGCTCGCTGAAACCGATCGCCCGGAAGTTCCCCACGGACATGTACTCATCAAGGTCGCAGCCAGCGGCATCTGCCACAGTGATGCCATGTCCGGAGCAGGTATGGCGTCTTCCTACCCGCGCATCCCCGGCCATGAGGTCCCCGGAACCGTCGAGCTGGTGGGCGACGGTGTGACCCGGTGGGCGCCCGGCCAGCGCGTGGGCGTCGGATGGTTCGGCGGGGCGTGCTTCCAGTGCGACCCATGCCGGCGTGGGGATTTCATCTCCTGCGAGGCCGGAAAAATCACCGGGCTGACTGCCGATGGTGGCTATGCGGAGTACGTCCTTGCCCCGGCTGATGCCCTCGCTGGCGTCCCCGACGCACTCACGCTTGCCGAAGCTGCTCCGTTGATGTGCGCAGGCGTCACCACCTTCAACGGATTGCGCCACAGCGGTGCCCGGCCGGGAGACCTCGTTGCCGTCCTTGGATTGGGTGGCCTGGGACACCTCGGTGTCCAGTTCGCGGCCAGGATGGGATTCGAAACCGTGGCCATTGCGCGCGGCGCCGAAAAGGAACCCTTTGCCCGTGACCTCGGCGCCCACCACTACATTGACAGCCTCAGTTCCGACGTCGCCGCGGAACTGAGGGGCCTCGGCGGTGCCGCCGTCGTCCTCGCCACCGTCACCGACGCCCATGCGATGTCTGCCGCCGTTCCGGGGCTCGCGGCCCGTGGCCGGCTCGTGGTCCTTGGCGTCCCGCACGAACCAGTCCCGGTTGACGCCGGCCTCCTCGTGGGCGGAAGCCGCTCGATCGCCGGGCATGCCTCCGGGACGGCGAAAGACTCCGAGGACGCGCTTCGCTTCGCGGCGATGACCGGGGTGCGCCCCATGATCGAAACCTACCCGCTCGTGCAGGCAGCCGAGGGCTTCAACCGGATGATGTCCGGCCGGGCGCGCTTCCGCGTCGTCCTGACCAATGACTAGGCCCCTGGCGCCGGAACCCGAAGCTGCACCGGAAGGACATACGGACTCTCCATGACCAACCAACGCACCCTTGTCATCGTTGCCCACCCCGATTTGGCAGGATCCCGGGTCACCGCCCATCTCGCCGCCTCCATCGGGGACCTTGATGGTGTCACAGTCCGGGACCTGGCGTCCCTCTACCCTGACCGTCGCGTGGACGCCGAGCTGGAACAGCGGTACCTGCGGGAAAACGACACCATCGTGCTGCAGTTTCCCTGGCACTGGTATTCCGTTCCCGGACTGCTGAAGGAATGGATGGACCAGGTGCTCACCCGCGGTTTTGCCTACGGCGCCGGTGGGGACGCGCTGCACGGGAAGCGCCTGCAGCTTGTCACCTCAACCGGGGGACCGGAATCCTCGTACTCGCCAGCAGGCCACAACCGTTTCACCATGGCCGAGCTGCTGCGGCCCCTGGAGGCCACCGCACACCTCTGCGGGCTGGACATGGCCGAGCCCGTGGTCCTGCACGGGGCGCATGGGGCGACGCCGGAACAACTGGCGGCGCATTCCCGGCGATACCGGGACCTGCTCTCCGCGGTGCCTGCAACAGCAGGCAGCTGAGCGCGCCCCGTCTGCCGGCGGCGGGGCATAATGGAGGCCATGCGACGGACTGCGTGGGGGATGCTCGCTGCCCTATTCCTGATGGCCGGCACCGGATGCTCGGTGACAACCAGCGACCCTTCCTATGTCCCGCCGCCTCCGCGGCCGCCGATGGAGCAGCTGGCGAACGCGCCGCTGGCCGACGCGAAGCAGTTCTCCAGCGGCGGCGATGTCCTCTCCTTCATTACCGCCGACCGGACCATCGCCTGCTCGCTGACCTCCGCCCGTGGAGAGCACCTGAACCTGCCGTACGAGCAGAACAGCTACAGCAACGCGGCCAACAACAAGCTGCCCATCGTCCCCGTGGCCCACTGTGAATTGGCCGCCTATCCGGCGCCAAAAGCCGCCGATATCAAGGACGATTGCGCAGGAACCCACCTGGGCTACCTCGGCGGCACAGCCCTGCTGGCGCCGGACAGTGCACGCTACGGCGAGTGCCGTTCCGGCGTGACGACCATGGAGGCAACCTACGGACCCAAGGGAAACAAGGCAGGACCGCTGACGCAGCTGCCCGTGCTTGCCGACGGGCAGAACCTGGAGCGCAACGGACTGCGCTGTTCGGCCTACAACGGCGGTGTGGCGTGCGGAAACGTCTCCGCCGGCGTCGGATTCTTCGTTTCAACTGAACGTTACGAGCTGATTCCCGGACCGGACAAAAGCACCGCCCCGCCGCAGGCAGGGGCCTCAAAAACCCCGTAAATCCGCGGTTTTTCTACGCCCCATAGAATAGTGTGCTTACTCACATAAGAGGTAGTCTGGGACGGCCCGGCCGCTCCAAAGGACTAGAGTTCCCCATGGAGCATTACGCCGCGTGGCTCGTTTCCAGACAGGCCGCCGGTGCGTGCAATCCGCAGCCCGGTCATCGTCCTTCCGATGGTGTCCGACTGTACAGAAACTACTTCGACGTAGAAGGACACTAAACCGTGGACCTGTTTGAATACCAGGCGCGCGATATGTTCGAGGCGCACGGTGTACCCGTGCTTGCCGGCATCGTGGCGTACACCCCAGAAGAAGCAAAGGCAGCTGCCGAGAAGATCGGCGGCGTGACTGTTGTCAAGGCACAGGTCAAGGTTGGCGGTCGCGGCAAGGCCGGCGGCGTCAAGGTCGCAAAGTCTGCCGACGAGGCGCTTGAGCACGCCACCAACATCCTGGGCATGGACATCAAGGGCCACACCGTTAACAAGGTGATGATCGCCCAGGGTGCAGACATCGCCGAGGAATACTACTTCTCCGTCCTGCTGGACCGGGCCAACCGCAACTACCTGGCCATGTGCTCGGTTGAGGGCGGCATGGAAATCGAGCAGCTCGCCGTCGAACGCCCCGAAGCGCTGGCCAAGATCGCCATCGACCCCGCCGTGGGCATCGACCAGGCCAAGGCCGACGAAATCGTCGCAGCCGCAGGCTTCGCCGAGGAACTGCGCGGCAAGGTCGCCGCCGTGATCCTCAAGCTCTGGGATGTCTTCAAGAAGGAAGACGCCACCCTGGTGGAGGTCAACCCCCTCGTCAAGACCGGCGCCGGCGACATCGTCGCCCTGGACGGCAAGGTCTCCCTCGACGAGAACGCCGGCTTCCGGCACGCCAAGCACGCGCAGCTCGAGGACAAGGATGCTGCAGACCCCCTTGAGGCCAAGGCAAAGGCGCAGGACCTCAACTACGTCAAGCTCGACGGCGAAGTAGGCATCATCGGCAACGGTGCAGGCCTGGTCATGTCCACCCTCGACGTCGTGGCCTATGCCGGTGAAAACCACGGCAACGTCAAGCCCGCCAACTTCCTGGACATCGGCGGCGGAGCCTCCGCCGAGGTCATGGCCGCCGGCCTGGACGTCATCCTGGGCGACGAGCAGGTCAAGTCCGTGTTCGTCAACGTCTTCGGCGGCATCACCGCCTGCGACGCCGTCGCCAAGGGCATCGTTGGCGCGCTGGCCGAGCTGGGCCACTCCGCGAACAAGCCGCTGGTAGTCCGCCTTGACGGCAACAACGTCGAGGAAGGCCGCCGCATCCTCACCGAGGCCAACCACCCGCTGGTAACCCTGGCCGCCACCATGGACGAGGGCGCCGACAAGGCCGCCGAGCTCGCCAACGCAGCTAAGTAAGGGACGCACCATGTCTATCTACCTCAACAAGGATTCCAAGGTCATCGTCCAGGGCATCACCGGCGGCGAAGGCACCAAGCACACCGCCCTGATGCTCAAGGCCGGCACCAACATTGTTGGCGGCGTCAACGCCCGCAAGGCCGGCACCACGGTCCTGCACGGCGACAAGGAAATCAACGTCTACGGCACCGTCAAGGAAGCCATGGCTGAAACCGGCGCCGACGTCTCCATCGTCTTCGTGCCGCCGGCCTTCACCAAGAACGCGGTCGTCGAAGCCATCGAGGCCGGCATCGGCCTGGTCGTGGTCATCACCGAAGGCGTTCCCGTCCAGGACTCCGCCGAATTCTGGGCACTGGCCCAGTCCAAGGTGGACGCCGACGGCAACCAGGTCACCCGCATCATCGGCCCGAACTGCCCCGGCATCATCACCCCCGGCGAAGCGCTGGTGGGCATCACCCCCGCCAACATCACCGGCAAGGGCCCGATCGGCCTGGTCTCCAAGTCCGGCACCCTGACCTACCAGATGATGTACGAACTGCGCGACCTGGGCTTCTCCACCGCCATCGGCATCGGCGGCGACCCCATCATCGGCACCACCCACATTGACGCCCTGGCCGCCTTCGAAGCTGACCCCGAGACCAAGGCCATCGTGATGATCGGTGAAATCGGCGGCGACGCCGAAGAGCGTGCTGCCGACTTCATCAAGGCCAACGTCACCAAGCCGGTTGTTGGCTACGTGGCCGGATTCACGGCTCCCGAAGGCAAGACCATGGGCCACGCAGGCGCCATCGTCTCCGGTTCCGCCGGTACCGCCCAGGCCAAGAAGGAAGCCCTCGAGGCCGCCGGCGTCAAAGTCGGCAAGACGCCGTCCGAGACCGCCAAGCTGCTGCGCGAGGTTTTCGCAGCCCTCTAGGGGACTTGCACTCAGCGCGGGGCCACTCCCGCCCGCCCCATCAGATGGGGCGGGCCGGGCAGCGGCCCCGCGTTCGGCGTTTAAGCGGGTCTCGTAACCGACGTCGCCGCACTCCCTGCGTCGAGTAGGGTTGAAGGGCAAGAGGGGCCACGGTGCCCAGGCAGGGGAGCAGGATGGCAGAGGCGCGGCGCACGCTGGTTGACGTCGTCGTGGACAAGGTCCTTGAGCACATTCTCAGCGGGGAGATCAAGGCCGACGACGCCCTGCCGCCGGAGGCGGACATCGCCAAGGAATCCGGGGTCAGCAGGCTGACGGCCCGGGAGGCCATGAAAGTGCTGAAGGCCCAGAACGTGGTGTACGTCAAACGCGGCCTCGGCACATTCGTCAACCCGCCCGAACGCTGGACCGGCATGGACGCCATCATGCAGGCGGCCTCCAGGGGAGTAGCCTCCGACCAGGTGGCCCTTCGCCTGCTCGAGGTCCGCCGGATGGTGGAGACCGGTGCGGCGGAACTCGCCGCCTCCCGCCATCGCCCGGCTGACCTTGCAGCCTTGCGGGAGAGCGTGGAGCAGATGGAAGCGGCGCACAATGCCGGAGACGTCGATGCCCTGACCGTGGCCGACATCGCGTTCCATGACACCGTGCTGCGCGCGTCCGGCAACCCGTTTGTCCCCGCCCTCCTGGGCCAGCTTTCCACCCTGCTGTATGCCATGCGCCGCGAGACCTCAGCCTTCCCCGACGTGCAGCGCCACGCCATCCACCACCACAAAATGGTCCTTGCCGCCATCGCCGAGGGCGATCCTGCCACGGCGCGCTCCACAATGGACGCCCACATCACCCAGACCTTCGAGGACTACGAGAACTACCTCGCCGTCTCGAGCCGAAACAGCGCCACGGCCAGCTAGGCACTGCCGGGTGAAACCCGGGTTGCTCGCCGTTTACCTGCCGCCCGCGGGCAGCCTCCCGCATGTGTTGACGCCCACATCTCCCTGTGGCTAGAATCGCAGTCAGACATCAGACATCTGATATCAAAATCCCCCGAAATGCCGCCAGCCAAAGGAGTCGTTATGTGCGCGCATTCCCCTCATAAAGGTCCCCACGCCACCGCGGGAGGCCAGCGATGAGCTCCCGTACCGCCGCCCCCGCACTCAGCGAACTGGGCGAGACCACCCTCCGCAAGGTCCGTCGGCGGCTGATGCCCCTGATCGTCCTTCTGTACTTCATCGCCTACCTCGACCGGAACAACGTCGGCTTCGCCAAGCTTGGCATGCAGGGCGACATCGGCCTCACCGAGGCTGCCTATGGCCTGGGTGCCGGCATCTTCTTCCTGGGCTACGCCCTGCTGGAAATCCCCAGCAACGGCGGCATGTACCGCTACGGTGCCCGCAAGTGGATTGCCCGCATCCTGATCAGCTGGGGCATCTTCGCCACGGCCATGTTCCTGGTCAACGGCGAAGCCACCTTCTACGTGATCCGCTTCCTGCTTGGAGCGGCCGAAGCCGGCTTCTTCCCGGCCATCCTCTTCTACCTGACCCTGTGGTTCCCCGCGGCGCAGCGCGTGACTGTGCTTGGCATCTTCATCCTGGCCCAGCCCATCTCCAACGCCCTCGGTGCTCCCGTCTCCGGCATGCTCCTGAACCTGGAAGGCGTCGCGGGCCTGCACGGCTGGCAGTGGCTCTACATCCTTGAAGGCATCCCCGCCATCATCCTGGGCATCATCACGCCCTTCGTCATGACGGACCGCCCGGAACACGCCAAGTGGCTCAAGCCGGAGGAGCGCGAATGGCTCTCTACGACCATGGCCGCGGAACTGGCGGACAAGCAGAAGTCCGGCAACCACAACTTCCTGGCCGGCCTGAAGGACCCGCGCACCATCGCCTACTCGGCGCTGTACTTTGGCCTGGTCTGCGGCATCTATGGCCTGGGGCTCTGGCTGCCCACCATCGTCAAGGCGCTTGGTACGTTCGACTCCACCCAGGTGGGATTCATCGTCTTCATCCCCTACGCCATCGCAGCCGTGTTCGTCTACTTCTGGAGCAAGCGCTCGGACCGCACCGGCAACCGTGTGTGGCACGCCAGCATGAGCATGGTGCTCGCCGCCGTCGGCCTCCTGGGCGCCGGGTACCTGCTCCCGGTCAATGCCGTGCTGGCCATGGTCTTCCTGACGCTCGCGGCCATGGGGATCTACTCGGCGATCGCACCCTTCCTGGCCATGCCGTCGGCCGCCCTCACCGGCGCTGCGGCCGCAGCGGGCCTTGCCATGGTCAACTCCCTTGGCAACCTGGGCGGCTTCGTGGCCCCCTACATCGTGGGCATCCTCAAGGACGCCACGGGGAACAGCCAGACCGGCCTGGTGTTCCTGGCCGCCTGCCTGGCCGTGACCGCCGCCGCCACCTACCTCTACGCACGCAAGCGGCCCGAAGGTGCCTCCGCCCCCGGAGCCACCGTCCCTGCCCCCGAAACCCACTAGGAGACCCCCATGACCACACAGCACATCTTCCCCGCGGAACGCACCGCCGTCCTGACCGGTGCGGCGTCGGCGCGCGGCATCGGCCGAGCCACGGCTGACCGGCTGGCCAGCGAGGGCTGGTCCATCGCGATCCTGGATATCAATGCCGAGGACGCCCAGGCGGCAGCCGCCGAAATCGGTTCCAGCCGGGCGGTCAAAGCGATCGGCGTGGGAGCCGACGTGTCGGACGAAGCATCCGTGGACCGGGCCATCACGGAGATCGAGCAGGCCCTTCCGCCCATCGTGGGACTGGTCAACCTGGCCGGAATCAGTTCGCCCACCCCCTTCATGGAGACCACCGTGGCGGAATGGGACAAGGTCTTCGCCATCAACATGCGCGGCACGTTCATCGTGTCCCAGCGCATCCTCAAAGGCATGATCGAACGCGGACTGGGCAGGATCGTCAGCATCTCCTCCATCTCCGCCCAGCGCGGCGGCGGCACCTACTCCAAAGTGGCATACAGTGCCTCCAAAGCAGGAATCCTGGGCTTCACCCGTGCCCTGGCCCGGGAAGTGGGCGAGCACAACATCACCGTGAACGCGATCGCGCCGGGCCCGATCGACACGGACATCATGGGCGGCACGCTGACCGACGAGCGGAAAGCCCAAATGTCGGAGGGCATCATGATGGGCCGGGTGGGAACCAGGGAAGAAGTGGGTGCCCTGATCGCCTTCCTCCTGGGCGAGGACGCCGGTTACATCACTGCGGCCACCTACGACATCAACGGCGGCCTGCAGGTCTCCTGACCGCGCAGCCGGGACTGGTGCCGTGCGGCGTGGCGGCCGCACGGCACCGGCGTGGGTGTGCCCGGGGACACCCGGCTCCGCAGCGTTCCCGCCAGTTCACCGGCTATAGGATTTCTACATGGCAACCAAAAACCAGGCCTCGGGCGGCGTCAGCAGGCAGGTCCTCGCCGACCACGTTTACGAGGCGCTCCTGGGTGCCTTGATGGACGGCCGGCTGGAAGCCGGTACCCCCGTCAGCATTGATGGCATGGCCCGGGAACTGGACGTTTCCCCGACCCCGGTCCGTGAGGCGCTCGCGCGGCTGGAAGCCACCGGTATGGTCCGGCGGATGGCCCTGCGCGGATACCGGGTGGCGCCCCTGTTCTCTCCGGAAGAGCTTGCAGACCTGATGGACGCGCGGCTGGTGATCGAACCGGCCAATGCCTTCATGGCCTGCAAACACGCGGACCAGGAACTCACCGGGCGGCTCCAGCAGGCCATCGAGGACCTCAAAGCGGCGCCCCGCGGCCCATCGTTCGCCGAGTTCCGCGCTTATTGGGAAGCGGACGAACGCTTCCACCGCATGATCGCCGAATCGGCGAACAACCAGTTCCTGCTGTCCGCGTACAACGCCCTTGGTGGCCAGGTGCAGCGTTTCCGTTTCTTCGGAGGCCTGGGCGTCACGGACGCCGACTACGCCATTGCCGAGCACACGGAGATCCTGAAAGCCTTTGAAGCCGGCGACGCCGAGCTTGCCCGGCAGAAGATGATCGACCACATCGAAGGCGTCAAGCAGCGCTCGCAACACGACAGCGAAGTGCGGAACTAGCAGCACCGCACGGCGCTGTCCTGGCGGCCGCGCGGCCCCCGGTCGCCACCTCATGGCCCATTGGCCTCCACAAGACCCCTTGACAATGCCGTCGAACAGCATAGATCCTATAGGAAATGCGATTCATGATCTGGAGTGACAATGCCGTACACCGCTGAAAACTGGCCCATCGCCGCTGCCCTGCTGCAGTTCCCCGGAACCCGGCCGGACGGAACCGCCGTCCAGGACGCCCCTGCCGGAGACTGGCAGCAGGTCTTCCAAGAAGTCGCCGACGCCGGTTTCACCAATGCCGACCTCACCGACAGCTGGGTCCGCCCCGGCGACCTTTCCAGCGCCCGGCTGGACGAGCTGAAAGCCGCTGCCACGGCCGCCGGCCTCGGACTTCCCTCCATCTCGGCCATCCGCCGCAGCGTGATCGAGGAAGGCAACTGGGAAGAAAACCTTGCCTACACCCACCGCACGCTCGACGCCGCAGCACAGCTTGGCTGCGAGGTTGTCTCGATCGGGCTGCACCAGGCCATTACCCCCGAGCAGCGGAAGCAGCTGTGGTTCTGGACCGTCGAGGGCCACAAAGATCCGGTGGGGGACAAGGAAAGCTGGAACAACGCCGTCACCCGTATCCGCGAAGTGGGCAAGCACGCCGCCGAACTTGGCCTCCTGGTGTCGCTGGAGATGTACGAGGACACGTACCTGGGCACCGGCGATTCCTCCGTGCAGCTGGTCCAGGACATCGACCTGCCCAACGTAGGGCTGAACCCGGACCTGGGTAACCTGATCCGCCTGCACCGCCCCATCGAAGACTGGCGGGAGCTGGTGCACAAGACCCTGCCGTACGCCAACTACTGGCACGTCAAGAACTACATCCGCGATGAAAACCAGGCCCGCAACCAGTACGTCGCCATGCCGGCTCCCATGGAATCAGGCCTCATCAGCTACCGCGAGGCGTTCCAGTTCGCCATCTCCGTCGGCTTCCAGGGCATCATCTGCACGGAGCACTACGGCGGCGACGGCCTGAGCGTCACCGCCGCCAACCAGGAGTACCTCCGGCGCCAGGTCCTGCCCAAGCGCGACGGCTATGCCCTGGGCACCAGCCTGGTGGCGCAGGGCCGGCAAACCCCCGCGGCAGTCCCTGCACGCTAGCCGGCCGGCTCCCAACCGATCCAACGGGTTCAACGAGGAATCATGACAAAGATATTTGACGATCCAGCGCAGTTCGCAGACGACGCCCTCGACGGTTTCGTGGCCGCCAACCGCCAGTATGTGGCGCGTGTCGACGGCGGTGTTGTCCGTTCCACCGAAACTCCCGAGAACCAGGTGGCAGTGGTCATCGGTGGCGGCTCCGGCCACTACCCCGCCTTCGCCGGCCTGGTGGGGGCCGGGCTCGCCGCCGGAAGCGCCTGCGGCAACATGTTTGCCTCCCCCTCCGCGGGGCAGGTCTACCGCGTTGCCAAGGCAGCCCAGACCGGCGGCGGCGTCCTCCTCAGCTACGGAAACTATGCCGGCGACGTCCTCCACTTCGGCCAGGCCCAGGACAAGCTGAACGCCGAAGGCATCCAGACCCGGACCGTGCTGGTCACCGACGACATCGCCAGCGCACCGGTCGAAGAAATCGGCAAGCGCCGCGGTATCGCCGGCGACCTCACGGTCTTCAAAATTGCCGGCGCGGCGGCAGAAGCCGGACTGGACCTGGACGAGGTGGAGCGGCTTGCCACCAAGGCGAACCACCACACCCGCTCCTTGGGCGTGGCGTTCGCGGGGTGCACCCTTCCCGGAGCAGCAGAGCCCCTCTTCACCGTTCCCGAAGGCATGATGTCGGTGGGGCTGGGTATCCACGGCGAACCGGGCATCTCCGAGCAGCCGCTTCCCACCGCCAGTGAACTGGCCAAGCTGCTGGTGGACGGCCTGCTGAAGGACAAGCCCGAAACCGCAAGCCAGCGGGTAGTACCCATCCTCAACGGCCTGGGGACCGTCAAGTACGACGAACTCTTCCTGCTGTTCGGCAGGATCGAAGCCCTGCTCACCGAGGCCGGACTGGAGATCGTCGAGCCCGAGTGCGGTGAGCTGGTCACCAGCCTGGACATGTCCGGCCTGTCCCTCACGCTGTTCTGGCTGGACGCCGAGCTGGAGAAGTTCTGGGCCGCCCCCGCTGACACGCCGGCCTTCCGGAAGGGCAACCTGGCACCCCGCCGGGCCCGGGCCGTCGAATCCCTGGCCGAGGCGGCAGCCATCACTTCGCTGGCCGCCACCCCGGCCTCAACCGCCCTGGCAGCCACCGCGGTTGACGCGCTGAAGGAGGCCCGCGCCGTCGTCGTCGAACACGAAGACGCCCTGGGAAAGCTGGACGCCATCGCCGGGGACGGCGACCACGGCATCGGCATGCGGCGCGGCGTGGACGCTGCCGTAGCCGCCGCGGAGCAATCCCACGCCGGCGGCGCCGGCCTGGAGGAAGTCCTTGCGGCGGCAGGGGAGCAGTGGGCCGAGCGGGCCGGCGGTACCTCCGGGGCCCTCTGGGGCGCGGCCGTCACCGCCGTCGGCAGGACGCTGGGCAGCAAGGACGCCTACACGGCCGCCGACGCGACCGCGGCCGTCAACGCCCTCCGCGACGCCATTGTCACCCTGGGCAAGGCGGAAGCCGGGGACAAGACCATGGTGGATGCGCTGCTTCCGTTCGCCGAAACCTTCGCCAAGGCAATAGACGACGGCGGCAGCCTGGCTGCAAGCCTCAGTGCGGCAGCGGAGGCGGCAGCAAAAGCCGCTGATGAGACAGCCGGCCTCAGCCCGAAGAAGGGCAGGGCCCGTCCGCTGGCCGAAAAGAGCCTGGGCCACCCGGACCCCGGTGCTGTGTCCTTTGGCCTCATCGCCCGCAGGGTGGCCGATTACGCCGCCACCATCGAAAGCCACTGAAGGAGAACCGTTATGACTGAGCAATCCCCAACCGGCTGGCGCATCGTCGTCGGCAATGACGAAGCAGGCGTGGAATACAAGAACGCCCTGCGGGAACTTCTGGAGGCTGACCCCCGGGTTGCTTCCGTGGAGGATGTGGGAGTCGGCGCCGACGACACCACCGCCTACCCCCACCTGGCAGTCGCCGCCGCCCGCAAGGTGGCGGCCGGCGAAGCGGACCGTGCCCTCCTGATCTGCGGAACCGGCCTGGGCGTCGCCATCTCAGCCAACAAGGTACCGGGCATCCGGGCCGTGACGGCCCACGACAGCTACTCCGTGGAGCGGTCTGTGCTCTCCAACAACGCGCAGGTGCTGACCCTGGGCCAGCGCGTCATCGGCCTGGAACTGGCCAAGAAGCTGGTGGGCGAGTGGCTCAACTACCGCTTCGATGAAAACTCCGCATCCGCGGCCAAAGTAGACGCCATCTGCTCCTATGAGGGCGCGTCGGAAGGACTTGAAACCACATGAGCATCCGTAATATCGCAGTCGTCGGTTCCGGCTACATGGGCGGCGGAATCGCCCAGGTCCTGGCCCTTGCCGGGGCCCGCGTGGCGCTCGCCGACATCTCCGCCGAGATCGCCCAGGGCAACTACGAGCGCCTGCTGAAGGAATCCGACGAATTCGTGGCTGCCGGTCTTTTCCCAGCCAACGCCACGGACCTGCTGAAGGAAAACCTCTGGGCAGCCAAGGACATCGAGGAAGCGGTGGCGGATGCCGAATACATCGAGGAGGCCGTGCCGGAAGTCCTCGAGATCAAGCACGCCACCCTGGGCCGGATCAGCGCCGCCGCGCGCCCGGACGCCATCATTGGCTCCAACACCTCCACTATTTCCATTGCCAAGCTGGCCGAAGTGGTGGAGAACCCGGAGCGCTTCCTGGGCGTCCACTTCTCCAACCCGGCACCGTTCATCCCCGGCGTGGAAGTCATTCCGCACGAGGGGACCTCCGAGGCGACCGTGCAGGCCGCCCGCACCATCGTGGGGGAGACCGGCAAGGAAACGGCTACCGTCAAGGATGTCACCGGCTTCGTGCTGAACCGGCTCCAGTACGCCCTCTTCCACGAAGCCGCCCAGGTGGTGGAGGAAGGCATCGCCACGGCCGAGGACGTGGACACGCTGGTCCGTACCACCTTCGGCTTCCGGCTGCCGTTCTTCGGTCCCTTCGCCATCGCAGACATGGCCGGCCTGGACGTCTACGCGTTCTGCTACAAGTCGCTGCAGACCGGCTTCCCGGAGCGGTTCGCCACCCCGCAGATCCTGCGGGAAAAGGTCGACGCCGGCCAGCTGGGCACCAAGACCGGCTCCGGCTTCCTCGACGTCCCGGCTGAGCGCACCGCAGCTTTGGTTGCCTATCGGAACAAGGCCTACGTCGCCATGCAGAAGCTCATCGAGGACCTGGGCCCGGCCCCGCTGTCCTAGCCCCTCCCTGAACCAGAAGGAACATTCCATGACAGTTTTCCCCGCAGACCGCACCGTGATTGTTACCGGCGCCGTCTCTGAACGCGGCATCGGCCGCGCCACGGCCGTCTACCTCGCCGAACGCGGCTGGAACATCGGCGTGATCGACCTTGACGACGCCGCCAGCAAGAGCCTGGCCAAGGAACTGGCCGAAAAGCACGGTGTCAGGGCCCACGGCGCCGGCGCCAACATCGGCGACGAAGCCTCGGTCCGCGCCGCCATCGACGAGATCGAGGCCGAGCTTCCGCAGCTGGTTGCGCTGGCGAACATCGCGGGCGTCAGCTCCCCGGTTCCCTACCTCGAGCTCGACGCCGGCGAATGGGATCGGGTGCTCAACATCAACATGAACGGCGTGCACTACGCGACCCGCCGGGCCGCCGAATCGATGGTGAAGAACCGGCTGGGCCGGATCGTGAACATCTCCTCGGTCTCCGCCCAGCGCGGCGGCGGCACGTTCAGCAAGACCCCGTACTCCGTAGCGAAGGCCGGCGTGATCGGACTGACCCGCGCCACCGCCCGCGAACTGGGTGAGTACGACATCACGGTCAACGCGATTTCGCCCGGTCCGATCGACACCGACATCATGGGCGGCACCCTCAGCGAGGAACGCAAGGATGAACTGGTCAGGGACCTCGTGGTGAACCGGGTAGGCACCACTCGGGATGTTGCGGCAGCCATCTCCTTCCTGATCGGTGAGGACGCCGGGTACATCTCCGGCCAGACGCTGAACGTCGACGGCGGCCTGTACATGCACTGACCGCGCCCCCGGCATCACCGACCGGGCGCCACCATAAGCCCCGCAGGCCGCCGGCCTGCCAGGGAATCCCCAACGTCACCACTCGAAGGAGAGTGCTGTGTCTGAAACCACCGCAACATCAAAGGAACTCCTGGCCCGGCCGGTCCTGAAATCGGCAATCTTGAAGGCGGCCCGCCGGCTCATGCCGATGCTGGTCATCCTCTACGTCGTCTCATTCCTTGACCGCACCAACGTCGGCTTTGCTGAGGCGGCCCTGGGAGCAGACAAAGGGGTGTCCGCCGCGGCCTTCGCCCTCGGTGCCGGCATCTTCTTCATTGGCTACGCCATCTTCGAAATCCCCAGCAACCTGCTGCTCAAGAAGGTTGGCGCCAAGATCTGGCTGGCACGCATCGCCATCACCTGGGGCATCGTCTCCGCGTGTTTCGCGTTCGTCCAGGGCGAGACCTCGTTCGTTATCCTGCGTTTCCTCCTGGGCGTCACCGAGGCCGGGCTGTTCCCCGGCGTCATCATGTACCTCGCCGAGTGGTTCCCCAACAAGGTACGGGTCCAGATGTTCGCCATCTTCTACCTGGCCCAGCCCTTCTCCCAGATGATCGGCAACCCGCTTTCGGGCTGGCTGATCAACATTGGCGACCAGGTGCCGGGCCTGCGAGGCTGGCAGGTCATGTTCTTCGTGGAAGGCCTGCTGGCCGTCCTGGCCGGCATTGCGGCCTTCTTCTTCCTGATCAACGGCCCGGAAAAGGCCAAATTCCTCAGCCGCGAGGAAAAGTATGCGCTGAAGGAGGTCATGGCACTTGAAGACACCATCAAGGACGAGACCGGGCCCCGCGGCATCCTCGCCGCCATGCGCAACGGCCGCGTCTGGTACTTCACCGTCATCTACTTCTGCCTGCAGGTCGCGGTCTATGGTGTGACCTTCTTCCTTCCCCAGCAGGTGTCCTCCCTCACCGGGCAGAAGGTGGGACTCGCCGTCGGCCTGCTGATCGCCGTTCCATGGTTCTTCGGCATCTTCTCCTGCTACTTCATCGGCAAGGCGGCAGATACCGTGGCCAAGCGCCGGAAGTTCGGCACCATCCTGTTCATCTCCACCGGCCTGTGCATCTTTGGCTCGGCGTGGGCGGGGACCAACCACCAGCCGGTGCTGGGCATGATCTTCATTACCCTGGCAGTCTGCAGCTTCCTGGCCGTTGGCCCCGTGGTGTGGTCGTACCCCACCGCGTTCCTCGCCGGGTCTGCTGCCGCGGCAGGCATCGGGTTGATCAACTCCCTCGGCAACCTGGGCGGCTTCGTGGCACCCATCCTGCGGACCGCAGTCAATGAGGCCACCCAGTCGCCAACGGGCTCCATGGGCGTCTATGCCCTGGGCGTCCTGCCGTTTGTGGCGGCCGCAATGATGTTCGCCACGAGGCGGTTCAAGAACAAGGCCGACGACCTGCTCGACTGAGCGCACCACACCATCCACGCAAGGAAACCATGAGCACCTCCGGCAGCAGCACAGGCAACGGCCCCCTCTACATCGGTGTCAGCACCAAGATGTACCTGGGTTACCAGGAAAGCCTGCGCTGGCTGTCGGAGGTGCGTTCCATCGTGGATGACAGGCCCGGGCTCGCCGCCCAGGACTCCCCGGTGCGGGTCTTCGTCATCCCTTCCTTTCCGGTACTGGAACAGGCCGCGCGGATCCTGGCCGGCTCGCCGGTGTTGCTCGGGGCCCAAAACTGCGCATGGGGGGACGGGCCGCTCACCGGGGAAGTGAGCCCCGGCATGCTGGCCGAACTTGGCGTCCGCCTGGTGGAAGTTGGACATGCCGAGCGCCGCCGGCTGTTCGCCGAGGACGACGCCGTGGTGGCCCGCAAGGTGCGTGCCGTCGTCGGCCATTCCCTCACCCCGCTGCTCTGTATCGGCGAACCTGACAGGCTCGACGCCGGTGCTGCCGCGGACTTCTGCGTGCGGCAGGTCCGGGCCGCGACGGGCGGCGACACGGACCTGCTGCCCCGCCTTGTCCTGGCCTACGAACCTGTTTGGGCCATCGGCGCCGACGAGCCCGCCGCCCCGCACCACGTCAACGCCGTCCTCGGGCTGATCCGGGAAGCCCTGGGCCCTGGCTGCCCCGTGATGTACGGCGGCAGTGCCGGCCCTGGACTGTTGCCGCAGCTGGGAGCCGCGGACGGACTCTTCCTGGGCCGGTTCGCCCACGACCCCGCGAACCTGGGCCGCGTCCTGGATGAGGCGGTGCTTTTGCGTCAGGCGGGAGCCGTTGCCCCGGCCAGCAATTCTTCCAGCCGCTCGTAACCCTCGGACAGGCCGCCCTCCATGCCGGACTGGGCCATGCCGTCGCGCGCTTCCTGGCTGGGGTAGACGGAATGTCCCCGCAGTCGGGTCCTTCCGTTGCCGAGGTCCTCGAACGTCATGAACTCCAGGCTGACCACATCCGGATATCCGCCGAACTCGAAGGTCTGGATGGCGAATTCGTTCTCGCGGACCGTGTGGAAAATGCCCTTGAACTCGTAGGCGACACCGTCGCGTCCGGTGTGCAGGTAGCTGTAGCTGCCGCCGGTGCGGAAGTCGTAGTGGTCAATGTCCATCTTCATGCCCCGCGGGCCCAGCCACTGGACAATGAGGTCCGGTTCTTTGTGGGCGCGGAACACGTCCGCGACCGGGAAATCGAACTCACGCTCGTAATCGATGAAGGGGACGCCCTCGGGAACGCTGAGTTTCAGGGAATTGCTCATCTTGACTCCTGGGTGGATTGGTCGCCACTGTGGTGGCCGCCGCTGTGGGCAGTGCTTGATCGAAGAACGGCGTCGAGGCTGCGGAACTGGCCTTCGCGGATCAACCGGTATTGGTCAATCCATGCGGTCAGCGCCTCAAGCCGGGCCGGGTTCAGGTGCACGGGCCGGCGCTGTGCGTCCCTGGTCCGGGTCACCAGTTCCGCCTGCTCGAGTACCTGGATGTGTTTCGAGACCGCCTGCTTGGAGATCTCGAACGGTTCCGCCAATTCGTTCACTGTTGCCGGGCCCCTGCTGAGCCGGGCGATGAGGCGCCTCCGCACGGGATCTGCCAGGGCCATGAAGGCCACGTCCAGGGCCGCGTCATCGGAGATCAACATCATTTCCTTTAATCAACTTTTTTGTTTATCAACCTTGCGGTTGATTAATTGTAGGCACCATCGCGGGTTCCCTGCAAGGGTTTGTTCCCTTGTTGCATCACTTGTTAGTATGTCAGGACAAAGCAAGCAAAGGAGAATGAGCATGCCGCTGGTCCGCATTGACGTCAACGAAGGCCGCACCGCCGAAGAATTGCAGGCGCTGAGCCGAGGGATCCATGAAGCAATCCTGGCCGAGTATGGCATTCCGGAGCGGGACTACTTCCACATCCTGACGGAACACCCCCAAGGCCGGATCATTGCCCAGGATGCGGGCCTCGGATTCGAGCGCAGCGGGGGCGTGGTGATGATCCAGATCTTCACCCAGGCGGGCCGGTCGCAGGAGGCCAAGCAGGGGCTTTTCGCGGCCGTGGCGGAAAAGCTCGCCGGACTGGGGGTCGCCGGCGAGGATGTCTTCATCGGCTATGTGGAAAATGGCGCCGGTGACTGGTCATTCGGTTTCGGCCGCGCGCAGTACGTTACCGGCGAGCTGGCGGTCCCCAAGCACTGACTGCCGGCCTCTACCGGTCGTGGGTGCCGGTTCTGCTGGTGGTTGTAAGTATGTCAGAACAAACTTTTGACAGGACATTCGATCTACGGCAAAGTAGTGCCTGTGGCCCACGCCACGGCCTGCCAGTCCCGGAACTCCTGCCCCTCAAAGGGCCCGGGTTCCACACCAGAAAGGTCCGCGATCACCGTGACCCACGAGCTTCTTACGATCGGGCGCATCAGCGTTGATATCTACCCGAACGACATCGGGGTTGGCTTGGAGGACGTTAATTCCTTCGGCAAGTACTTGGGTGGTTCACCGTCCAACGTTGCTGTTGCCGCCGCCCGCCATGGCCGCCGCACTGCCGTCATTACCCGTACCGGCGATGACCCGTTCGGTGTTTACCTGCACCGCGAGCTGCGCAAGTTCAACGTCGATGACACCTTCGTGACCCCGGTGAAGGACTTGCCCACGGCGGTAACCTTCTGCGCGATCAAGCCGGCAGCCGATGAGTTCCCGCTGTATTTCTACGGCCGGTTCCCCACTGCGCCGGACCTGCAGATCAAGGCTGAAGAGCTGGACCTGGACGCCATCCGCCAGGCAGGGATCTTCTGGTCCACCGTGACGGGCCTGTGCCAGGAGCCCTCCCGGTCAGCGCACATCGCAGCCCACGAAGCGCGCCCGCGCACCCGCTTGGCTGAAGGTCAGTTCACCATCCTTGACCTGGATTACCGGCCCATGTTCTGGCCATCCGAGGAAAAGGCACGGGCCGAGGTCGCCAAAGTCCTGCCGTATGTCACGGTCGCTATCGGCAACGACAAGGAGTGCGCCGTCGCCGTGGGGGAGGGGACTCCTGATGAGCAGGCGGACCGCCTGCTGGCTGCGGGCGTGGAGATCGCCGTCGTCAAGCTCGGCGCCGAAGGCGTGATGGCGAAGACCCGCACCGAGCGGGTGGTGTCCGCTCCCGTTCCGGTGGAGACGCTGAACGGCCTGGGTGCCGGCGACTCGTTTGGCGGCGCGTTCTGCCATGGGCTCCTCTCCGGCTGGCCGTTGGCCCAGGTCCTGGACTACGCCAACGCCGCAGGTGCGATCGTCGCCTCCCGGCTCTCCTGCGCAGATGCCATGCCGACGCAGGAGGAGGTCACCTCGCTGCTTGCCGAACGCGGCCGGCCGGTCCCCGGCGACGGTGCCGCCGCGCAGCTTGCCACCGAAGGAGCAGCACTGTGACCCTCACCCCGATGGCTTCCAACCGCACCGTGGATGATGATCCGCGCCGCTATGAGCACCTGAGCACCATCCGCCTTGAGGACCCGGAGGCTGTGGCCCGCGCCGCGAAGTCCCGCCGCCGCCACCCGGGCCTGAAGTCCGGACGCCAGAACTTCATCGTCGCGGCCGACCACCCGGCCCGCGGCGCCCTTGCGGTCGGTGCGGACCCGGTGGCCATGGCAGACCGCCGCCAACTCCTGGACCGGCTCCAGATCGCGTTGGCCAACCCTGCCGTCGACGGTGTCCTGGCCTCCCCGGACATCATGGACGACCTCCTGCTGCTGGGTGCCCTGGACGGGAAGCTCGTGTTCGGTTCGATGAACCGTGGCGGCCTGGCCGGGCTGGTCAACGAGATCGATGACCGGTTCACCGGCCACACCGCCGCGGCGCTGGCGGCCCTTGGTGCCGACGGCGGGAAGATGCTGACCCGGATCTGCCTGGGCGACCCGGATACGGTCGCCACCCTGGAGGCGACCGCCCACGCGATCGATTCGCTGGCCGAACGGAAACTGATCGCCATGGTGGAGCCCTTCCTCTCGGTCCGCGAAAACGGCCGCGTCCGCAACGACCTGTCCACCAATGCGGTGATCAAGTCCATTGCGATCGCCGAAGGCCTGGGTTCCACCAGCGCCTACACCTGGATGAAGCTGCCGGTGGTGGCGGAGATGGAACGCGTCATGGCGGCCACCACCATGCCCACGGTACTCCTGGGCGGTGACCCGGACGGCACCCAGGATGAGGTCTTCGCCACCTGGGAAGCAGCGCTGGCGCTTCCCGGCGTCCAAGGCCTCACGGTGGGCCGCACCCTTCTCTATCCCGCAGACGGGGACGTCGCCGGCGCCGTCGCCACCGCCGCCTCGCTGCTGCACCACACCACGGAAGCATCGGAGTAGTCCCCATGGGCACCACAGGAACACGCAGGATGACGGTGGCCCAGGCCGTCGTCGAATACCTGTCCAAGCAGTACACCGTCGACAACGTTGGCGGCGTGGACTACCGGGAGCGGCTCATTCCGGGCACCTTCGGTATCTTCGGCCACGGCAACGTTGCCGGCGTTGGCCAGGCGCTGAAGCAATACCAGCAGCAGGACCCGTCCCTGATGCCTTACTACCAGGGCCGGAACGAGCAGGCCCAGGTCCACCAGGCCGTCGGCTACGCCCGGCACACCCGCCGCCGCCAGACGTTCGCCATCAGCACCTCGATTGGCCCGGGGTCCTCGAACCTGCTGACCGGCGCCGCCTTGGCCACCACCAACCGTTTGCCGGTCCTGCTGCTGCCGTCTGACACGTTCGCCACCAGGGTCGCGGATCCGGTGCTGCAGCAGCTCGAACAGCCGTACGCCTATGACCTCTCGGTCAACGACGCGTTCCGGCCGCTGTCCAAGTTCTTCGACCGGGTCTCCCGGCCGGAGCAGCTGTTCTCCGCGTTCCACCACGGGCTGCGGGTCCTGACCGACCCGGCCGAAACCGGGGCGGTGACTATTTCGCTGCCGCAGGATGTCCAGGCCGAGGCGCTCGACGTCCCGGAGGAATTCCTGGCCGAGCGGGAATGGCGGATCCGCCGCCCCGAGGCCGAGGACGACGACATCGCCCGCGCCGCGGCGGCGATCCGCGCCGCCAAGCGCCCGCTGGTCATCGCCGGCGGCGGCGTCCTCTACGCCTACGCCAACGACGAACTGGCAAAGTTCGCCGAGCTGACGGGCATCCCGGTGGGCAACACGCAGGCCGGCGTCGGCGTCCTGCCGTGGGACCACAAGCACTCCCTCGGAGCGATCGGCTCCACCGGCACCACCGCGGCGAACGCCATTGCCGCAGAGGCAGACCTGATCATTGGCATCGGCACGCGCTACGAGGACTTCACCACCGCGTCACGCACAGCGTTCCAGAACCCCGACGTGAAGTTCATCAACATCAACGTCGCCCCGCTCGATGCCTACAAGCACGGCACCAGCCTTCCGATCGTCGCGGACGCCCGCAAGGCGCTGGTGAAGCTGAACGCGGCCCTGGGCGGCTACCGTACCGGCGCAGACCTGGCGGAAAAGGTCGCGGCGGAGAAGAAGCGTTGGGACGCCACCGTGGATCAGGCGTTCGACACCCGGTACACCCCGCTGCCGGCGCAGAACGAAATCATCGGCGCCACCAACCGGGCCATGGAGGCGGCGGATGTGGTGATCTGCGCTGCAGGGTCGCTGCCCGGCGATCTGCACAAGATGTGGCGCGTCCGTGACCCGTTCGGCTACCACGTCGAATACGCCTACTCCTGCATGGGCTACGAAATCCCCGGCGGCCTCGGGGTCAAGCGGGCAGTGCTCGCCGAAGCGGCGCGTGCGACGGCGGCAGGCGGGGACCGCGCGGACGTGCGAGACGTCGTCGTCATGGTGGGCGATGGCTCCTACCTGATGATGCACACCGAACTGGTCACCGCGGTCGCCGAACGCATCAAACTGATCGTGGTCCTGATCCAGAACCATGGATACGCCTCCATCGGCTCCCTGTCCGAATCCCTGGGCTCGCAGCGCTTCGGCACCCGCTACCGGGCCCTGGACGAGGAGCAGCACAGCTTCGACACCGGCGAGACCCTGCCGGTGGACCTTGCACTGAACGCCGAATCCCTGGGCGTGAAGGTCATCCGGATCGAACCCGGGGAGAAGGTGATCGCCGAACTTGAGCAGGCCATCCGCGATGCCAAAGCCGCCCCCGAGGGCAGCGGGCCCATCCTGATCCATGTCGAGTCCGATCCTCTCCTGGACGCACCATCCTCCGAGTCCTGGTGGGACGTTCCGGTCGCGCAGGTTTCCGAACTGGACTCCACCACGCAGGCCTACGGGGCCTACGCCGACCACAAGTCACGCCAGCGCAAACTGCTCGGCTGACCCACTTTCCCCTACTCAAGGAAGAGTTCCATGACTGCCACCACCACTGAAGCTACCGTGATCAACCACTTCATCAACGGCGCCGAAACCCCGGGCGAGGGCGACCGCACCACGAACGTCTACAACCCGGCCACCGGCCAGGTCACCGGCGAGCTGCGCCTGGCCAACCGGGCCGACTTGGACACCGCCGTCGCCGCTGCCCGCAAGGCCGCCGATTCCTGGGGCGAGACCTCCCTGGCCAGGCGTACCGCAGTGCTGTTCACGTTCCGCGAGCTCGTCGCCGCCCATGTGGATGAGCTCGCGGCCCTGGTCACCGCCGAGCACGGCAAGGTCCTTTCCGACGCCAAGGGCGAGATCGGCCGTGGCCTGGAAGTGGTGGAGTACGCTTGCGGGATCCCCACCCTGCTCAAGGGCGACTACTCGGACCAGGTCTCCACCGGCATCGACGTCTTCTCCTTCCGTGAACCGCTCGGCGTGGTTGCGGGCATCACCCCGTTCAACTTCCCCGTCATGGTGCCGCTGTGGATGGCCCCGATGGCGATTGCCACGGGCAACGCCTTCATCCTCAAACCTTCCGAACGCGACCCCTCCGCCTCCCTGCTGCTGGCCAAGCTGTGGAAGGAAGCCGGGCTGCCGGACGGCGTGTTCCAGGTCCTGCACGGCGACAAGGAAACCGTGGACGGGCTCCTCACCCACCCGGACGTGGACGGCATCTCCTTTGTCGGCTCCACCCCGATCGCCCAGTACGTCCACGAGACCGCCACCCGGCACGGCAAGCGCGTCCAGGCGCTGGGCGGGGCGAAGAACCACGCCATCGTCCTGCCCGACGCCGACCTGGACAATGCGGCGGACCACCTCGCGGCCGCCGCGTTCGGCTCCGCCGGCGAACGCTGCATGGCCATCTCCGTCGCGGTCGCCGTCGGAGACGCCGCCGATGCATTGGTGGCAAAGGTCCAGGAACGCGCCGAAGCCGTGAAGGTCAACAACGGCACCGCGCCCGGCGCCGAAATGGGCCCTGTCATCACCCCGGCCTCCAAGGAACGCATTGTCCGGATCGTCACCGACGCCGAAACCGCCGGCGCCGCCATGGTGGTGGACGGCCGCGACCTGGTGGTCCCCGGCCACGAAAACGGCTTCTGGGTAGGCCCCACCGTCCTCGACCATGTCAAGACCGAAATGACCGCCTACACGGAGGAAATCTTCGGTCCCGTCCTGGTGGTGGTCCGCGTCGACACCCTCGAGGACGGCATCAAGCTGATCAACGCCAATCCCTACGGCAACGGCACCGCCATCTTCACCTCCTCCGGCGCGGCCGCCCGCACGTTCCAGCGCTCGGTAACCGTCGGCATGATCGGCATCAACGTGCCCCTTCCGGTCCCGGTGGCCTACCACTCCTTCGGCGGCTGGAAAGCCTCGCTCTTCGGCGACAAGCACATGTACGGTCCCGAAGGCGTCTCCTTCTACACCCGCGGCAAAGTGGTCACCTCCCGCTGGCCCGAAACCCACCACGCCTCCGGCGCCTCCTACAACTTCCCCTCCAACTAGTCCCCATCCGGTTTCGGCAGGCTCAACCATCGGTGGTTGAACCTGCCGAAACCCTCCAAAGGAACAGGCACATGACTGAGAACAAGCTGATCATCGGCACGGCACCGGACTCCTGGGGCGTCTGGTTCGCGGACGATCCCCAGCAGACCCCGTGGGAACGCTTCCTCGACGAGGTGGCCGAATCAGGCTACAAATGGATCGAGCTGGGCCCCTATGGCTACTTGCCCAACGATCCCATCCGGCTTGCCGAAGAACTGAAGCAGCGTGACCTCAAGGTCACCGCCGGCACCGTATTCACCGCGTTCCACCGCGGCCTGGACCAGTGGGAAACCGCCTGGGAACCCGCCCGGAAAGTCGCTGAACTGACCGCCGCCATGGGCGGAGAGCATATGGTGGTCATCCCGGCCATGTGGCGCGACGACGTCACCGGCGAAGCCGTGGAGAGCGGGACACTGAGCGAGAAGGGTTGGCGCGACCTGTTCGCCGGCCACGACCGCCTGGGCAAGACCCTCCTGGAGGACTTTGGCCTGCAGCAGCAGTTCCACTCCCACGCAGACTCGCACGTGGGAGCCCAGGAGGACATTGAAACCCTTCTGAACGCCACGGACCCGAAATACCTGAACTTGTGCCTGGACACCGGCCATGCCGAATACTGCGGCGCCTCAAGCCTGGAACTGATCAAGAACTACCCGGACCGGATCGGCTACCTGCACTTGAAGCAGGTCAACCCGGAGATCCTGAAGAAGGTCAACGACGAGAACATGACCTGGGCCGCGGCGAACCTCGCAGGAGTCATGACCGAACCGCCGAACGGGCTGCCCGACCTGCGTGCGGTCATCGACGCAGTGGAAGCCTTGAACCGGCCCATCTTCGGCATCGTGGAGCAGGACATGTACCCCGTGGCCTTCGACGTTCCGATGCCGATCGCCAAGCGCACCCGAAACTACCTGCTGTCCTGCGGCTCCCGCACGACCGTCAGCTGACGGACCAGCACAGGCGGACTGCACCTCCCTTCCCTCCAGAACCAGAAGGACTGAACAATGACTGAATCCCTCCGCGTCGCCGTTATCGGGGCAGGCCGCATGGGCGCAGACCACATCCAGCGCCTCAGCAAGCGCATCCACGGAGCAGAAGTTGCCGCCGTCGTCGACGTCGATCTTGCCCGCGCGCAGGCCGCCATCGAAGGCATCCCCGGTGCCGTTGCCCTCACCGACGCCGAGGAAGCCCTGATTCACGGTGGCGTCAACGCGGTGCTGATCGCCACCCCGGGGTTCCTCCATCAGGACATCCTGCTCAAAGCGCTCGCCAAGGACATCCCGATCCTCTGCGAAAAGCCGCTCACCCCGGACGCCGAATCGTCCAGGAAAATCGTCGAGGCCGAGGTTGCCCTGGGCCACCAGCGCATCCAGGTGGGCTTCATGCGCCGCTTCGACGCCGAATACGCGGCCCTTGGCTCGATCATCCGGAACCAGGAATTGGGTGAGCTGCTGATGCTGCACCATCAGCACCGCAACCCCACCACCCCCGAAGGCTTCACCAACGAGATGCTCATCAACGACTCCGTCGTCCACGAATTCGACGCCATCCGCTACTTCACCGGCGAGGAAATCACCAGCGTCCAGGTCCGCCTGGGCAAGGCAACCAGGACCGCGCCCAACGGCCAGCACGATCCCCAGCACGTCCTCATTGAAACCGAGTCAGGGGTCCTGGCCGACGTCGAAATCTACGTCAATGCCAAGTTCGGCTACGAAGTGGCTACCCAGGCCACCTTCGAGGACGGCATCGTCAGCATCGGCGGGGACACCGGCCCTTACACGCGCAGCGCCGGCCGTTGGGGCGGCAACGTCACGCCAGGGTTCGAGGAGCGTTTCGGAGCCGCGTACGACGTCGAAATCCAGTCGTGGGTGGACGCGGCACTTAAGGGCGGGATCGGCGGCCCCTCCGCCTGGGACGGGTACGCCACCGCCGCGTGCTGCGAAGCGGGCGTCGAGGCGCAGAAGAACGGTGAAAAGGTGGCCGTGAAGTTGGCCGCAAAGCCGGACCTGTACAAGTAGGACAGGAGGGGGACGGGCCGGCCATCCGTCCCTCTTTTGTGTCCGCATCCCTGCTGGTCCACAATGGAGTGTTTATGTGAAATCCACTCCTGACCAGCATGCGTCGCACGGGCTGCAGCACGCCACCATCCCGCCGGGCAACCACAGGCGGGCACTGCGGACTGCCACCATCATCGCCACCTTGGGCGGCCTGCTCTTCGGCTATGACACCGGTGTAATCAACGGGGCACTGCCGTACATGCAGGAGGACCTGGGCCTGACACCACTGACCGAGGGCCTGGTCACGTCGTCCCTGCTGTTCGGTGCGGCCTTCGGTGCATTGTTCGGCGGACGCTTGGCGGATCGCCACGGCCGGCGGCTGATGCTCATGGGGCTGGCCGTGATCTTCCTGGCGGGCACCCTTGCCTGTACCTTCTCGCCGAACACCGGGGTGATGGTCGCCGCCCGGTTCGTCCTGGGGCTCGCCGTGGGCGGGGCGTCCGTTACGGTCCCTGTGTATCTGGCCGAGGTGGCGCCGGGAAACCGGCGCGGCCGCATTGTCACGCGAAACGAACTCATGATCGTCACCGGGCAGCTGCTGGCGTTCACCTTCAACGCCTGCCTGGGCAACTCCTTCGGCGGGTCGCACGGCATTTGGCGCTGGATGCTGGTGATCGCCACGCTGCCGGCCATCGCCTTGTGGATCGGGATGAACTTCATGCCGGAGAGCCCCCGGTGGCTGGCGTCCACTGGCAGCTTCGGCGAGATGCTCAGGGTGCTGCAGCGGATCCGATCGCAGGAGGAAGCAGCCAGGGAGTTCGAAGAAGTCAAAGCCATGGCCCTGGAAGACGGCAAGTCCACGATGGGCTCGTGGAAGGACCTCGGCATCCCATGGCTCCGGCGCATCTTCTTCGTGGGACTGGGCCTTGCCGTGATCCAGCAGATTACGGGCGTGAACTCGATCATGTACTACGGAACCCAGATCCTCTCCACGTCAGGCTTTGGCCGCGAGGCCGCCTTGACGGCCAATATCGCCAACGGCGCCATCTCGGTGCTTGCCACGTTCGTGGGCATCTGGCTGCTGGGCAAGGTGGGCCGGCGCAGGATGCTGATCACGGGACAAATTGGCACCACGACGACGCTGCTGCTGATCGGCCTCTTCTCGCTGATCCTCCCCGAAGGCCCGGACAGGGGCTTCGCCATCCTAGCCCTGACCGTGACGTTCCTGGCCTTCCAGCAAGGCGCGATTTCACCGGTGACGTGGCTGATGCTCTCGGAAATCTTTCCGTTGAAGATCCGGGGGCTGGGGATGGGTGCTTCGGCGTTCCTGCTGTGGACCGTCAACTTCCTGGTCGGTTTCGGATTCCCGCAGCTGCTGGCCGTCATCGGGATCTCCAACACCTTCTTCGTGTTTGCCGGCTTTGGCATCGGTGCCATCGGCTTCGCCGCCAAGTACGTGCCGGAGACCAAGGACAAGAGCCTGGAGGATCTGGAGCACTACTTCAAGAACGTCTCCGCCGGCCACCCCACGGACGCCGCGGCCAAGGTTCCCTGACCCTCCCCGTCCGTTACCACGCAGGAAGCAGCGTCCCGCGTGCTGATCCTTCCGGGGGCTGCTTTATGCCGGCGCGTGCAACCGGGGCAGGGCGTCCACCAACGGCGCCAGCTCCGGGACCGCCTGGGCCTGGTCCAGCGCACGCTCCAGGGTGGCATCGTGGACCGGCCGGGCCTCAGAAAGCAGGTTGATGCCGCTGCCGGTCAGCTCGGTGTAGATGCCGCGGCGGTCGTCGTCGCACAGGATCCGGGTCAGGAGGCCGCGGTCCTCCAGCCGGTTCACCAGCCGGGTGGTGGCGCTGGGGCTGAGTGCCGTGGCGCGGGCAAGTTGCTGCATCCGCATATGCCACCCGTCCTGCCGGCTGAGGGCATCCAGCACGGTGTACTCCACCACAGAAAGCCCCGACTCGGCCTGCAGGGAACGTTCCAGCTCACCTTCAATCAAGCCATGCAGGGCCGCCAAGGTGCGCCACCCCTGGGCGCGTACCTCAACGGCGTCGTCCTTGATGCCCATGGTTGCTCCTTCACCACAATGGCGCCAAACGGGCGGCCATCGATCATTGAACGCAGATAGTTGCTTGCGCGGTATATTTGCATGTGCAACAATAAATACCGCGCCTGCAACTATCTTAGGCGCCTTCCCTTCCACGGGACAACCAACCCCTGCAACTCAAAGGAGCATTTCCATGCCTGTTGGCCTGATAGCCCTCGCCCTCGGCGGCTTCGGAATTGGACTCACCGAATTTGTCATCGCCGGACTGCTTCCGCAGGTGGCCGCGGATTTCGGCGTCAGCGAGGCCTCCGCCGGATGGTTCATCTCCGGCTACGCGCTCGCCGTCGTGGTGGGCGCGCTGGGCCTCACCGCAGCCGTGACGAGGTTTGAACGCAAGCCGGTGCTGGCTGCCCTGCTGGTCCTGTTCATCGCAGGAAACCTGCTCTCCGCCACCGCTGGCGGATATTGGCCCATGATGCTGGGCCGGATCATCGCCGCCCTGTCGCACGGTGCCTTTTTCGGAATTGGCGCCGTGGTGGCCGCGGGCATGGTTCCGCCCAGCAAGAAGGCCGGTGCCATTGCGCTGATGTTCACCGGACTCACCGCCGCCAATGTCCTGGGCGTTCCGTTCGGCACGCTGTTGGGCCAGGCCGCCGGATGGCGGGCTACGTTCTGGGCCATCACGGTTATCGGGGTGGCCGCCCTCGCCGGAATCCTTGCCCTGGTGCCCCGGCAGGCCGGTGAAGCCGACAAGGCGGGCAGCCTCCGCTCCGAGCTGCGGGCCTTCCGCTCCGGGCAGGTTTGGCTGTCCATCGTGGTGACCATCCTCGGCTTCGGCGGAATGTTCGGCGCGTTCACCTACATCGCCTACACGCTGACCGAGGTGTCCGGCTTCGCCGCCTCCACCGTGCCATGGCTGCTGATTGTCTTCGGCGTGGGACTCTTCGCCGGCAACACGCTGGGCGGAAAAGCGGCAGACCGCAACGTCGACCGGACGCTGTTGGCGGTGCTCGCCATCCTCTCCGTGGTCCTGGTGGCCTTTGCCGTCACCGCCGCCAATCCGGTGCTCACCGTCATCTCACTGGTCCTGATGGGCGGCTTCGGCTTCGCCACAGTTCCCGGGTTGCAGATGCGGGTCATGAAGTATGCCCCCGGCGCTCCCACGCTTGCCTCCGGGGCGAATATCGGTGCGTTCAACGTGGGCAATGCCCTGGGCGCCTGGCTGGGTGGGGTCACCATTACTGCGGGATTCGGCTATACGTCGCCCATCTGGGCCGGGGCTGTCATCACCCTTGCGGGAGTGGTGGTCATGGCGTTCGCAGCGGCGGCCGCCAAGCGCGGCGAACAGCGGCCGGCCGGCGAGGTGCAGGCGGCGGAACCGTTGGCGGTCCGCTAGGCCGCCGGGCCGGGAAAAGAAGCGCCCGGTCTTTGGTTAGGCCCCGAAGGGCAGCCGGGGATCGATGTCCTGGCCCTCCCAGGCCTGCCGTACCCAGCCATGGTGCGGGTCGTCGCTGATCAGCCATTCGCGCACCGGCCCCGGGCCCGCCATGACGTTCAGGTAGTAGAGGTCGTATCCCGGGGCAGCCATGGCGGGGCCGTGCCAGCCGTAGGGCACCAGCACAACGTCGCCCGTGCGGACTTCTGCCGAGACATCGATGGGCCGCTCGTCCGAAGCGTAGACGCGCTGGTATCCAATGGCATCCGCATCGGCAGGTGCCGCGCCGCCGGCCGCTGCCTGGGTTTCGAAGTAGTAGATCTCCTCCAGGGAGGTCTCGCCGTCCGTCTCCTCGTCATGTTTGTGCGGAGGGTAGGAGGACCAGTTGCCGGCCGGGGTGAGGACTTCGCAAACGATGAAGCGGTCCGCCTCGAGTGCTGCCGGTGTGCCGAAGTTGTGGACCTGGCGGGAGCAGTTGCCCGCACCACGCAGTTCCACCGGGATGTCGGCGGCGGGCACCATCCGGGTGGGGTACGAGGCCCGGGCCGGGGCGGTGGCAACGGCCACCCGCCCGCCGTCGGCTGACGTGATGCGGACGGTGCGTCCGGTGCCGGAATAGAGTACGTCGGTGGGGCCGGCGAAAACGGCCGGGCGGCCGGCCAACGGGTATTCCGTGCCGTCCACTGTCACCGTGAACGACCCGCTGAGGGGCACCACGATCCGTTCCTCGCCTGCGGCGGGAAGGTCGACGGCGGCGCCCGCCGGCAAGGTGGCCACCTTGAGTCCCGTGTGTGCCCAGCCCTCCACGGAGAGGGAGGAGTCGGACGTGCCGATCGAAACGTCCCATTTTCCGTCCGCGGCTGTGCCCAGGGGATAGACCCAGTTGGTCATGGCGGTGTTCCTTTGCGCTAGCGCTGTACGAGGGTCATTTCAAAGCTGTATGAATCGGCCCGGTAGACGTGGTGCCCGGTCTCGACGCGGCGGCCGGTGTCATCCACGGCCGTGCGTTCCATGGTGACCAGGGCGGAACCGGCGGCTGTGTCCAGCATGGATGCCTGGTAGTCGTTGGCATTCACGGCGCCGATGCGCTGGTTGGCCAGCCGGAAGTTCACGCCGCCACGGCGCAGGATCGAGTACAGGCCCTCGGCCCCCAGCATGGCCTCGTCCATGTCGGCGATATCGTCGCGCACCCAGTTCTCCATCAGGGCCAGCGGCTTGCCGGCCACCTTCCGAAGCCGGGTGAAATGGTAGACCTTGGAGCCGGCCGGAAGCTGGAGCGTGGTGAGGGTGGCGTCGTCCGCCTCCACATGGGAAAAACTCAGGACCTCGGTGGTGGGCTTTTTGCCGTTGTTGGTGAGGTCGTCGTAGAGGCTCGAGAGCTCCAGCGGGCGGCGCACCTGACTGGACACCACCTGGGTTCCCACACCGCGCTTGCGCACCAGGAGGCCTGAACGCACCAGTTCGTCCATCGCCTTACGCATGGTTGGCCGGGAGAGGTTGAGCTGGGCGGCCAGGTCGATTTCGTTGTCCAGCCGGCTGCCGGGTTCGAGCACCCCGCTGTAGATTGCGGCTTCGATCCCTTGGACCACTTGGTGGTACAGGGGTACGGGGGAGGAACGGTCGATGTTCAGTCCCAGGTTGTTCGCCACGGTGCGGTCCCTCGTCTTTGGTGTCTGCGCGGCAGTCGGTCCGGGCGGCGTGCCGACGTACCGAGCGCCTATATGTTCTCTTGATAGGACATACTATCCTGCTCGATCGTAGCAGGCGGGTTCCGGGCGTCAAGGGAAGTCGCGGCTGGTGGCCGGACGGGACAGGCCCGGCGCCCATCGCGGCATGCGGCAGAGCCCCGCCGTGCATCTGCGGTGCCCTAGGCTGGCTCCATGACCAGGACCGGAGGGCAGCAACCGTGAACTTCGCCGGCAGCCTTGGCCCCCGTCCCCGCAACCTCGAAGTCCAGGACCTGGCCAGCTTCGACCGGTTGGTTGCCGGCGGCGCCGTCAACCTGCATGGCTGGCACGCCCAGTCGCTGGACCTCCGGGGGCGGGCCGCGGACCTAAAGAGGGTGGATGTTGAGGGGGCCATGTTCCTTGGCTGCCTCTTCGACGACGGCATGGAGGCCAACCTCCGCAGCCGTGGCGCGCTGATCTTTCCCCGGCTCGAAGGCGTCCCGTTCGACCCCTACCGCGCGACCCTGTATTCCCCGGCCGAGCTCTACGACGGGCTGGCTTCCTCTCCCTACGAGGAACTTCCCGATGCCCGCATCTACCACTGGAGCATCCAGTCCGGCCAGCGCCATCGCGTGGACGCGACCCTGGCCTCTGCCTTGCACGACCACGCCATCGGCGATGCGCTCGACGAACTCACCCGCTCCGCGCCCTGGAACCGCCGGTCCATCGTCGGCGTGATGGGCGGCCATGCGGCCCCCCGCGGCAGTTCGGGGTTCGCCCAGGCGGCGCGGCTGGGCAGGCTGCTTGCCCGCGACGGACATGTGGTGGCCACCGGCGGCGGACCCGGCGCCATGGAGGCGGCGAACCTGGGTGCGTACCTGAGCGGGGCGTCCGACGACGACCTGCAGCGGGAGCTCACGGCGCTCGCCGCCGTCCCCGGGTTCCGGCCCTCGGTCTCGGCCTGGGCACGCGCGGCCGCCGCCGTCGTCGACCGCCACCCGGGCGGGACTCCGTCCCTGGGGATCCCCACTTGGTTCTACGGGCATGAGCCGCCCAACTACTTCGCCACGCACATCGCAAAATACTTCGCCAACGCCATCCGCGAAGCCATCCTCCTGCAACTGTGCCACGGCGGCATCGTGTTCCTCCCCGGAGCCGCGGGCACGGTCCAGGAGATCTTCCAGGACGCCTGCGAAAACTACTACGGTGCCCGGGAAAAGGTGGCTCCCATGGTGCTGGTGGGGCGCCGGCACTGGGAACAGGAATACCCGGCCTGGCCCATGCTGGCCAGCCTGGCCGCCGGGCGCACCATGGCCGACTACATCTTCCTGGTGGACACAGTGGACGAAGCAGTGGAGGTCCTCCGGCGCCGATGAGGGGCGCCCGAAGACCTCCACGGAGTGTGGGCAGGTGGCGGCTAGCCCACCGCCGTGCCGAACAGCAGTCCCAGCAGGTAGGTGATGACGGCGGCGCCCAAGCCGATGGCCAGCTGGCGCAGGCCGCGGGTCAGCGGGGACGTGCCGGACAGCAGGCCAACAGCGGCGCCTGTGGCCAGGAGGGAGATGCCCACCAGGGACCCCGCCACCACGAGGGCGGCAACGCCGGTGAGGCCGAACAGGAACGGCAGGATGGGGATGATGGCGCCGGATGCGAAGAAGCAGAAGCTGGAGAGCGCGGCACCCCATGCGGTGCCTACTGCCTCATGCTGGTCCTCTTCCTCCGGCAGCTCCGGCTGCAGCGAAAGGCTCGGGTCGCAGTCGCAGGACAGCAGGCCCGTGCGCTCGGCCACCCGGTGTTCGGCTGCCTCCCGGGACATCCCACGGGCCAGGTACACCAGCAGGAGTTCGTTGTGTTCGAGGTCAAGCTTGGGCGCAGCCGCCAGGGTGACCTGGGTGGGGCGCGTGGCTGCCAGCAGTTCCCGCTGGGAACGGACGGAAATGAACTCGCCGGCCCCCATGGACATGGCGCCGGCCAGGAGCCCGGCGATGCCGCTGAGCAGCACCACGCTGCTGGCCACTCCGGACGCCGCCATGCCCATCACCAGGGAGAGGTTGCTGACCAGGCCGTCGTTGGCACCGAAGACGGCGGCGCGGAACGTACCGGCCAACCGGTTGCGGCCGCGGGTTGCCAGTCCCCGGACCACCTCCTCATGGATCTGTTCGTCGGCCGCCATGGCCTCGGTGGCATTAGGGTCCTTGGCGTAGGGGGAGCGGCCCTCCGCCCGCTGGGCCAGGGCCAGCACGAAGACGGAGCCGAAGTGCCGGGCCAGGAACCCCAGGAACCGGCTTCGGGCGGATGCCCGTTTCGGCTTGCCCGCGTGCTCGCCCAGCAGGGCCAGCCAGTGCGCCTCGTGCCGGCCTTCGGCTTCAGCCAGGGCCAGCAGGATGGACCGCTCTTCCCCTTCGCGGTTCTGCGCCAGGTCGCGGTAGACGGCGGCTTCGGCGCGCTCGTCGGCGAGGTACTGGCGCCACCGTTTGATGTTCGACGGCGAGGGCTGGCTCCGGGGGGTCGTGGCGACCTCCGGGACGGCATGGGATTCGGACTGGGCGTGCTGCGACACTGGTACTCCTGGGTTTGGAAAGGGCATGGTTGCGGCGCCTTTGCCCTGCCAGCGTACTGCGATTTTCCGCGGTTTTTTGGCTGGCAAACCTCGCTGGGGAGTTTCGGTTTACCGTAAAAAACACCCCGTATTTCCTCGATTCCGCGGCCTTTGATGGTGCCGCCGCGGCCCTTGACCCCCAGCCCGGCCGGTGCTGTGATGAAGGGGTGGCGCGGCCGTCGCCCGTCCCGAAAGAGCACGCCAGGCGAAACACGGAGGTTGGATCATGGGCACCACCGGACAGCACCCCGACATGCCGCACCTGGACGCCGTAGAAGCGGACCCCGCCTACGATTACGCCGAGGATGCCCCGGTGGACGATGCCGGCTGGGACGCGGAGGATGAATTCCTGGACCAGGAAGAGCCCGTGGTCAAGGCCCCTCCGGTCGTCATCGACGCCGAGGACCGCGAGGTCCCGCTGGATGATGACGAGCTCCGCGGCGAAGGGGAGTAGGACCAACGACGACGGCGCCTCCTTCCGCTTTGAAGCGAAAGGAGGCGCCGTCGTCGTGCGTTGAAGCCTGTGTCCGGTCAGTGGCCGGCGAGGATTTCCTCGGAAGCTTCCTCCGGCTCCTGCCCGGCCACGCGGCGCTGCCAGGCCTGCATGACCAGGGGGTCGGTGGGGCGGGTGAGCAGCGAGGCGGCGACGTAGACAATGGCGGAGGCGATCAGGCCGTAGTAGATGGGCTCGTTCGCGTAGATGCCGTCCAGTGGCGCCTTGGCATTGACCTCCAGGATGATCATGGTGCCCAGGGTCACCACGGAGCCGACTGCCATGGATGCCGCTGCTGCCAGTCCGGTGCCGCGCTTCCAGACGAGGCCGCCCAGGATGGCTACCAGGAGGCCGCCCACCAGGATGTCGTAGGCAATGGTCAGGGCCGCAACTACGTCCTTGGTGATGATGGCGATGACAATGGCCACAATGCCCAGCGCGAGGACCCACACCCGGTTGGCCTTGACGTCGTGCTCCGGGTTCTCGGAATCGCCGGTGGAAACCTCCTTGCCGAACCAGCCGGCGACGAACGGCAGGACATCCGCCCTTGCCACGGTGGCGGCGGCGATCAGTGCGCCGGACGCGGTGGACATCATGGCAGCTACGGCGGCGGCCAGGACCAGGCCGCCGATGCCGACGGGCAGGAGGTTTTGCGCCACTTCGGCGTAGACGTCGTCCTTGGCCGCGATCTTGACGTTGGACAACGCCACGTTGGCGGCCATGCCGATCAGCGCACCGGCCACACCGTACAGGATGCAGTAGACGCCGGCCGTGGCTCCGCCCCAGCGGGCCACCTTGGGCGTCTTGGCGGTGAAGACCCGCTGCCAGATGTCCTGGCCGATCAGCAGGCCCAGCGTGTAGACGACGAAGTAGGTGATGATCGTCTGGACGCCGATCCCGTCAATCTGGAAGAAGCTGGCATCAACGCGGCTGCGGATGCCGTCAAGGCCGCCGGCGGCGTTAAGGGTGAAGGGGAGCATCAGGAAGAAGATGCCCACGGTCTTGATCACGAACTGGACCTGGTCCGCCAGGGTGATGGACCACATGCCGCCAATGGTGGAGTACACCAGCACAATGGCTCCGCCGATCGCGATGGCGAGGGCCCGGTCAAGCCCGAACAGGACCACGAAGATGGTGGCGTACGCACCGGTGGAGGTGGCGCAGAGCATCAGGGTGTAGGCGAGCATGACGATGCCCGAGGCCTCCGTTGCCCGGCTCCCGTACCGGAGGGTGAGCATCTGGGACACGGTGTAGATTTTCAGCTTTTGGATGGTGCCGGCGAAGAGCAGGCTCAGCAGCAGGACCCCGGCGCCAATGGCCACCACGAGCCACATCCCGGAGATGCCGAACTTGTAGCCAAGTCCCACGCCGCCCACGGTTGACGCACCGCCCAGGACCACCGCGGCCATGGTGCCGGTGTACAGGAAGGGGCCCAGCCGGCGGCCGGCAACCAGGAAGTCACTGTTGTTCTTGGTGCGGGACTTGCCCCACCAGCCGAAGGCCAGCATTGCGAGCAGATACACCACCACGATGGCGATGTTGATGGCACTTGCATCCATGTGAAGGGCTCCTTGGAGCTGTTGGGCGCCGGGTATGGGACCGGGGGCGAGGGCCCGCGGAACCGCCGCGGACGAACGGAGGGGATTCCAGTATTGGGGATTCCAGTATTGCCTTATAGGCAACAGGAGTTTTCAAAGCCTAGGATGTGACGGCCGCAACAGTCAAGAACAATCGCGCCGCGCGGCCCGGGTGTGGCATGCGCGCGTCACAAAAGCGCCGCGGATTAGGATGGCTCGAGAGTGGAGCCGGGCTGCCGGCCATGAAAGGTTCGTAGATGAAGGCACTGCCAGTTGAGCCCAGCAACGTCCCGGTCGCCATCGGTTCCAGGATCCGGGCCGCCCGGCAGTCCCAGCGGCTCACCATCGAGCAAGTTGCGGACGCCACCGGGCTGACCAAGGGGTTCCTCAGCCGGGTGGAGCGCGACCTGACCTCACCGTCCGTGGCTTCACTGGTGACACTTTGCCAGGTGCTTTCGATTTCGATGGGCGACCTCTTCGCTGCGCCGGAAACCCACCTCACCAAGCGCAATGACGGCCCGCGCATCTCGCTCGGCGGCCAGGGCATCGTAGAGCGGCTGCTGACCGCCCGTTCGGAACGCCGGGTCCAGATCATCCAGGCCGTCATTGAGCCGCACGGCCGCGGCGAGTCCGAACTCTACGCCGTGGACTGCGACGTGGACGTGCTGCATGTGATCAAGGGGTCCATCAAGCTGATCCTCACCAACGAGGAATACGACCTCAGTACCGGCGATACGGTGACGTTCCCGGGGCGGGAGCCGCACACGTGGATCAATCCCTCGGATAAGCCGGTCGAGGTGCTCTGGGTCCTGGTGCCCGCCGCCAGCCGCTGACTGCTCCTCAGGGTCCCGGGGTCGGTTTGGTAAACACCTGATGCTCCAAAGGAAACAGGAGTGTATGATGGCAGTCACACAATCCCCTCAACTCCTCGAAGGAGAGGCCTCCATTGGAAGAACTGCGCATCGAAGCCAACGGCAACCTTGGCCCCATCGATTCATCCCGGATTCCGCGCTACGCAGGTGCCGCCACCTATGCCCGGCTGCCCCGCCTGGACCAGGTGGCCAAGGCTGACGTCACGGTGGTGGGTGTCCCCTTCGATTCCGGAGTTTCCTACCGGCCCGGCGCCCGCTTCGGCGCCAACCACGTCCGCGAGGCCAGCAGGTTGCTGCGCCCCTACAACCCGGCCTGGGACGTCAGCCCGTTCGAGAACATCCAGGTGGCCGACGCCGGGGATATGGCGGTCAACCCGTTCAACATCAACGAGGCCATCGAGACCATCCAGCAGAACGCACTGGACCTGACCGCGGCCGGCAGCAAGCTGCTGACCCTGGGCGGGGACCACACCATCGCGTTGCCATTGCTTCGGGCGGCTGCCGAGCGTGCCGGCGGCCCCATCGCCATGCTGCACTTCGACGCCCACCTGGACACCTGGGACACCTACTTCGGCGCCGAATACACCCACGGCACCCCGTTCCGCCGCGCCGTTGAGGAGGGCATCCTGGATACCGAGGCGATCAGCCACATCGGCACCCGCGGCCCGCTTTACGGCAAGAAGGACCTCGACGACGACCACCGCTTCGGGTTCGGCATCGTCACCTCCGCCGACGTCTACTACCAGGGCGTCCTGGAGACGGTGGCCAAGGTCCGCGACCGGATCGGCAGCCGCCCGCTCTACATCTCCGTGGACATTGACGTCCTGGACCCCGCGCATGCGCCTGGAACCGGCACGCCGGAAGCCGGCGGCATCACCAGCCGCGAACTTCTGGAAATCATCCGCGGCTTCCGCGGCATGAACCTGGTGGGCGCCGACGTCGTCGAAGTGTCCCCGGCCTACGACCACGCCGAGATCACCGGCGTCGCGGCCAGCCACGTCGCGTACGAGCTGGTGACCCTGATGGCGGACAACGCCGTTCCCGGGGACCGCTTCGGTGCGGCAAACGGCTACGAGGCCCAGGCGCTGGGCCGGGAGGCCCACCGGCCCGCCGGTTTCGCTGCCGCCGCCAAGGAGTAGATCCATGACCGAACCTGTACACCCCACTCCTGCCGGCGCCCCCGGGGGAGGCGCGCGCAATGGCGGGGATCTCGTCGTCGAAACGCTTGAAGCCCTGGGCGCCAAGACGGTGTTCGGCATTCCGGGCCAGCACGCCTTGGGACTCTTTGATGCGATGGGCCGCGGCAACCTGCAGTTCGTCTCCTCGCGGGTGGAGAACAACTCTGCCTTCGCCGCCGACGGCTACTCCCGAGCCACGGGAGAGGTCGGCGTTCTCTTCCTCTCCACCGGCCCCGGCGCGCTGACGTCCCTGGCCGGGCTGCAGGAGGCCTATGCCACCGGCGTGCCGATGGTGGTGGTGGCAAGCCAAATTCCGCTCGAAGGCCTCGGTGCCCGCCGGAAGGGCATGCTGCACCAGCTCGATGACCAGAAGGCCTCGGCCGCCAACGTCACCAAGAGCCAGCGGCTGATTCAGCACGCGTCCGGCATCCCCTCGGCCATCCAGGACGCCTGGACCGAGGCGATCTCCTCGCCGCAGGGCCCGGTGTGGCTCGAAATCCCGCAGAACGTCCTGCTGGATCCCATCATGGTGCCGCCGGTGGAGGATGCGCTCGCCGAGGCCGCGGACAACCCGCCGCGCGTTGAACTGGTCCGCGAGGCTGTGTCCTGGCTTTCGGAGGCGAAGCGCCCGGCGATCATTGCCGGCGGCGGCACCCGGCGCGGCCGCGCGGAAAAGTCCCTGCTGTCCCTAGCCGAGAAGCTCCGCGCCCCGGTGATCTGCACGCCCGGCGGCAACGGCGCGTTCCCCTGGAACCATGAACTCTCACTCCAGTCCTGGATCGAGGACCAGTTCATGACGGAGCTGCTCGAGGACGCCGACGTGCTGGTGGTCATCGGCTCCTCACTCGGCGAGGTCACGTCCAACTACTTCACGTTCGAGCCGCGCGGCCGGATCATCCAGATCGACGCCGAACCCCGGGTCCTGGAGTCGAACCGGCCGGGCCTGGGCATCCGTGCCGACGCCGGCCAGGCGCTGGCGGCGCTCGACGGCGCCCTGACGGAGCCGCACGGGGAACAGGCGGACTGGCACGGCACCTCGCCCGAGGACTTGGTCAGGGACACGCTCGCCAAGGTCAAGGCCCGGCTCGAGTCCCAGGACCTCGGCAAGGAACTGAAGTTCATGGCGGACATCCGTGAGGCAGTGCCGGCGGACATGCAGACGTTCTGGGACATGACCATCAGCGCCTATTGGGGCTGGTCCTGTTGGGACGCCCGCCAGGGCCAGTTCCACTCGGCCCAGGGCGCCGGCGGGCTCGGTTTCGGCTTCCCGGCGGCGATCGGCGGTGCGGTGGGACTGGAAACCACCGGCAAGGGCGCCAACGCCGCCCGGGTGCTGGCAGTGTCCGGGGACGGTTCGGCGATGTATTCCATTGCCGAGCTGGCCACTGCCAAGCAGCACAACGTGCCGGTCACCTGGCTGATCGTGGACGACGGCGGCTACGGCATCCTGCGCGAGTACATGGTGGGTGCCTTCGGCAAGGCCACGGCCACCGAACTGGCCCGCCCCGACTTCGTGAAGCTGGCGGAGTCCTTCGGCGTGCCGGCAACCCGGGTGGCCCCGGAGGATGTGGGGAACGCACTCAAGGCAGCGTTCGCCGCAGACGGCCCCAACGTCGTCGTGGTTGAAACGCTCCTGAAGATGTTCGCGCCCACCCATCTGGACCGCTGAACCCAAGGCTTCTGCGCATACGCTCCCTTACGCGCCGGCAACGGCTGCGTGGGGGAGCGTATGCATTTAAGCGACATCCACGACAATAACTTCGTTTCCCTAAGCAACCTTTTGCTGGTACAGTTGCTTGCAGCAACTAATTCTTTAGGGAGGATCATGTCTGTCGCACCGGCCACCGCAGCCGACCTCGTCAGCCATATCTATGACCTCCAGCGCGCGCTGCGCTGCGTCACCATGGTCAACGTCAAAGGTCAAGATACGGGCATCGCACTCCAAGGCGTGCTCAAGTTCATTGGCGAAGGGGAAACCCGTGCCGCGCACCTCGCCGAACGGCTGGGGGTCAGCGCTCCGGTCCTCAGCCGGCACGTCGCGGAACTGGCGGACGCCGGCCTGGTGCTTCGCACTCCGGACCCCGACGACGGGCGGGCCCAGCTGCTGGCCCTCTCCCCCAAGGGAAAGGAAAAGCTCGCAGAGCTGGTGCGCCACCGGGCAGAAACCCTGCAGGGCTACCTCGCCGACTGGAACGAGGACGACGCCGTTGCAACCGCCGCGATGCTGAACAAGCTCACCGCATCCCTGAAGAATTCCATCCGGGCAAGGGCGGCCGGAACCACCAACGAACACGCAGGAGTCAACTAATGGCCAACGTCACCGCCGCCGCGGACCAGGAGCAGGAGCGCCAGCGCCAGCGCTCCGCTAAACAGGAATCGCGGCAATCCAAGCGCCACGAACCCGGCGCACCCATGAACCACCGGCAGATCATGGAAGCCCTGACCGGCCTCCTTGCCGCCTTCTTCACCGCCATCCTCAGCAGCACCATCGTGGCGAACGCGCTGCCCACCATCATGTCCGAGCTCAAGGGCACCCAGACCGACTTCGCTTGGGTCATCACGGCCGCCCTGCTGGCCAACGCTGCCACCACCCCCATCTGGGGCAAGCTCGCCGACCTCTTCGACAAAAAGGTCCTGGTCCAGCTGAGCATCGTGATCTTCGTTGCCGGCTCGGTCATGGCAGGTTTCTCCGAAAACATTCCGTTCCTGCTCACCGCCCGCGTGATCCAAGGCATCGCCATGGGCGGGCTGACCGCCCTGGCGCAGGCCATCATCGGCTCCATCATCCCGCCGCGCGAGCGCGGCAAGTACTCCGGCTACATGGGCGCCGTCATGGCTGTCGGCACGGCCGGTGGCCCGCTGCTCGGCGGCTTCATCGTGGACAGCCCGCTGGGCTGGCGCTGGACCTTCTTTGTCTGCGTGCCGCTCGCCGTCGTCGCCCTGATTTTGCTCCAGATCACGCTCAAGGTTCCGCATATTAAGCGCCCCGCCAAGATCGACTGGCTCGGCGCCATCCTGCTCACGTCCGGCGTCAGCCTGCTCCTGGTCTGGGTTTCCTTCGCCGGCAACCCCGACTACTACGACTGGTGGTCCTGGCAGACCGCGGTAATGGTGGGCGGCGGTGTCCTCCTGCTGGCACTGCTGGTCCTGGTGGAATCCAAGGTGTCCCAGCCGATCATCCCGCTCAAGATCATCTCCGAGCGCACCACCGCCCTGGCCATCGTTGCGTCCGTGGCCGTTGGCGTGGCCATGTTCGGTTCCTCCACCTTCCTGGGCCAGTACTACCAGGTGGCCCGCGGCGCCACGCCCACCGAGGCCGGCCTGCTGACCCTGCCCATGATCGCCGGCAACCTGGTCGGTTCCGTCGTGTCCGGCCAGCTGATCAGCCGCTACGGCAAGTGGAAGCGCTTCCTGATCGGCGGCACCATCATGTTGATCGGCGGCCTGGCCCTGGCCGGGACCATGGACCACACCACCGAACTCTGGCTGACCGGCCTGTACACCGGCATCTTCGGCCTCGGACTGGGCATGCTGATGCAGAACCTCGTCCTCGCCGTGCAGAACACCGTCCAGGCCAAGGACATCGGTTCCGCCAGTGCCTCCGTCGCGTTCTTCCGCTCGGTGGGCGGCGCCATCGGCGTGTCCGTCCTGGGCGCCGTCATGGCCAACCACGTCAAGGACCTGGCCACCGACGGGCTCGCGAAAATCGGCATCCAAGCCGGCGGCAGCAGCGGTGCCACGCTGGACCTCAAGGACCTGCCCGCGCCGATTGCGGACATCATGCGCGCGGCCTACGGCGACGCCACGGCAGGCATCTTCATGATCACTGCCATTGTCAGCGTGGTGGCCCTCATCGCCGTCATCTTCATCAAGGAAAAGCCGCTGCGAAGGACCGTGGACATGACCCCGGAGGCGACCTTGCAGGCCAATGCCGCCGGTGAAGCGGGAATGACCGCCATGACCGGCCAGCTGCCGGTGGTTGCTGCCGCCGGGAACGGGCCCGTCCCCGGCGGACTGGGAACCGCGGCACGGACTTCGACGCATGCCGGTGCCGCAGTTGCCCCTGCCAAGACGTACGACGGCGGTGCTGCCGCCGCGGCGGCAGCGTCCGGAAGGGTTGCCACGGAGGACTTCGAGGAAGTCTTCGCCAGGAGTTTCCGCTCCGACGGGCTGGACCTGCGGTCCGCCGACAGCGTCGACAAGGCCGCGGACGCCGTGGCCAGCGCCGCTGACACGCTCCGGAAACTGCAGGACACCCAACAGCTCCTGGCCCGCCAGCAGGTGGAACTGGGCGGCCTGGTCCTGGATGTCCAGGAGCAGCTGCGTTCGCAGCGGGAGGTTGCAGCCAAGCAGGCGGCCACGGCCGCTGAGCTCAGCAGGGTCCAGCGCAAGCTCCTGAAGGAGCGCAAGCTGCAGGCTGCGGCCGCGCTGTACCTGGCAGGCCACGGCAAGCACAGTGCCGCCGCCCCCTCGCAGTCTGGCGCCGACCGGCCGGAGTCCGTGCAGGGAAGCTAGCCCGCCGCCGGCGGACCAGCCACGGCCCCCTTCCCGCCGACCTAGTGCCGCGGACCCAATGCCGCAGCCCGCGCCCGGAGCACCCTCCGGGCGCGGGCTGCGCATTTCCATCTGGTCACGGACCACTTTGGGGCAGAAAAAGCATTGATGCCCGGCGTCAATGTCAGTGGGGATCGCTAGAGTGAAACCATGCTCCTGACCCTCATTCGGCGCTACTCCAAACCGTACGCGCCGTACATCCTTGCTGTCGTCGTTTTCCAGCTTGCATCCACCATCGCCGCGCTTTACCTTCCCAGCCTGAACGCGCAGATCATTGATGAAGGGGTGGCGCGCGGAGACACCGATTTCATTTGGCGTACCGGTGCCATGATGCTCCTGGTGGCCTTCGCCCAGGTGGGTGCGGCCATTGCCGGCGTGTATTTCGGCTCCCGCACGGCCATGGCGGTGGGCCGGGACTTGCGGCGCGCGGTGTTCCGGAAGGTCACGAGCTTCTCTGCCAAGGATGTCAACGGGTTCGGAGCCCCCACCTTGATCACCCGAGGCACCAACGATGTCCAGCAGGTGCAGATGCTCCTGCTGATGGGGCTGAACTTCATGGTTGCCACCCCCATCATGTGCGTCGGCGGCATCATCATGGCGCTGCGCGAGGACCTCAACCTGTCGTGGCTCGTCTGGGTATCGGTTCCGCTGCTGGCAGTCGTGGTGGGGTACCTGGTGGTCCGGCTCATGCCGCTGTTCCGCACCATGCAGCGCAAGATCGACCGGATCAACGCCGTGCTGCGGGAGCAGATCATTGGCATCCGGGTGGTCCGGGCCTTCGTGCGTGAACCGTTCGAAACCGAACGTTTCGGCGGCGCCAACAAGGAACTTACGGACGTCTCGCTCCGGATTGGGGCACTGTTTGTCCTGATGTTCCCGGCCATCAGCATGATCCTGCACCTGTCCACCGCCGCGGTGCTCTGGTTCGGCGGCCAGCGGGTGGACGCCGGGGCCATGCAGGTGGGATCGCTGACGGCGTTCCTGCAGTACCTGCTCCAGATCCTGATGGCCGTCATGATGGGCACCTTCATGGCAATGATGATCCCGCGCGCCTCCGTCTGCGCCGACCGCATCGGCGAGGTGCTCGGCGTGGAACCCTCCATCCACGATCCCCAGGACCCGCAGGCCCCGGCCTCGCTGGCCGGCGTGGTGGAGTACCGCAACGTCACCTTCGCCTACCCGGGAGCTGAGTCACCGGTGCTCAGCAACATCAGCTTCACGGCCCGGCCCGGACAGACCATTGCCATCATCGGGTCCACGGGTGCGGGCAAGACGTCACTCCTGTCCCTCCTCCCCAGGCTGTACGACCCCGTGGAGGGCCAGGTACTGCTGGACGGCGTTCCAGTGGACCGCATGGACCGTGCCGAGATCACCAAACGGGTGGCCCTGGTGCCGCAGCGTCCCTACCTGTTTTCAGGGACCATCGAGCACAACCTCCGCTTCGGCAAGACCGAAGCCACGGACCAGGAATTGTGGGAGGCGCTCCGGGTAGCCCAGGGCGAGTCCTTCGTCCGGGAGAAGAAGAACGGGTTGGAATCACGGATCGCACAAGGTGGAACCAACGTATCCGGCGGCCAGCGGCAGCGCCTCTGCATTGCCCGTGCGCTGGTGACGAAGCCCCGGGTCTACCTCTTCGACGACTCCTTCTCGGCCCTGGACGTGGCCACGGACGCCCGGCTCCGGGCCGCCCTCAAAGGCACAACCTCGGACGCCACCGTCATCATCGTGGCCCAGCGGATCTCCACCATTACCGACGCCGACCAGATCCTGGTGCTGGACAACGGCAGGATCGTGGACCGCGGCACCCATGAGGAACTGCTGGAAACGTCGCCTACATACCAGGAAATCGTCGAATCCCAGCTGAGCGTGGAGGAAATGGCATGAGCGCCCGCAAGAAGGACTCCAGCCCCATGGAAGAAACCCCGCTGCCCGCCCAGCCGGCGGCAGGCGCCGGAGAGGTCCCGCCCGGGCAGCCCGGCGACGAGGACTTCGTCGAGGAGGAGTTCACGCCCACCGAAGCGGACGGCGGCATGTTCGGTGCCATGCCCGCCAAGAAGGCCGAACACTTCTGGCCATCGGCCAAACGCCTCATGGGCCTGCTGAGGCCCGAAGCCGTTGGCATCTACGCCGTGGTGGGCCTGGTGGTGGTTTCCGTGGTCCTCAATGTCATTGCCCCCAAGATCCTCGGCCAGGCCATGGACGTCATCTTCGCCGGGGTCGTCGGCAAGCAGCTGCCCGCCGGGGCGAGCAAGGAGCAGTTCGTCGCCGGCCTTCGCCAGCAGGGCCAGGACAACTTCGCGGACATGGTGTCGCGGATGGAACTGGTACCCGGGACCGGCATCAACTTCGACAAGCTCACCACGCTGATCGCCGTGGTCCTGCTGATGTACTTCGTTGCAAACATCTTTATGTGGCTGCAGGGGTACGTGCTTAACCGCATTGTCATGAAGGTCATCCGGCGGCTGCGCGACGACACCGAGAGCAAGCTCAACCGCCTTCCGCTGAACTACTTCGACACCCGGCAGCGCGGCGACGTGCTGTCCCGGGTGACCAACGACGTCGACAACATCCAGCAGGCACTCCAACAGGCCTTTGCCCAGTTGGTCAACTCCGTGCTGACCGTGGTGGGCATCGTGATCATGATGTTCATCGTGTCCTGGCAGCTCGCCCTGATCGCCCTGATCGCCCTCCCGCTCTCCGGCGTGGCCGCGGGCATGATCGGGGTTCGAAGCCAGAAGCTCTTTGCGGCCCAGTGGAAGAACACCGGAACCCTTAACGGCCAAATCGAGGAGTCGTTCTCCGGGCACGACCTCGTCCGCGTGTTCGGCCGGGATGCGGACATGCTGGAGCGGTTCGAGGAACGCAACGAAGCACTCTACAAGGCAAGTTTCGGAGCGCAGTTCGTTTCCGGGATCATCTTCCCCGTCATGCAGTTCGTGTCCTACCTCAGCTACGTGGGCATCGCCGTGGTGGGCGGCCTGCGGGTGGCCTCCGGCGCCATGTCCCTGGGCGATGCGACGGCGTTCATCCAGTACTCCCGCGAGTTCACCCAGCCGCTGGGGCAGATGGCCGGCATGGCCAACATGCTGCAGTCGGGCGTGGCGTCCTCCGAGCGCGTCTTCGAATTCCTGGACGCCGACGAAGAGGAAGCGGAAACCGCCACCGAGCACCTGCCCGCCAAGACCGACGGCCATGTGGACTTCAAGAACGTCACCTTCAGCTACACCCCTGACAAGCCGCTCATCGAGGACCTGTCCTTCACGGCCGAGCCTGGAAACACCGTCGCGATCGTCGGTCCCACCGGGGCAGGCAAAACCACCTTGGTGAACCTGGTCATGCGGTTCTACGAGCTCAACTCCGGCTCCATCATGCTCGACGGCGTGGACGTGACCCACCTCAGCCGGGCGGAGCTGCGCTCCAAGGTGGGCATGGTGCTCCAGGACGCCTGGTTGTTCGGCGGGTCCATTTACGACAACATCCGGTACGGCAACCTCGAAGCCTCCGAGGAACAGGTCATGGCAGCGGCGAAGGCGACCTTCGTGGACCGCTTCGTCCGCGCGCTCCCCGAGGGCTACGACACCGTGATTGATGAAGAAGGAAACAACGTCAGCGCCGGCGAGAAGCAGCTGATCACCATCGCCCGCGCCTTCGTGGCCAACCCCTCGCTGCTGATCCTGGATGAAGCCACCAGCTCCGTGGACACCCGCACGGAACTGCTGGTGCAGAAGGCCATGGCGGCACTGCGCAGCGATCGAACCAGTTTCGTGATCGCGCACCGCCTCTCCACCATCCGTGACGCGGACACCATCCTGGTCATGGAGAACGGACGAATCGTCGAACAAGGCAACCACCAGGTGCTGCTCGCGGCCGGGCGCGCCTACCACCGCCTGTACATGTCCCAGTTTGCCGGTGCGGATGCGGGCGAGATGCCGGTGGATGATTCGACGGCGGTGCACAGCTGAGCGCGCACGGGGGCGGCCGGATCGAAGTCCTGGTGCCCATGCGGTGGGGCGACATGGACGCCTATGGCCACATCAACAACGTCCAGATCGTACGCATGCTGGAGGAGGCGAGGATCGCAGCCTTCGGACCGCCCCGGGGCGCCGGCCTGCCGGGCATCGAGCCGCACGTGTCCCTCTTCAATGACCTTCCGCCCGGAACCTTGGCCCTGGTGGTTGACCATAAGATCCGGTACGTACGGACACTCGAGTACCGCAACGTCCCGGCCGTGGTCCAGGTATGGATCGGCGCCGTCAAGGGGGCCAGTTTCGACATCCACTACGTCCTCCAGGACCCCGTCAGCAGGGAGGACTGCGTGAAGGCCAGCAGCCACCTGGCGTTCGTGGACGAAGCCACCGGCAGGGTACTGAGGCTCACCCAGGAACAAAAGGACCGGATGGCCCCGTACAGGCACTAAGCCCCTGTACAAGTCCGGCCCGACCCATTGGACTGGACCTACGACGGACAGCGAAAGGAAACCCTGATGGCCAGGACTAAGAACCGTGCCGCGCGGAAGAAGAAGACATGGAAGGAGATGTCCCCTTCCGGCAAGGCGGGCACCATCCTGACGGCGATTGTGCAGGTGTCCCTGCTCATTGCCGCCCAGCGGGACATCTCCCGGCGGCCTGCGGAGCTCATCAACGGGCCGAAGGCTGCCTGGCGGGCGGCTTCCTTCGTCAACTTCATCGGACCCATGGGGTACTTCGTCTTTGGCCGGAAGCGGTCTGCCGGCGGCGCCTAAACCGGCAGGCGGGGACGCCAGGCCGCGGCGGCAGCGAACCGGCGTGGAGCCGCCGCCCAGCTTGACCCTGTAAATTTGAGGGCATGACCCCCACCGCCATTGCTGCCATGACCCGCGCCCTCGGCATCTCCAGGGAGATCGAAGACGCAGCGTGGTTTGTCCTGGGCCCCGGCCTGCAGGGAAAGGCGTCGCCGCTGGACGGGCGAACCCGGACGTGGTCGGTCGCGGCGGCTTCAGAGCTTCTGGACCGCCTGGAGCGGGGTATTCCGGACGCCAAGGCGCCGATGATGACCAACCTCCGCGAGAACCTGGGCGGCGCCACCCGTGGAGCCAAGCAACTGGCGGTGGAGCTGCTCTTCCTGCAGTCCCTGCCGTTGGCCCACGAAGTGAAATCCCTCAAGGTCAAGCGCGCCCGCGTCGCCGAGGCCGCCGGCTGGCTGGAGCCGCCGCTTGAGCTTCCCGAAGAGCTTTACGCGGGCATGACGGACCACGGCGTGATCCGCGACCGGACGGCTGAATTCAACTGGACCATCTGGGACCACCTCAAGTGGCTTTGCCGGTTCGTCCGGAACGTCGCACAGCGGCCCGCCGCCGTGGTGCAGGCCGCCATCAAGGATCCCCTGCAGTTCCACCGCCTTGCGGCCTCCACGCCGGATGACCAGCCTGCCATCCGCCGCAGCATCGAATTCCTGGCGTGGCCCAGCTACTTCGAGCCCGTGGTGGCGGATGTGGAGCGGCAGGAAATCCGTGACGCGTTCGCCTCGCTCGTGGGCGGGGCCAACGGCGACAGCGAAGAGGACATCACCGCGGACATCCACCGCATCCGCCTGCACCTGGACGAGCAGGCGGGCCAGCGCATCGACTGGTACTCCCGGCAACTGGTCAGCCAGTGGCGCAAAGTCGGGGACCCCGGACGGCGGGCCTGGCTGCTCCGGACCCACGGCGACCACCCCGAGCTCCTCACAGCCTGGCACGCGGAGGAGAAAGTGACCCTGGACGTCGAACATCTCCGCCCCCTGGAGCCGGGGGTCAGTGCAGGCGTGGTCCAACACGCCGTGGACGAGGACTACAAGCACCTTGGCTACGTGGAGCGTGAGGACACCAAAACCGCTGCCCTGGCGTTCCTCACCGTCATGAAGCCCGGGGACCTGGTGCTCTACCAGCACGCCGGTACGGTGCGGCTGGGCGGCGTGCTGGGGGAGCCGGAGTATAACGACGACAACCGCCGGCTGCGGCGCAAGGTGCGCTGGTTCGACGACGGCCACGCCACCACCAGCCTGCCCCGCCACGTCCAGCGCCAGCTCAGCACGCCCGGCATCGTCGTGGACGCCACCAGGGTGGTGCAGGCGCTGCAGGCGCTCCTGCCCGCAGAAGCGGAGACCGAGCCAGACGCCGATACCGAAGGCGCCGCCGTCGTACCCCCCGTCCAGGAAGGCTTCCGCGCACTGACGCCCGAGTTCGCCGCGTCCCTGCACATGGAGCTGGAACCGCTCCAGGAGATCGCCGAGCTGCTCGAGGAAAACCGCCAGGTGGTCCTCTACGGTCCGCCCGGCACCGGCAAGACCTACCTGGCCAAGCACCTCGCGGCGGAGCTGGCGGATGACACCACGGACGAACGGGTCAAACTGGTCCAGTTCCACCCGTCCTACGCCTACGAGGATTTCTTCGAGGGATACCGGCCGGACAAGACCGACGACGGACAGGTCTCCTTCAAACTGGTGGCCGGCCCCCTGCGCCGGCTGGCGGAAGAAGCCGCGAAACCCGGGAACGAGAAGAAGCCGTACTTCCTCATCATTGACGAGATGAACCGTGCCAACCTGGCCAAGGTGTTCGGCGAGCTGTACTTCCTGCTGGAATACCGCGATGACCGGATCTACCTGCAGTACAGCCCCAACGAACCCTTCACGCTGCCGGACAACCTCTACATCATCGGCACCATGAACACCGCGGACCGGTCCATCGCCATGATGGACGCCGCCATCCGGCGCCGTTTCTCCTTCATTGAGCTGCACCCGCAGACGGAGCCGGTGAAGGGGTCCCTGCTCCGGTTCCTGGCGGCCCGGCAGCTGGACACCACCCCGGCTCTGTTGCTGGATGCGCTCAACGGTGCCATCGACGAATGGGACCGGGACCTGATGATCGGGCCGTCCTACTTCATGAAACCGGCAGCCCAGACCCCGGCCGGGCTGCGCCGGATCTGGAAATACGAGCTCATGCCGCTGCTGGAGGAGCACTACCATGGCCAGCTGACCAGGGCCCAGCTGGAGGAACGTTTCGGGCTGGACCAGCTGCTGGGACGCCTTGCAGCGCGCTGACCCCCGGGCGTCCGTCCGGCACCTGGTCCTGGACGAGCTGTCCGGCGGCATGGTGGAACGGCTGGACGCACCAAGCGCCTCCTTCCTGAACGCCAGCGGCCTGGCCAGGGCCTCGCCCATGGGCATGGGGTTGTACCGGATCGAGCCGGTGGGCAAGGTGGGCTCCGTGCGGACCCCAACGGTGCAGCTCGACGTCCGGCCCAAGGACCGGCTGGGTCTGGGCAGGCTCCTGTTCCTGCTCAGCTACGCGGGGGAACAGGGCTTTCGCCCGGACGCCGTGGCCGCCGACGAAGAACGCGACCTGTGGAGTGCGCTGGCGGAATCCCTGGCGCAATTGGCCGAACGCGCCTTGGGCCGCGGCGTCCTGCAGGGCTACCTCACGGTGGACGAATCCTTGCGGACCGTCAAGGGGCGGATCCGGATTTCGGACCAGATCTCACGCCGGCCGGGAATGCTGGTTCCCTTGGAGGTCTCCTACGACGAGTTCACCGAGGACATCGCGGAAAACCGGATCCTGCGGGCGGCCCTGGAACGAATGGGGCAGGTGCCCGGCGTGCGGCCGGAGGTGCTGGGCCGGCTGCGGCAGCTGAAGGGAAAGCTCGACGCCGTCACCCGCCTTCCGTCCGGGGCGCCGGTTCCGCCGTGGAAGCCAACCAGGATGAACCTGCGCTACCACGCCGTCCTGCGCCTGGCCGAGCTGATCCTGCGCAACGCCTCCGCGGAATCAGGCGAGGGCAAGCAGCAGACGGCCTCATTCGTGGTGGACATGGCGCAGGTGTTCGAGGATTTTGTGGGCACCGCGTTGCGCAGCGCGATGGCCGCCTACCCGGGGGAGCTGCGGCTTCGCTACAACGCCCTGCTCAGCGAGGCCGTGCGCGATTCCGACCGTTTGTCCGTCCGTCCGGACGCCGTGCACCTGCTGGGTGGGCGCCCGGTGGTGGCCTACAACGCCAAATACCGGGCAGCCTCCGACGCCGGTGCTTCCCTGACAGCTGACCACTACCAGGTGCTGGCGCACTGCACCGCCCTTGCGGTGCCTACCGCCTGGCTCGTCTACGCCGGGAAGGGCGAAATGAAACTCCGCCGGATCCTGAACACGGACATCGACATTGTGGAGTTCCCGCTGGACCTCAGCCTGCCGCCGTCGGACATCCTGGACTCCATTCGGGACCTTGCCCGGCAGTCTTGGGGCGAAGTCGCCCGCGTTTCGGCAAGCTCAACCACCGGTGGTTGAGCCGGTCGAAGTCAGACCGGCACCCGGAACGTAAACGTCGTCCCCTTGCCGAGCGTGCTGTCGACGTCGATGGTCCCGCCGTGGGCCTCGACGATCGCCTTGCTGATGGGCAGGCCCAGCCCCACCCCGGGGATCGCGGTGCGCCGGACGTTGCTGGTGCGGAAGAACTTGGCGAAAACCTCCGACGCGTCTTCCGGGCTCATGCCCATGCCCGTGTCCGATACCCTGCAGGCCAGGTGTCCGTCCTCCTGCGCCAGCGAGACCACCACCTGGCCGCCGTCGGGGGAATACTTGATGGCGTTGGACACCAGGTTGTCCAGCACCTGCGAGATCCGGGCGCTGTCCACGTGGGCCTCGAGCTGCGGCGGAGTTTCGGCACGCAGCTCCACCCCGGCCGCGGCAGCCCGCGGCATCGCCGAGGACACACTGCTTTGCACCAGTTCGGCCACGTCAACGGTGTGGGGTGTGACGATCAACTGGCCGTTCCGGCTGGACAGCAGGTCCGAGACCAGGGTCAGGAGCCGCTCGGAATTGCGGTGGATGATCTCCAGCATCTCCCGCTGCGACTGGTCCGGTTCGTCCGCGAGCAGGATCTCGACGTAGCCCAGGATGGACGTCAGCGGGGTGCGGAACTCGTGCGAGACGCTGGAGACGAAGTCGTCCTTGGCGGCGAGGGCGTTCACCAGGTCCGTGACGTCGCTGAAGACGATCACGGAACCGGCGAAGCGGCCGTCCGAATCCTTCATGGGCCGGGCTGTGGTCACCAGGGCCCGTTGTTTGCTTCCTTCACCCAGCCACACCAGGTAGTCGGTGAAGGTTTCCCCCAGGACGGCGCGGCGGACCGGACGTTCCGCCACGGGGACCAGGGTCTTCCGGTCCGGGCCGAAGACCAGGAGCTGGGACTCGTTGGGGTCCGCAATATCCTTTGGCCGTGCCAGCTCGTGGTTGGCCCGCTGCTTCCGGTTCATCAGCACGTCGTGGCCGTCGGCGTCCACCGCCAGGACACCAAGGTGCACGGTATCCAGGACGGTGTTCAGCAGCGACTCCTGCCGCTTGCTGGTGCGCAGGCTGGCCCGCAGTTGCTCGTCCTTGTCCTCCAGTTGGTTCTGCTGGCGCATCATGCTCAGCGTCAGGACGCTGACGGACACTCCAATCCCCAGCATCATGACGGGCAGCAGGAGGGACCGGGCGAAGTCCTGCGGGGTGTAGTTGCCTTTCAGGAGCAGCGGCACCCAGATGATGGCCAGTGGACCCAGGAAGGAGAACCACAGTGCCGCCTTGGGATAGTACCCGGAGGCGCAGAGCCAGATGACGGGGAACACGGCCAGCAGGCTGATTCCGGTAAGGCTTTCCTGCCCGCCTTCGCGGCCTGCACCGATGGAGATGAAGTCCAGCACCGGGATGGCCAGGAAACTGGTGTACGGCAGCCGGTCCCACGGGATGGCGTAGCAGAGCGCCATGAGCACCAGCTGGGAGATGAGGAACGTGACGAACAGGGGATTGTCCATGGTGTCCGGGAAGAACGCCCACACCAGGAATGCCGTGAGGAGAGTGGTGACGAACAACGGCATCTGGCTCAATGCCACCCGGTCCGTCAGCCGGTATTCATGGAAGGGCCGCTTGAAAAACCGCAGCCGACCGGATGACCAGGCCGTCGGGGCGCTCATCGTTCGGTAGACGCGGAAGTCGGGGTGTTCGAGACCATACCAGCAGGATATCCGCAGCCAGCTATACTTCTGACGTTGGCACTGAGGGGGCTCTATGAGTGAGGCACGTGTGGGTCTGGTCATCGAAGATGACCACGACATTCGGGAACTGGTTCGCACTGTGCTGACCCAGGCTGGATTTGACGTTACCGTCGCCAGTGGCGGCGCTGAGGGCGTTTTGATGGCCAAGAGCCTGAATCCTGACGTTATTACGCTGGATTTGGGACTGCCGGACATTGACGGCTTTGAAGTGTCCCGGCAGATCCGGGAGTTTTCGGACGCCTATATTGTGATGTTGACGGCGCGTACCGAAGAGCTGGATACGTTGATCGGGCTCGAATCGGGTGCGGACGACTACCTCACCAAACCGTTCCGGCCCCGGGAGCTCCGTGCCCGGGTCGCGGCCATGATGCGGCGCCCACGGTCCGTTCCGGACTCCGGCGACGTCGCGGTGGACCCGTCGTCGGACGGCGCCGCCCACCCGGAGCGTGGAAACTTCAGCCACAACGGCCTTGAGTTGAGCTACGCGTCCCGCACCGTAACCGTCGACGGCACGGAAATGAACCTGACCCGCACCGAATTCGAGCTGCTGTACGCGCTCCTTGAGGCGGGCCGCACGGTCCGGACCAAGTCGGACCTGGTGCGCCGGCTCCGGGACGAGGATTACGACGTCGGCAGCTACATCAGCGAGGCTGACGAACGTTCCGTCGAAGTCCACATGGGAAACCTTCGCAAGAAGCTGGGCGACTCGCCGCAGCAGCCGCGGTGGCTGCAGACGGTCCGCGGGGTCGGTTACCGGTTGGCGCCGGGACAACACTGAGCCTGTAACCGGTGGATGGTCTGCCGGCTGCACTGGGTGATGGGCCGCAGGAACGTCGCCGCCAGCCTCGGCAACGCCACCGACATGTCAGCGTGGCGGGCCTCGGCCCTGATTTCGGCTTCCAGGTCCTGGGCCATGCCCGCCAGCCGTTCAGCACCGACCATTTGGCTTGCCGTCTTCAGGCTGAGGACCGCGTCCATTGAACCTTCCAGGTCACCGGTGGTGAGGGCGAGCCTCAGCTTTTCCAGCCGCTCCGGGAGGTAGTCGATGAAGTTGGCCACGAAGACCCGGCTGTAGCCCTCTTCCTCCTCAAGCTCTTCCCGCAAACGGTCCAGGACCGATGGGTCCACCAGCGGTCTGGGTGCATCATCTGAGGTGCTCATGACACTCCTTTCGGCTGACATTGCGGACTCTGGAACCACGTGAAATTGCGGACTCTGGAACCACACGGTTAGGCGTGGGAACCGGTGTTTGTTCAGGTTAGGACTGTTCCCGGGCGGCATTCGGGGTTGGGAAATTAATTGCGGGTTTCTTGATGAGATTGCGGTTTTTGGCCCTATCATCAAGCCAGTGCTTTTCGCGCTATCACACAAGCGGCCTGGCCGCCTTCAAATCTGGGGATAGATTGCCGTGTTTCGTTCGCTGAAGATTCTTGTCCTGGCTTTGTTGGTGGCCTCCGGATTGGTGGTGGCCGCGGTCCAACCAGCCAGCGCGGCCACCTCGCCTCAAATCACCCTCAACCCGGCGTCCGGTCCGGCCGGTTCGGCAGTGACGATGGCTGGAACCGGGTTCAAGGCCTCCACTACCGGGACGGTGATTGTGGGTTCGGCGACTTTCGCGTTCCAGACCAGCTCCACCGGGGCGTTCAGTACCGGCATCACCATTCCTGCCGCGTCCACCGGAAGCATCACCATTACCGCCAAGACCTCGTCCATCAAGGCATCCGCCACGTTCGTGGTGCAACCGGCGCCGGCCCCTCCCACCGTCAGCAGCGCGGCCCTTCGCTTCGGGGTGGCCAACCCCGGGGGGCCGTTGGCCGGCAGTGAGTTGGACGAGGTAGCCACCCTTGCCGGGGAAAGTCCGTCCATCCTGATGATCTACAAGGATTTCCTCCAGGCGCCTCCGGTGGCTGAGATGGACGCCGCCCGCTCCCGGGGTGCCACCCCGTTGATCACCTGGGAACCGTGGGCGTGGGGTGGTGGGGTGAACCAGCCTGCCTACGCTTTGGACCGGGTGGCCGCCGGCGATTTCGACGCGACCATCACCCAGTGGGGCCAGTCAATCGCTGCCTGGGGCAAGCCGGTGATGTTGCGTTTCGCCCATGAAATGAACGGCAACTGGTACCCGTGGGCGGAGGGCGTCAACGGCAACCAGCCAGGCGACTACGTGGCCGCCTGGCGGCATGTGCACGACGTCGTCGCCGCCACGGGTGCCGCCAACGTCCAGTGGGTGTGGTCGCCCAACGTGCCCTACTGGGGGTCCACGGACTTGGCAGGTTTGTACCCGGGCGCGGGATACGTCGACGTCGTGGCCCTGGACGGCTACAACTGGGGAACGTCGCAAACCTGGAGCAGCTGGGTTTCACCCGTGGACCTCTTTGCCCCCGGCATCACCCAGCTCCGTTCCCTTGCCCCGGGGAAACCGGTCCTGATTGCCGAGACCGCCTCCAGCGAGCTGGGCGGTTCCAAGGCGACGTGGAACACGGACCTGGTGTCCTACCTGGCCGCGCAACCAGACGTTATGGGCTTCGTCTGGTTCCACATGCAAAAGGAAACCGACTGGCGCATCAACAGCAGCGCGTCGTCGGCCACCGCGTTCAAGTCAGCCTTGTTGGCCCGGAGGAGCTAGGGGATAGGGGCACTGCTCCGGAACGACGGGTGGCGGGCTGCCGTATCCCGGCAACCCAATGATCTTGTCCTGTCCGGATCAAGGACGGCGGCGGAAACAACCAAAGATTGCCTCAAGATTGCGGTGTCAGGGGCGGGCATCGAGGAACTCGAGCAGGTGGGTTTCGAGGGCTGAACGGTCCTTCATTTCGCACTCCCAGACGGTCAGCACCTTCCAGCCGGCGCTTTCCAGTTGGCGCAGCTGATCGGCGTCGCGTTCACGGGTGCGGGTGCGTTTTGCCTTCCAGAAGTCCGCATTGGCCTTGGGTGCGTGTTGACCCACCCGGCAGGTATGGAAATGCCAGAAGCAGCCATGGACAAAGATCACTTTGTGGCGCCCGGCGAAAACCAGGTCCGGATTGCCCGGGAGCTTAGTGCCGGCGGAGGTGCCGTGCAAGCGGTACCTGTAGCCCTTGGCGTGCAGGAGCCGGCGCACCAGCAACTCCGGTTTGGTGTCCTTGCCGCGGATCCTGGCCATGTTCCAGCTGCGCCTCTCCGGGGAGAGCTTGTCCGCGGTGGGTTCGGCTGCGCTGGAGGTGCCCGGCATCTTTCCAGTCTAGGAGTGCTAGATCTCGCGCTCCGGCTGTTCGCCAAAAACGAAGTGCCTGCCGCTCACGGAGGAGGGGGTGATCTCCACGTAGAAGTCTTTGAGCGTGGGAACCCAGGTTTTCAAGCCGAGCTCTTCAATGGCGGCCAGCTCGTCCGAGTTGCTCAGCACGCGCGCCGTGCCCCGCAGCACAACGGACCACGCCTCAGCGGACAGGATGCCATCGGTCTCAAAAAGGACCCGGGCGTTGATGGTCAGCTGCGCCAGTTTGTTCCCTGGTGCCGTCCGGAGATAGACCTTCCGGTTCGACGTCACGTAATTCACCGGAAAAATATCGGGTTCGCCCGCAACGGAAACCACCAGCCGGCCATGTTGCGTGGCCGCCAGAAGCCGCCAGGACTGCTCATCGTCGAGTTCCAGGACGGGATTGCCGTCCGCATGTTCAAACATCATGCCGCCATTGTTCTCGTCCGGCTGGAAACGCACCAGAGTCCGGAGTCCCCTTTACGAAGCATGCAATCCGTGCCGGGAGCAACTGGCCCACCAGCCCAGCGGGGAAACCTGGACCCGGAGCCGGCGGCCGCATGACGCGCAGAAGCGCGGCGGCTCCAGCTGGAGAAGGTCCGCGCACCTGGTGTGGTGGTACGACGGCGGTGCGTCGCCGCCGTCGTCCTCCTCCTGCTTGGGCGCGTTCTCCTCCGCGGGCGCGTTCCCGTGCAGGGAACGGGGCTGCAGAGGAAGTCCGCAGAGTTCGCAGTAGGGCGTCCCAGCTGAAGGGATCAGGTCCGGGGTGCTCACAGGGTTTTCTGCAATTCCTTGATGGGCATGTTCAGGTCCACCAGGAGGTTCAGGTCGGCGGTGGCCGGGCGGCCCAGGGTGGTCAGGTAGTTGCCGACAATCACGGCGTTAATGCCGCCAAGGAGGCCTTGCCGGGTACCGAGGTCGCCGAGGGTCAGTTCGCGCCCGCCGGCGTAGCGCAGCACGGTACCGGGCATGGCCAGCCGGAAAGCCGCGATTGCCCGCAGGGCGTCTCTGCCGTTCATGAGCGGCTGGTCCTGGAGCGGCGTGCCCGGCCTGGGGTTGAGGAAGTTGAGCGGAACCTCGTGCGGTCCAAGGGCCGCCAGTTGCGCGGCGAGTTCGGCCCTTTGCTCGAGGGTTTCACCCATCCCGATCAATGCCCCGCAGCACAGCTCCATGCCGGCATCCTTGACCATGGCGCAGGTTTCCAGCCGTTCCTCGTAGGTGTGGGTGGTGACCACCTGCGGGAAAAAGCTGCGGGCGGTTTCCAGGTTGTGGTTGTAGCGGTGGACGCCCCAGCCGGCCAGCTGCTCCACCTGCCGGCGGGTCAGCATGCCCAGGGAGCAGGCGATATTGATGTCCACTTCCTGCCTAATGCGGTCGATGGCGAACTTGACTTGGTTCATGAGTTTGATGTCGGGGCCGCGGACAGCAGCCACGATGCAGAATTCCGTAGCGCCGGTGGCTGCGGTTTCCTTGGCGGCCTTGACCAGTTCCGGTATGTCCAGCCATACGCCGCGGACCGGGGAATCGAACAGCCCGGATTGGCTGCAGAAATGGCAGTCCTCGGGGCAGCCTCCGGTCTTGATGGAGATGATGCCTTCCACTTCCACGTCTTCGCCGCAATGCCTTAACCGGACGTGGTGGGCCAGTTCCAGGAGCGCCGGGAGTGCCTCGTCAGGAAGGCGGAGAACGTCCAGCAGCTGTTCCCGGGCCAGGCCGGCGCCCTGTTCAAGGACCTGCCGCCTGGCCGTTTCCAGGATGGAGTGGTCCTGCAAGGGAGGGGAATTCGTCATTGCTGTCCTTTGGCTCGCCTTCATGTCCTTTCCTTTCCGACGCTAGTTCGGTGCGCGCCTGCTGTTTTTGTGGACCGCATACAAGGCGGGATCGCGGACTTTGTTGACACCTGCAGTCAATACTTAACGCTGCCGAAACAGTTCCGTGACCGCCCTGTCGTTTCGGCTGGATAGCGTCGCTTCGAGACGTTCCCCTCCCATCGAAAGAGACAGGCATATGAGCCAGGACCTGGATACCCAGCAGTTGCTGGAACCCGCGGCACCCGCCGGGGCCGCCGTCGTCGGACATCCTCCGGCGACCACGACGGCGGGCAACACCGCCGCCCTCAACGCCACCAAGGAAAGCCTGGAAGACTACACGCTCCGGTTCGCGCCGCGTTCCTATCGCAAGTGGAGCGCCGGGGTGGTGGCCACCAGCGCGCTGGGCGGCATCGCGTATCTTGCAGACTTCTCGATCGGCGCCAACATCGGCATTTCCTACGGAACGGTCAACGCGATCCTGGGGATTGTGGTGGCCGCCGTCGTCATCTTCGCCACCGGATTCCCGCTGGCCTACTACGCTGCCCGCTACAACATCGACCTGGACCTGATCACCCGTGGCTCCGGTTTCGGCTACTACGGGTCCGTGGTCACCAACGTCATCTTCGCTACGTTCACCTTCATTTTCTTCGCGCTGGAAGGCTCCATCATGGCCCAAGGCCTGGAGTTGGGGCTCGGAATTCCGCAGTGGATGGGCTACGCCGCGTCCACCATCATCATCATTCCGCTGGTCATTTACGGGATGAACACCCTTGCCAAGCTGCAGGTGTGGACCACTCCGCTCTGGCTGCTCCTGATGGTGGTGCCGGTGGGATACTTGCTCTTCTCCCACCCCGAGAGCATCGACAGCTTCTTTGCGTACACCGGCGCGTCCGGGGACGGCGGCCCCAACCTGGCGTCCGTCATGCTTGCCGCCGGGGTGTGCCTGTCGCTGATGGCGCAGATCGCTGAACAGATCGACTACCTCCGGTTCATGCCGCCGCGTACGGACGCCAACAGGGGAGCCTGGTGGCGAGCTGTCATCCTGGCCGGTCCGGGCTGGGTGATCTTCGGTGCCATCAAGCAAATCGTTGGGCTGTTCATTGCCATCTACCTGATCGCCACGCTGGACCCTGCCGCTTCGGCAACGGCCAACGAGCCGGTTCACCAGTTCCTGGGCGTCTACCAGGAAATGATGCCGGCCTGGCTGGCCATGACCCTTGCGGTGGTGCTGGTGGTCATCTCCCAGATCAAGATCAACGTGACCAACGCCTACTCAGGCTCGCTGGCGTGGACCAACTCTTTCACCCGGATCACCAAGACCTACCCGGGCCGGATGGTGTTCGTGGTGGTGAACCTGCTGATCGCCCTTGTCCTGATGGAAGCGAACATGTTCGATTTCCTCAACACCATCCTCGGGTTCTACGCCAACTGCGCCATGGCCTGGGTGGTCACGGTGGCGTCCGATATCGCTATCAACAAGTACCTGCTCAAGATCTCGCCCAAGGTGCCGGAGTTCCGCCGCGGCATGCTGTACGCCGTGAACCCGGTGGGATTCGTGTCCATGCTGGTGTCAGCCGGTGTTTCGATCGCTGTCTTCTTCGGGGCGTTCGGGGCCGCCATCCAGCCGTACTCGCCGATCTTCGCCGTGGGCCTGGCGCTGGTCCTTCCTCCGGTCCTCGCGGTGCTCACCCGGGGGAGGTACTACCTGCGGCGCACGGATGACGGCATTGAGCTCCCCATGTTCGACGCCGACGGCAACCCCAGCGACGCCAAGCTCCTCTGCCACGTGACCGGGATGGAATTCGAACGGCCGGACATGGTGCGCTCAGCGCAAGACGCCCCCGACGGCGGACCGCAGTACGTTTCGTCGCTCGCCTTGTCCACCGACAAGACAGGCGAACTGGTGCTGCCGGCCGCGAAATAGCAGTTCATTCTTTTCTTAGGAAGGAAGCCGGTGCGGTATGGCGCCGGCTTCCTTTATGACTTTTCCGTGCTGCGGGCTGGTGGTAGAACCGAGGACGTTGGCCTGTGGATAAGTCTTAGCGCCACATTGTGACCTGGGCTACCCTTAAGTCACTGTTCGGAGCAAGCCGTCTTGAAACTACTGGGGGAATAGCGGCCCATGACACTACAGAAGCCTTTTACGTCGCGCATTTTTTGGTCCCGTCCGCAGCGGTCCACCGCGGGGGCCCTTGTGATTGCGGGCTCGCTCCTGCTGGCCGGTTGCGCGGGCTCATCACCCGCAGATCCAGGCACAACCTCGCCGGCTGCATCGGAGAGCGCCACGCCAAGCGCCGCGGCCACCCCAACCCCGACGCCCAGCGCCGTCTACAAGCCGGCCGACGCATCCGGCCCCGCACAGAACGTCCCGGTCCCCGTGCTTCCTGACGTTGCGAAGACGGAGACGAAGGAAGGGCTCGAGGCGTTTGCTAAGTACTGGTTCGATCTGCTGAATTCCGCCTATCAGACCGGGGACGTTTCCGGATTGCAGTCAGTCACGGACCGAAACTGCGAATACTGCTCGAAACTCACCGCTTCTCTAACCACCAACTATCAAGGCGGTCGATGGTTGGCTGGCGGAAAAATCACTACCCCGGCCATCACTACATCTTTTGAGAGGTCTAGCGACGGCAACTTCCAGGTCATATTGCAGGTGTTGCAGTCTCCAATTAGCTACTACGAGACTGGCGGCAAGGAATTCAGAGCCGCGAGCAATGGGTCGAATACCGGCAACGTACTATTAGCCAATTACGTGGATGGCGCTTGGCGCGTCAACGACCTGCACCCGATACGCTGATGCTCAAGTCAGGGCCGCGAAGTCTTGTAGTTTTACTGGCAATTTTGTTTTGCGCCATCTGCGCGCCGGTCTCTCCCGTATTTGCGGACGATGGTCTTGAAGCTGACTTTGGTGAAGTAGGCATTGATATTGACGGTTGGACTATGGATCCAGCAACCGGTCACATGGTTCCGCCTGAACCCGGCGCCGTTGTTTCTGACCCCAACGAGTACAAATACGAGCTGCAGTGCCACCTTGGCGGCGGAGACTTCGACACGCCCTGCCTTGGCCGACAGCTCGACTGCAAGGACAGGGAAGACGGCGCCAAGGGTATTCCGGTCATGTGGCTCTCGCGGCCACGCGGTGTTCCCGGTGCGGTCTGGGCACACCACTCAGGCCCCACCTGCCTTTACGATGCCAAACCGGAGGATCTCCTGCCACGGATCGCTGCGGACATTCAACGGCAATTCCAGAACCTGCCTGTGAATGCGGGCAGCGTCGTGGCCCAGCCCAGCCCCAATACTCTGCGTGGCGCCGAAACCAATTTCTACGCGGAGGCCGTCGAGCAGCAGTTCGACATCACCATGTTCGGCCAGCAGGTCCATGTCGTGGCAACACCCGTCCAGTACACCTGGAACTACGGTGACGGGACTGTGTTCGGCCCCCAGCCGTCTATGGGCGGTCCCCTCCCGCAGGACCGGTGGGGAGAAAAGACGCGGACCAGCCACGCCTACGCCGCAACCGGGGATTTCCAGGTGGTGCTGACGACGTCCTTCCAAGGCACGTACTCGGTGAATTCCGGTCCACCACTGCCCATCCCGGGCCAAGGCCAGTTCAGCGCCCCGCCGCAAGGCATCAGCGTCTGGCGTTCGCTCACCCGCAACTACGCCAACGACTGCAACGCCAACCCCCAAGGCCAAGGTTGCCCAGGTGCCGTGACACCGCGCTGAGCCCGCTCCCGGATCCGAACGCCCAAAGTCCAAGAATGTGATCCCGGTCCCAGAAGGAATAGTTGCACGCGCCCTACAGTTGGCATGAACAGTACGTCTCCAGCCTTCGAAAGGAACTGCGCATGCTGTTTTCCCCCCTCACCCTCGGCGAACTCGAACTTCCCAACCGCCTGGTGATGGCGCCCCTGACCCGCCTCCGTGCAGGCGAAAAGGGCGTCCCGGGCCCGCTCCTGGCGGAACACTACCGCCAGCGCGCTTCCCTGGGCCTCATCGTCAGCGAGGGCACCTACCCCACTCCCGCCGGCCAGGCATACCCCGGCCAGCCCGGAATCGTCACCGAGGAACAGGTCGCCGGCTGGAAGAAGGTAACGGATGCCGTCCACGCCGAGGGCGGCCACATGTTCGCCCAGATCATGCACGGCGGACGGGTTTCCCATTCGGACATCACCGGGGGCCTGGAAATCGTCGCCCCCAGCGCGGTGGCCATTGACGGCGTCGTCCGCACTCCCGAAGGCAAGAAGCCGTACCCTGTGCCGCACGCGCTGACCACCGACGAACTCCCCATGGTCATCCAGGAATTCGTCAACGCCTCACTGAACGCCATCGAGGCAGGCTTCGACGGCGTGGAACTGCACTCGGCCAACGGCTACCTCCTGCACGAATTCCTGGCCCCCAACTCCAACGTCCGCACTGACAGCTATGGCGGATCACCGGAGAACCGTGCCCGCTTCGTCATCGAAACCGTCAACGCCGTGGTGGCAGCCCTCGGCGCCAACCGGGTGGGCCTGCGCATTTCCCCCGAGCACAACGTCCAGGGCATCTCCGAAACGGATGCAGCGGATGTCCGTGACACCTATGAGGTCCTGGTGGACAGCATCGCGCCGCTCAACCTGGCGTACCTGAGCATCCTGCACCACGAGCCCACCGGCGAACTGGTCCAGGACCTCCGCGAACGCTTCGGCGGCCCCTTCCTGGTCAACACCGGCTTCAGCGTGATCACCACGAAAGAAGAAGCCGTGACCCTGGTGGCCGACGGCCACGCGGACGCCGTGGTGGTGGGACGCCCGGCCATCGCCAACCCGGACCTGGCCCGCCGCTGGAAGGAAAGCCTTCCGCTGAACGAGCCGGACCCGTCCACCTTCTACGCAGAAGGCGCCACCGGCTACACGGACTACCCGGTGTACCAGGGCTAGGCATTTCCCCGGCCAACCCAAATCAAACGACGACGGCGGCACCCAGCGTGGGTGCCGCCGTCGTTGGCTGTCAGGGGTGCTGGTCCCGGGCAGCAGTGCCGCGAGGCCATCCGACGGCCTCCGGCTGAGAATTTATGTGGCCCGCCGGACTCCCTCGGAAGCCGGCGGTGATCAGATGATACTCCAACGAATGGACTCCTGCCAGAGCCACTTTGTGAGTCGGCATCCGGCTCACATCACGGCCTCACGGCCAGTGCTCCCGCATCAGCAGCCTGCCGTCCTCAATGGAGACCAGCACGCTTTTGGGCCTGCCGCTGACCTTGGTGATGGCCTTGAGCCCGCGGTTGGTGACTTCAACTCCCACCTGGGCACCCTTGGCCGGAAGCTCCACCGAAACTTCAGAGGCGATGCCCAGCAACGGATTGGTGGAAACATCCATGTCCCTGCGCACAACTTTGCCGTTGACCGTCACGGTGATGTTGGCTTCTTCAAACCCCTCCTGAAACACGACAAGCAGTTCCCGCATGGTGGCCTCTTCCTCGAGCATGGGTGCCAGTGACTGCAAGACCACTACAGCACTTTGCGGGCCCGAGTGGAATACTCGCTTTCGCTGGCGCTTGCCGGTCATTGCCGGCCGCGGTGGAGCCATGCGGGCCGGTAGGGCAAGATGTTCTGGTGACCCAACAGCCTGTGCCTTCCCCCGCTTCCACCTCCTCAGCCGTGACCGCCGAGGACCCCATCTACGGCCAGATCGCCGATGAACTGGGGGTCAAGGCCTGGCAGGTGAAGGCGGCGGTAGGACTGCTCGACGCCGGGTCAACCGTCCCCTTCATCGCCAGGTACCGCAAGGAAGCCACGGGGACGCTCGACGACACCAAACTCCGCGACCTCGACGAACGCCTCCGCTACCTCCGCGAACTCGAGGACCGGCGTCGAACAGTGCTTGAAGCGGTTGAGGCGCAAGGCCAGCTGACGCCGGAACTCCGCAGGGCGATCCTGGCGGCGGACACCAAGTCCAGGCTGGAGGACATCTACCTGCCGTTCAAGTCCAAGCGACGCACCAAGGCCCAGATTGCCCGGGAAGCCGGACTGGAACCGCTCGCGGACGCGCTGCTGAAGCGCCCGGACCTCCACCCTGGACGGGAGGCCGCAAAGTACCTCAACAGTGAGCACTCCATTGGCGATGCCGCCGCCGCGCTCGCCGGCGCCAGGGCCATCCTGGTGGAGCGGGTGGCCCAGGATCCAGACCTTGCCGCCACCCTGCGGGACCGGCTGTGGAGCCAGGGCCGGATGGTATCCCGCGTCAAGAAGGGCAAGGAAAACGAGGGCCAGAAGTTCTCTGACTACTTCGAATTTGCGCAGGCCCCGGACCGGATGCCGTCCCACCGGGTGCTGGCGCTGCTTCGCGGCGAGAAAGACGGCATCCTGGACCTGGATCTCACCGAAGCCGACCCCTCCGACGACGCCGCGCTGACCGCCGCCCGGGCACGCTACGAGTCCGCGGTGGCCAGGTTCCTCGGCGTCGCCGACCGTGGCCGTCCCGCCGACGCCTGGTTGCTGCAGACCGCCCAGGTGGCATGGCGTTCGCGCGTCCTTGCCCGGCTCACCGCCGACCTCCGGGGCCGGATGTTCGCCGCAGCGGAGGACGAAGCGGTGCGGGTGTTCGCCGCCAACCTGCGCGACGTCCTCCTGGCCGCCCCCGCAGGGAACCGAGCCACCCTGGGACTGGACCCCGGGCTGCGGACCGGAGTGAAAGTCGCCGTCGTGGACGGTACCGGCAAAGTCGTCGCCACGGACACGGTGTACCCGCACGCGCCAGCGCGAAAATGGGACGAAGCCCTAACCACCCTGATGCACTTGGCCCGCCGGCACTCGGTCGAACTCGTGGCGGTCGGCAACGGGACCGCGTCGCGGGAGACGGACAAGCTCGCCGCGGAACTGATCAAGCTGCTGCCGGACGTGGACCGAAAGCCACAAAAGCTCGTCGTGTCGGAAGCCGGCGCCTCGGTCTACTCAGCGTCGGCGCTCGCCGCCGCCGAACTCCCGGGGATGGACGTTTCGCTCCGCGGCGCCGTGTCCATTGCCCGGCGCCTGCAGGATCCACTCGCCGAACTCGTCAAGATCGATCCCAAGTCCATCGGCGTGGGCCAGTACCAGCATGACGTGACAGCGTCCAAGCTGGACCGTAGCCTTGACGCCGTGGTGGAGGACTGCGTGAACGCCGTGGGCGTGGACGTCAACACAGCTTCACCCGCGCTGTTGAGCCGGGTGGCCGGCGTCGGACCGTTGCTGAGTGAAAACATCGTGGCGTACCGCAACGAACACGGGCCCTTCTCCAAGCGGACCGACCTGAAGAAGGTCCCACGGCTGGGCGCCAAGGCGTTCGAGCAATGCGCCGGCTTCCTCCGGATCACCGGGGGAGCGGAACCGCTTGACGCCTCGAGCGTGCACCCGGAATCGTATGCCGTGGCGAGGAAGATTCTGGTGGCCGCCGGGTCGGCGCCCGCGACATCCCTGGACCCCCGGAACTTCGTCGACGATTCCTTCGGGCTCCCCACGGTCAAGGACATCCTGGCCGAGCTGGATAAACCCGGCCGGGACCCACGCCCCGCCTTCGCCGCAGCCACCTTCTCGGAGGGGATCGAGAAGATCTCGGACCTCAAGCCCGGCATGGTCCTGGAGGGGACGGTGACCAACGTTGCGGCGTTCGGGGCGTTCGTGGACGTGGGAGTGCACCAGGACGGACTGGTTCACGTTTCGGCCTTGGCCAACCGGTTCGTCTCCGACCCCCGCGAGGTGGTCAAGTCCGGGCAAGTGGTGCGCGTCAAAGTCTTGGAGGCTGATCCGGAACGGAAGCGGATTTCGCTGACCCTAAGGCTCGACGACGAACCGGCCGGCGGCGGGGCAGCTTCGGGGCGGCGCGGCCCGGGCGCCGGTAAGACGGAGCGGACTGGAAAGCCTGAGCGCGGCGGAAAACCTGACCGCGGCGAGCGTGGTGGCCGCCCCGACCGCCAACAGCCAAAGCAAACGGCCGGAGCGCCCGGCTCTGTCCGGTCGGCTCCCAAACCCCAGCCCGGCAGCAATACGGCCATGGCCGAGGCGCTCCGGAAAGCCGGCCTGGCTTAGCAGCCTTGCGGTGAGCCCGGACACGCTGTTATCCGGGCCCACCGATCATGCGCGGCCGTCCGAACCTGGTCCGGACTCCCGGCGAATAGAGCACTGAATCCGGCGGTCCGTCAACAGTGATCCCGGCAGCTCCAATCAGTCCATCGGTTAGCTGCCGCACCTCCGCGTGGAAGAGCGGCCACGCCTGGTGGGTGTTCGGCACGTAGGCGGTCCGGCCCAAAAAGCAGCCGTGCATCCCGAACCTCGCGGTCAGGAAGACAGACAGGGAATCAGTGGCCGGCTCCCGGAGCTTGGGGACGACCACGAAGTCGCTCCGTGCTCCCGTGCTGCCAAACCGGCGCACGGTGTAGCCGACTGGAAATTCATCAGTGGACCCGGCAGCGTCTCCGCCGGGATGCTGTGGTCGGCTCCTGGCGTCCGGAAAGGGCGGACGTTGCCGGATACGCGACCAGACGTAGGGGATGCCAGCCGCCCGTGTGGCCAGGACCACCGGCAGCCGGTTCGCATCCAGGCTCAGGAACACCACTCCGCGGGTCCCGTCCGGCTCACGGGAGTACAGCCGGACGTTCACCTCGTTGAAGCTGCCCAAGTACGGAACGCCTGGGCCGCGCCCAAGCCCCGCCTGCTCCATGCGAAAGCCGATCAAACCCACCCAGGAACTGCCGTCGAACACGTCCGGCCGGATTCCCTCAGGCATGAACGCCGCTGCCTCCGCCTCCGGGATACGCCAGTGAAGGAAAACGGCCTCAAGCCAGCGTTGGTCGGAGAACACCGGCGCAGGAAGTTCCGGAGGCCGCGGCCACACTCCTGCCGCACTTGCACTTCCGGTCACAGTCAATCGACTCCTTCGCTGGGCACGGCTGCCGACCCTCCTAGTTCAAGGGACGGGTGTCTTCGGGAAGCTGTCCGCCGGCGAGCAACGCGGCCGCGGTGTCGGCCAGTGCGGTCAGTGCCACGCGCTGTGTCCACGGACCGTAGGAGATGCGGGCAACGCCCAGTTCCTGCAGCCGGGCCGGGGGAAGGGACCCGGGGACGTTGATGACGGAGACCTTGTTCCAGCCAATACCCTCGACCAACGCGGTGACGGTAGGCTCATCAAGCAGCCCGGGCACGAAGACTGTTGTGGCACCCACGTCCAGGAAGGCCCTGCCGCGGGCGATGGCGTCCGCGAGCACCTCGCCGGGGTCCCGGTCCTTGCCCTTGAGGAAGGCGTCGGTCCTGGCGTTAAGGACGAAATCGATCCCTTCCGTTGACGCGGCGTGCACCACTGCTGACATTTGGTTGACCGCATCCGCCAGCGGCCTCATCTGGTCCTCGATGTTTGCCCCGACGATGCCGACGCCGATGGCCTTGCGGGTGGTCTCCCCGGGGTTGCCGTAGCCGGACTCCAGATCGGCACTGACGGGAAGATGCGAGGCGGCGGCGATGCGGCCAACGGCGGCGATCATCTCGTCGACGGGAATGTTCTCGCCGTCTTCGTAGCCCAGCGAGGCCGCGATGGAGTGGCTTGCCGTGGCGAGGGCGGTGGTGCCCGGGACGTCCGTGATGACTTTGGCGGTGATGGCATCCCACACGTTGACCACTTGAAGGATCTCAGGGGCCTGATGGAGTCGGAGCAGTTCGGACGCTTTGGTGCGAAGAGTTTCAGCCATGGCTGAAGCCTAACGGACGTTGCAAGGGTAACGGCGGGGCGTAGCGCAAACCTGTATTCCCAGGCGCGGATTAGCCCCTGCCAGGGATGGGCCCGACGGCGCGGCCTCAGGCGCCCTTATCCGGCAGGGGCGGAGGCTCCGGGGTGGGCTGCCGCCGGGTCCTTTTGCCAAGGCCAGCGACCCGTGATCTCAAGCTCCAGGGAAAAGCTGAGGAAGGTCCTGATCAGCACAATGACGGCCAACACCCCGACGCTTTCGAACGTCGGAGTGACCGCGACAGTGCGGATGATGTCCGCAGCGACCAGTAATTCAAGGCCCAGGAGGATCGAACGGCCCAGCGACTGGCGGTAGGAGCGGTAGAAGCTCAGTCTCTTCGCCCCGGCCGGGACCTGCCGCGGCTGGTAACCGCGGATCGCCAGCGGGAGGGACACCAAGGCCCCAATCACCATGACCGCAACCCCTGCAAAATCGACCAGCTGGCCGGTGGCTTCAATGATCTGCCTGAATTCCATTCCCTGCCTTACTTAGAGCCTGGCATGTGCCGCCCGACGTGGAACCGACTGGGGCACGGGGCCGGGCTACGGATGGCGGCTGCCGTTCCCTGCGATGACGTCCCTGTACCCTTCCCGGAAGGTGGGAAACGTGAAGTTGAACCCGGTGCTTCGGAGCAAGTCGTTCCGGCAGCGCTTGTTGCCGCCGCGGGCGGGACCAGCATCGCCCGCCTGGGGTTCGGGCAGCCCGAGTTCGGACGCCAGGAAACGCAGTACGGCACCCAGATCGGCCGGTTCGTCGTCCACGCCGATGTAAACCGGAGCAGGGACATCCGCCATGGTGGCCAGGTGCACGATCGCCGCCGCGGCGTCATCCCGGTGGATCCTGTTGGTGTAGCGCACATCGTCCGGAATGACGGCGGAGCCGCTCCGCACCTGGTCGATCAGCCTGGTCCGGCCGGGTCCGTAGATGCCACCCAGCCTGAGGGCCGTGGTGGCGCTCCTGCCGGAAAGCCGGCCGTGCAGGAGCTCCTCGGCCTCAAGCAGCACCTTCCCGGAGAAACCACCCGGGTTCGGCTCCGTGGCCTCATCCACCCAGCCGCCCGCTGCGTCCCCGTACACCGCCGTGGAAGACACAAAGAGGACGCGTTCCGGTGTCACGCCGTCCCGCTCCAGCGCATCCAGCACATGTGCCACGCCGCGTACATACGCAGCACGGTATGCCTCCTCTGAGGGGGCATCAGCCGCAACGGCGATGACGACGGCGGTGGTGTCCGCCGGGATCGGCGGCAGGTCTGCGGATCCCAAGTCTGCCGCGGCTCCCTCGATGGCTGCCGGCAGTTTTTCGGGGGACCGCCGCCACCCTATGACCCTGTGGCCAAGGGCGGCGAACCGCAGGCCCGCCTCGGTGCCCAGGTCGCCGCACCCTGCCAGCAAAACAGTCATGGCTACGGGGCCTCGACCGGAAAGAACACCCGGGGGTCCTGCAGCAGGGCGGGGTAGGCGAATGCCGAACGGTCCATGATCTCCAAAACCTCGAAAGTCCTGCCAAAGCGGCCGTCATCGAGGTTGATCGGACGGCCCACTACCTGGCCGAGCGCGAACTTTGCCCCGTGTTCCAGCGGGACAGCGACGGGCGTCTTCCCTGGGAGGGTGCGGAATGCCTCCTCCTGCGCCTGCCGTTTGCGGGTGGGCTTCTTCACCTGGGGCCTGGGCGGCGCCTTCTTCGGGGCGCGGGACGGACGTCGGGAACCGTCGTCAACATAGACCGGGGCGTAACCATCGTCCCCGGCTGACGCCGCTGCGGAGGCGTTCCGGTTCACCGGCGGAAGTGCCACCGTGGTGAGCGACTGCGGGTCGACGTCGTCGTGAGGGTCGCGGAGGATCCACAACAGGTCTCCGTCCGGCTCCTGCGGCAGGAATTCGTGCCGCGGCTCCGGCCAGACGTAGTCCATTGCCGGAATGGCGTCCGGGAAAACGGAGGCGTAGAACTTGGGTTCCTTGTGCACCAGCTTGGACCGGTGGCTCAGGTGGAAGTCGGGCTCCCCGAGCCACGGCGGCATGATGATCTTGGCGGCGTAGTCCGGGTGGGCTGCCTGCGGCGCGAACTCGGCGATGTTGGCCCGTGTGTTATCCGGGTGGCCCCGTTCCATCCACTCGTCCACCATCGCGAGCCCATACATGGTGAGGGCAGGAACGTGGCCCATCCACATCCGGATCGCCGGGTGGGTCTGCCAGCCGTATTCGGGGATCACCAGGGCACGGAGGGTTTGCAGCGCTTCAACCCGCTGCTTGCCCAGCCGCGCGGTGTCCAGGGCTGCGGCGCTTTGGCGGAAGTCAGGGTACGGGAGGAAAGTTTGCATCCATTCAGTCTGACGGCAGCCGGCGGAAGTGCCAATTGCTGTGCCGGCGGCCACATCCCCTGGCCGGCCCGTGGCGCGGTCTCCGCCACCAAGCTTGTCCAGATATTGGACGCATACATACGGCTCCCAGGATAAACCACTAAGATCTCGGCAACCACCCCAGCGTTTTGGAAGCTCACTCATGACATCTACACCTGAAAAGTCCACAGCCGCCGCCCGCCCGGCGCTGCCCCGCTACGGACAGATGCTCGGCCCCGAAGCCCAGGGCATCCTGGTCCTCGACGAGTTCACCATCGATCCCGCAGCCGCCCGGAAGGACCAACACCGTTTCCGCGACGGCATGGCCGCCGTCGCCCGGACCGTCCGCCGGATAGCCGCCCTGCGCGTGGTGATCGCGCTGGTCGCCATCGGAAACCTGCCCCTGTTCCTGCTCTCGAGCGGATGGTGGATCTACGCCGTCTCGCTCACCCTCGTCGTCGCGGTACACAGCGCCGTGACACTGCTGAACCGGCACGAGCCCCGGCTCAAGCAGCGCTCCGCGCTGGAACTGCACATGCATCGCGAACGCAGCGCCAACTACCGCAAGGTTCGCGACGCCGTGAAGTACATGATCGACACCCCCAGCCGCATGAACGAGCACCTCTACCTGGAACTGCTGGCCGTCAAGCGGGTGGCATTGAACCTGGCGCACGGAACGGTAGCGCTGTTGGATACCAGCGACGACTCCGCCTGGAAGGTGCGGATCGTCCGCGAACTGCCCGCCGCCTGACTGACCGGCGCGTCCCCGCCGCGGCAGCGGACACCGGCTTAAAAAAACGACGCCGGCACACCCCTTGTGGGGGCGTGCCGGCGTCGTCTTTGGTCAACGGAATTTGTCTATCGCCGACCTGTCTGTGGCGCCTTGGGAGGCGGTGCGGCCAAGGCCGCTGCCGTTACGCGGGGAGCTGGATGACCTGTCCTTCGAACACCAGGTTCGGATCGGAAATGGTATCCAGGTTGGCGTCGGCAAGGTGCTGCCAGCCGCCCTGGATCCCCAGCTTCTGGGCAACGATGCTCAGGGTGTCGCCGGCCTGCAGGGTGTAGGTTTCACCGCTGAGCGGAACGGACGTTGCGTGCCGCGGTGCCTGCTGCACAGGTGCGCTCTGCACCTGCGTGGCCTGCTTGACCGGGGCGCTCTGGACGGGCGCGCTCTGCACCGGTGCACCGCCCCCGCCGCTCAGGCCGAGCTGCGACGCGCAGGAGGGCCATGCGCCCCAGCCCTGGGAAGCCTGGACCCTTTCGGCCACCGCGATCTGCTGTTCGCGGCTGGCGTCCGCCGGCGAGCCGGTGCCGCCGTAGGCAGCCCACGTGCTCGAGGTGAACTGCAAACCGCCGGAGAAGCCGTTGCCGGTGTTGGTGGACCAGTTGCCACCGCTCTCGCACTGGGCCAGCGAGTCCCAGGTGGAGGTGGGGGTTGCCGCGTTTGCGGCGGTGGCGGAGAGGGCCAGGCCTGCCGCTGAGACGGCGGCAAGGGTGATTCCACGGCGTGCGGCAGTACGGAATTTGGTGTTGTTCATGATGTGATGCTCCCGAGGGCCACCAGCGCTGGTTCCGTCCCCGGAGATCGTCGCGCTACTGCCCACCCCTGACAAATAGAGGTCAACGTCGGTGGCTGCCGCTGGGCAGTTCTGGTGGAGGCAGCACCGGGCAATCAAAAAGCCCGCCAAACGGGCATGCATTTCACGCTAAGACATAGCCTTGGCGTTATCAAATCGGGACCGGGCCGGGTGTTGGCTGGCAGTTTCCTGGCCGAGTGCGGTTGCCAGGTAGGGAGCGGTCCGGCTTTCCACGGACTGCGCGACAGCCGCAGGTGTGCCCGCGGCCATGATGCTGCCGCCTTTGTCCCCTCCGGACGGCCCAAGATCAATGACCCAGTCAGCACCGGCCACAACGGCCATATCGTGTTCAACCACCACCACGGAGTTTCCGGCGTCCACCAGGCCGTGGAGCTGTGCCATCAGCAGCTGCACGTCCGCAGGGTGCAGCCCGGTGGTGGGCTCATCGAGCAGGTAGAGGGTGTGTCCGCGCTGCGCCCGCTGCAGTTCTGTGGCGAGCTTGATCCGCTGCGCCTCGCCGCCGGAAAGCTCCGTGGCGGGCTGTCCCAGCCGCAGGTAGCCCAAGCCGACGTCGCGCAGGCTGGTAAGGCTCCTCGCCGCGGCAGGAACGTCCGCCAGGAACTCGGAGGCGGCGTCCACGGTCATGGCCGGGACCTGGGCCACGTTCTGGCCGTGATATTCCACCTCAAGGGTTTCGGGGTTGTAGCGGGACCCGCCGCACTCCGGGCATGGGCCGTAGCTGCCGGGCAGGAACAGCAGTTCCACCGCCACGAACCCCTCGCCCTGGCAGGTCTCGCAGCGTCCGCCGGCCACGTTGAAGGAGAACCGCCCGGCGCCGTAGCCGCGGGCCTTGGCTTCGTCCGTGGCGGCGAAGACTTTCCGGACCGCGTCGAAGAGTCCGGTGTAGGTGGCCAGGTTGGAACGCGGGGTCCGTCCGATCGGTTTCTGGTCAACTTTTACCAGCCGGTCGATGTGTTCCAGTCCGGACACCGGGCCGACGCTGAGCGGGGCGCTGAGCTCCCCTTCGTCCACTCCGCCGTCGGCTGCGCCCGTGGAAACGGCGCCCGGCCCGTCGGGACGCAGCCAGCCGCCTGCCACCTCGGCCAGGACCTGGCTGACAAGCGTGGATTTGCCGGACCCGGAGACGCCTGTGACAGCGGTCAGGACACCCAGGGGGAACTCAGCGTCGAGGCCTTGCAGGTTGTGGCGGCTGATGTCCCGCAGCTCCAGCCAGCCTGCCGGTTCGCGGTCACGGCCCGGGGCGTCGTCGTCTGCTTCCTGACCGGAGAGATCCGGGAACAGGTACGGCCTGGTGACCGAATCCTCCACTCCGGCCAGCCCGTCCACCGGACCGCTGTAGAGCACCTCGCCGCCGCCCTCGCCGGCGCGCGGACCCACGTCCACCAGCCAATCGGCGTGGCGGACAACGTCCATGTTGTGCTCCACCACGAACACCGAATTGCCGGAAGATTTCAGTTGCTCCAGCACCTCCAAAAGGGGCTCTGCATCGGCAGGATGGAGCCCTGCAGAGGGCTCATCGAGCACATAGACCACGCCGAACAGCCCGGAGCGCAGCTGGGTGGCGATCCGCAGCCGCTGCATCTCGCCGGGGGAGAGCGTGGGCGTGGAGCGGCCCAGGGCCAGGTAGCCCAGCCCCAGGTCCAGCAAAACGGTGACGCGCTGGAGCAGGTCGCGGGTGATGGCGACGGCCACCTCGTTGGTTTCGCCGGAAGACTGCTTCCTGGACGCCGTCCCGGCTGAGGCCAGCTCGGTGGTGGGGCGGATGATGCCCGCCAGCTCTGTCAGTGGTACCGCGTTGAGCTCGGCGATCGTCCGCCCCGCGAACGTCACTGCCAAGGCCTCAGGCCGCAGGCCGCTGCCACCGCACAGGGGGCACGGACCGGATTCCATGTATGCAAGCACGCGTTCGCGCATGGACGCGCTCTGCGAATCGGCCAGGGTGTGGAGGACGTAGCTCCTGGCGCTCCAGAACCGGCCCTTGTACGGTTTGGCCACGCGGTCGCGCTGCGGAGTGACTTCCACCACCGGCTGCTCCTCCGTAAAGAGGATCCAGTCCCGGTGCTTCTTGGGCAGCTTCCGCCAGGGAATGTCGACGTCGTAGCCCAGGTGGGTGAGGATATCCCGCAGGTTCTTTCCCTGCCAGGCGCCGGGCCACGCGGCGATGGCACCCTCGCGGATGCTCAGCGACGGGTCCGGGACCAGCGAGGCTTCGGTGACGGTGTGCGCCACACCCAGGCCGTGGCACTCCCTGCAGGCACCCGCGGCCGTATTGGGGGAGAAGGCATCCGAGTCCAGCTGTGGGCTGCCCTCCGGGTAGGTGCCGGCGCGCGAGAAGAGCATCCGCACCGAGTTGGAGAGCGTAGTGACGGTCCCCACCGTGGACCTGCTGCTGGGGACGCCGCGGCGTTGCTGGAGTGCGACGGCGGGCGGCAACCCGCTGATCAGCTCCACCTTGGGGTTGTGGCCCTGCTGGATGAGGCGGCGGGCATACGGGGCGACGGATTCGAAGTAGCGCCGCTGCGCCTCGGCGTAGATGGTGCCAAACGCCAGGGACGACTTGCCCGAGCCCGAGACGCCGGTGAACGCCACGATCGCGTCACGGGGGACATCCACGTCGACGTTCCGGAGGTTGTTCTCGCGAGCTCCCCGGACCCGGACAAACCCGTCCGCGGCGGGGCTGGGAGCCGGGTCCTGCAGGTCATCAGTGTGCTTGGCGTTCTGCATTGGTTTGACTCTAGTGGTGATTCGGCCGCCGGGCATTATCCTGTCCGGATGGAAACCTACGCCGGCGGCAGCACCATGCCCGAATCCGAAGCGGTCCCCGCGGAACCCGCGGTCCCCACCAAGCCCCTCCCGGTGGCCGAACTGCACCTGCATATCGAAGGTACGCTTCAGCCCGAGCTCATCTTTGCCCTGGCCGAGCGCAACGGCATTGTCCTGCCTTACTCCGGGTTGGAAGAACTCCGCGAAAAGTACGAGTTCACGGACCTGCAGTCATTCCTGGACCTCTACTACGCCAACATGGCCGTGCTGCGTACCGAGCAGGACTTCGCGGACATGACCCGTGCCTACCTTGAGCGGGCGGCCGCCGCCGGCGTCCGGCACGCCGAAATCATGATGGACCCTCAGGCACACCTGTCCCGCGGCGTCCCGCTGGAAGCATGCGTCAACGGCGTGGCCTCGGTCCTGGCCACGTCCCGGGAGGACTACGGCATCTCCACCATGCTCATTGCCGCTTTCCTCCGGGACCTTCCGGAAGACTCGGCGTTGGAAGTCCTGGAGCGGCTGCTGGCCATGGACGCTCCCATCGGAGCCATCGGCCTGGACTCGGCCGAGGTCGGAAACCCGCCTTCCAAGTTCGAGCGGCTTTATGCAAAGGCCCGCGCGGCCGGCCTCCGGCTGACGGCGCACGCAGGGGAGGAAGGCCCGGCGTCGTACATCATTGAGGCCCTGGACCTCCTGGGCGTGGAACGCATCGACCACGGTATCCGCTGCATGGATGACGCCGACCTGGTGGAGCGCCTAGTTGATGCCCGGGTTCCCCTCACCGTCTGCCCACTGTCCAACGTGCGGTTGAGGGCAGTGGACACGCTCGCTGACCATCCCTTGCCCGCCATGCTGGCCGCGGGCCTGAACGTCTCGGTCAATTCGGACGATCCTGCGTACTTCGGCGGTTACGTGGATGACAACTTCGCCCAACTGACCGCGGTGTTTGAGCTGTCCGACTTTGACAGGGCCCGCCTGGCGGCGAATTCCATCCACTCTTCCTTCGCCTCGGAGGAGCGGAAAGCTGAGCTGCTGGAGGAATTGAACAGCCGGGAAGCCACCGCCTGAGCACCCGCTGTGCCGCGGGCAACAGTGCGGCTCCCGGGCCGGTAAACTGGGAGCCGCAGGCGTGTCTGGGGAGTGCAAGGCAGCACCCATGTCAGCGCTTGAGGGTTATGCAGCCGGCCCTTACCCGAGACCTCCGTCTCACTTGCGGGACTATCCGCTTCATAGTCGGTCACGACACGCAGAGTTAACCAATTAAAGTCGCGCGATTTAATAGGCAGTTGGCAAGATGCCTAAGACCGATCGCTTTTATATAAGGGGAATCATGGCCAAGTCCACCGCAGAAAACACCTATCTTCGTCTCAAGACCGTCCTGGATGTCCTGACCGAAGGCGTGTGGTCCGGCGATGCACTGAATGCTGGCCAGGTCCTGGCGGAAGCAACGGCCCGCGTGCCTTTCAACGAGCACGAAGCCGAACTCCTCAGCGGCGGAATTCCCCGCGGCCACAAGACCCTTACCTCGGCGACCGCCAAACTGGTCAAGGCCGGCTGGCTGGTCAAGGGCCGTACCGGCTGGACCATCACCGAGGACGGGATGCGCGCCACGGTTGCCTTCCCTGACGCGGTTTCCTTCGCGTCAGCGCTCGACGCCGGCACGCCCGTCCCTGCCGACACGCCGGTCCCCACCGCTCCCGAAGGCTTTGTCCGCCCGGTCTCCGCAGCTGCTTCCGTCCTGGAAGTTCCCGCCAAGGATGACGCCAAAGCGGCGAAGAAGGCTCCTGCCAGAAAAGCGCCGGCCAAGAAGGCGGCCGCCGCTGTGGGCAAGGCCGCCAAGGCCATCGAAGACGCCGTGGAACCTGTGGTGAAGGCTGTCCGGAAGAAGGCGCCGGCGAAGGCCAAGGCCGAAACCGCGGTGCCCGCAACCGAATCGTTCGAGGGTCCGGATGTCGAAACCCACCCGCAGCCGGAGGCCGTGGCACTGGCCGGCGACTTCAACACCATCCTGGGCGCACCGGAGAACTGGGCGCCGCAGTACGACGAAGCGCAGATGGAGTTCGACTTCCTGGACCAGCTCTGGAAGAAGAGCGCCGAGCTTCCTGCCGGTTACTACACCTTCAAGATCGCCCTGAACCGCTCGTGGGACGAAAACTATGGTGCTTTCGGTGCGTTTGACGGCCCCAACCACGAACTGCACCACGCCGGCGGCACGGTGACCATCCGCTACAACCACGCCACCCGCGACATCACCATCAACTAGCCGGTATCTCCTCCCGGCCCTGGCAGGAAGCCGCGCCTTCAGTGCGTTAGGTGCCGCGGCCGGGAGGAAGTTGGCCGGTCCCGAGGAGGAACACCATGGGCAGGCACGCAGGGACACCGAAGGACGGTTCGGCTGGGGATGCCGTGCGGCTGGATGCCCAGGTGCTCGGCATGGTCCAAGGTGTGGGCTTCCGGTACTGGACCATGGCCAAAGCGGAGGAACTGGGATTGTCCGGTGAGGTGGCCAACCGCGACGACGGATCGGTGTCAGTCGTGGCCGAAGGACCCGAGCCCAAGGTCCGGCAGCTCCTGGAGTGGCTCAACTCCGGCAGCACCCCGGGCCGGGTGGAACGGGTGGACGGGTCAACGTCCCGGGCCGGGGGACACTTCCCCGGTTTCCGGGCGCACTGACCGCCCCGTCCCAAGCTTGCGCCCCGGCGCCCGCCGCGACTACTCCCGCGGGCTGAGGCCGATGAAGGCGCCGAGTTCCTCCAGTGCCGCCGGTTTGTGCGGCATATAGCTGGTGAGCTCGGGGGAGCGGATGATGACGGCCCGCCACTGCCCGCGCGAGACTGCCACATTGATGCGGTTCCGGTTGAGCAGGAATTCCGCGCCGCGCGGAGCCTCCGCTACCGCCGAACACGCCATGGAGACGAACACTACCGGGGCTTCCTGGCCCTGGAACTTGTCCACCGTGCCCACCTTCACCTCCGGCAGCCCGGCTTCGGCCAACGCTCTCCGGACCAAATGCACCTGGGCGTTGTAGGCGGCCACCACCATCAGGTCCTGCTGCTCCAGCGGGCGTGACCCCGCGTCCGGGCCGGAGGTCCACTTCAGGCCGAGGTGGCGGCGCGCCTGCCGCACCACTTCCTCCGCCTCTTCCTTGGACGCTGTGGCATTGCCACTGTGGTTGACGAACACCGTCTCCACCCCGGGCGGCAGCCCATCGAGTTCGCGCTGGCCCGCGGCCGGTGCGGACTGCAGCTTGCCGTCGTAGCTGAGGTTCGAAACTGCCCTGCACAGCTCCGGGTGCATCCGCCAGGTATCGGCGAGGAAGTAGCCCAGGCTTGCGGGGAGGGTCGCATGCCCCGCGGCGAGCCAGCCCAGGGCTGATTCGTCCACTGGTTCCGGATGTGCCCCTTGGGTGACCTGGGGGAGCTGCTGCGGATCGCCCAACAAGAGGAGGCGTTTCGCCGCGCGGGAGACCGCCAGGGTGTTGGCCAGCGAGAACTGGCCGGCTTCGTCGATCACCAGCAGGTCCAGGGACCCGGCGGGGACTTCCTTGCCGGTCATGGTCCATGCGGTGCCGCCCACCAGGCAGCCGCCGGGTGCGGCCAGCATGCGTCCCACATCACGCTCATCCGTTGCCGTCCACGGGACAGAGTGGGGCGCGGCGAGCTTTTTGGCCACAAGCGAAGGGTCCACGCGGCCCGCCTCGACGGCACGGCAGAGGAGGTTTTCCACCACATTGTGCGACTGCGCAACCACCCCCACCTTCCAGCCCGCCCGCACCAGCTCGCCGATCACATGCGCGCCGATGTGGGTCTTGCCCGTTCCCGGGGGTCCTTGAACGGCCAGGTATGAGGTATCGAGGTCCCGCAGGGATGCGGCAATGGCTCCGGCGTAGTCGACGGTGCCGTCCGGCAGGTGCCGGACCCCGGCCGGGGCGCCCATGCTGCGGAACCGCGGAGGCACCTTGCGCAGGATGTCCAGGCCCGGCTGTGCGGGCAGTCCGGGCACGGTGGAGCCGACAGTCCTGGCCAGTTCCGCGATGGCGGCCTCAATGTTGTCTGTTGGGATGGGGGTGTCCTCGGTCAGCGCTATGGGAAGGTGCGGGTACGCGGCCACCTTTCCGGATTCCCGCTCCGAGATGGTGATGATGGTGTGCTCCGGGTTGTCCGGCGCCGCCGCGAGGTCGTGGATGCGGGTCTTGAAGGCATAGGCCTTGGCCTGTGGTGTTGCATTCGGGGCAGCCATGCCCTCGGGCCCGGGGGCTTCATAGAGCCGGCACCAGTTGGAATCGACCCGGAAATCTGAACCTTCCGTCATGGTGCCGCGGAGCTGCAAGACCCTGGTCCGCATCCGTTCCCGTGGTTTGGCGAGGGCCCAGTCCGAAATGACCTCCGCCGATGACACTGTGAACACGTTCCGCTGGTCCGCCCAGTTCTCCACAGGCGCTTCGACGCGGTCGAAATGCTGCCACCAAAACTGTTTCCGCTCGCGCCGGTGGTAGCCGGTGGCCGCTGCCACCATGGCGACGGCCCGCTCATCATCGGTCCAGGGCCGGTCATCGGGAAGGGCCGAGAGGTACCCGCGCAGCTGCAGTTCCTCGGGGGTTTCGTCCGGCGCGTCCGGGAGGTCGTCGGGCGGGGGATTTCCGATAGGCGTGGTGGCGGCCGGCGGGCCACCGGCCCGTGCCGGTTCCGCGGTGTTTACCGGCAGCCGGGCGGACCGGGTGTCTGGGACCGCCGTCGGGGCGATCTCCAGCAGCCAGTCCCGGAGCCGCAGGGTGGAAAGGCAGTCGTATCGGTTGTAGTCCGAAATGGACGCCAGGACGGCATCGGCTTCGTCCCGGCGGCCGGCATCACGGGCGGCACAGTAAGCGGCATATGCCACCACGGAGGCGCCGGCATCCTTGACGTCCCCGGACCGCAGGTTGTCTCCCATATACAGCGGTTCCAGCTTCTTGATGGAATACGAGGCCTCGGAGATCCGGATGGAATGCTTGACCGTGGCGTAGAGGTCCACCAGCAGTCCTTGCCGAAGCCAGTCGTCCACCGTGTCCTCGCCTGCCTGGTGCACCAGGGAAAGATTCCGCAGGGCTGTCTTTTCGTAGGCGGCGTAGTGATAGACGTGCATGTCCGGGTACGTCGCACGCCGCTTCTCCACGTAGTCAAGGAAAGCCAGGAAGGCGCGGCGTTCACCGGCGCGGGAATGCGCCCAGAACGGACGGAATGCGGGCTCCTTGGCGGCGTCCGTCCCGGGGGCCTCGATGACCCCGAAAAGGTACTCGATTCCCCAGGCACCGGTGGCTGGATCCTGCCAGAGCGGATCGCCTTCGAAGTCGAAGAAGATGTCTCCGGCGCTCGGAGCGGGAAGCGAACCGACGGCGTGGTCCGCAAGGACGGTATAGGAGACCGTATGAGGCTGCCCGTCCTTCATGAACGTGCGGGATCCTGCGGCTGTGTCCAAGCCCAGCTGCATCCGGGCCTGCGCGCGGAGGCGGGCCAGTGACCCCTGTGCATCCGGGGCGGGCATGGCCGCGAGCTGGTCAATGGTGGTGACTCCGGCGGCATGAAGCTTCCGCCGTTGGACGACGGACATCCCGGCGACCATCAGGAGGTCCCGGTGGCGGGTCACCTGCTCGGCGCAGTAGTCGCAGCGGCCGCAATGCACGATGCCGGGCTGTTGCCACTGCACAGGGGCATCTTTGGCGCGGTGGCCGGCCGTCAGGTACCGGAAACGCCGGCGCCGTTCGCGGAAGACCGGAAGCAGGTCCGGCAGGGAATGGCTGCTTCGGAGCCAGTCGTCGCCGACACGGGTCCCCAGCACCAGCGTGACGACGGGGGAGGGATCCAGCCCCATCCCGAGAAGCTGGTCGCCGTAGGCAGCCAGTTGCAGCAGGGCCCCCACCTTGGCGTGCCGGGCAAGCTTGGTGTCCCAGACCTCGTACCGGCCCGGGTTTCCGGTGCCTGCGGCCTCGTTGACCAGGAAGTCGGCGTAGCCCAGGAACTCGCCGTCGAAGAAAGTTGCCTGGAACACCACGTCGGCCCCGGAGCGAAGGGCAAGTTCGGTTTCAGCATGTTTTGCCTGCAGCTCACCGCGCAGGTTCAGGCCGCGTTCCAGGGAGTAGACACCCGAACCCCGGCTGGCATCCCACGGGCCATACTTGGCCACCAGGCTGGCCAGCACGGTTTGTTCATGCCGGTCGCCCAGTTCGCCGGCCCGCTTCTGCATCTCGTCCACGGGGAACTCCGCTTTGGGAGCACGACCCAGCTTTTCGTCCAGGATCCGGAGTGTGCGGTACTCACATTCGGAGGCCGCCACAAGGTCGCTGGCGGAGAAGACCAGGTCCGGCGGCGCGTCGGATCCGGCATCATGACCGGCAGCGTCCAGCAGAAACACGGGGCCTCCCCAACTGTTTGCGGGCCCGGAGTCGGTTCCCCCGGCCTGGAATCAAACCTAGCAAGGAGGGCCGACAAAAAGGGCTGCGCGCTTTCCAGCACCTTGAGGGACAGGTGCATGGACCCGGGCGCGGCCCGCCGGGCTGGGCGTAGAGTTCAACGGGGGCGCCTCCGCGCGGTTTCCCTTCGACCCCAAGACCGCGCCTGTCAACCGGCGCCTGGACGGATCGGTGTACGACTGGTGAACACTGCAGCCTTTGAATCCTTTGACGTGGTGGTGATGGGGGAGATCCTCATCGAAGTCGCCACCGACCAGCCCTTCGGCCATGGCGTACCGGCACGGCTGGGCATCTCCGGAGACGCCCTCAATGTCGCTGCAGCCGCCGCAGCAGCGGGTGCCCGCGTGGGCCTGCTGTCCGTGCTCACGGACGACGACCTGGGTCAGGCCATCGCGGCCCGGATCGCCGAGCTGGGGATCGTCACCGACCAGTTGACGTTCCGTCGCGGGCAGCAGGGCGTCTACCTGGTGCACAGCGACCCCGACGGCGAACGCGAATTCACCTACGCCCGCAGCGGCAGCGTCGGGTCCACCCTTGGGCCGGACGATGTCGACCCGGACGTCTTCGGCGCGGCCGGCGCGGTGGTGGCGGGCGGCATCACCTGCGCCATTTCGACGACGGCGCGCGCCGCCGTCGTCAAGGCCGCGTCCGCAGCCAAACGCTTTGTCTACGACCCCAACTACCGGCCCCGGCTCACCACCGCTGTGGACGCGGCGGCGGCACTGACCGAACTTGCCGCACAGGCCTTCCTGGTGACGCCCTCCTTCCCGGGCGAGACGGCAGCCCTGCTGGGAGTTTCCTCGCCCGAAGCATCGGCCGCGAAGCTGCGCTCGATGGGGGCCGCCAACGTAGCTGTCACCTGCGGCGCCACGGGCGTCCAGCTCGAATGGTCCGGCGAAACCGGCGTGCAGTCCGCGTGGGTACCGGCCATTCCGGCGCCCGCGGTAGTGGACCAGACCGGCGCCGGGGACGCGTTTGTGGGCACGCTCACCGCACGCCTGGTGCTGGGCGACGACTTCCCGACGGCGGCCCGGTATGGTGCGGCGGCTTCCTCACTGGTGGTCGGAGGCAAAGGCGGCACAGGCCTCATCCCCACGTTCGAGCAGATCTCTGCCCACGCCGCAGCCACCTTCCCTGGCGACTGCCGCATCATCGACACCAACGGGCCGGACGGCCTGGGAAATGAGGTCAACCATGGCTGACGCATCAGGAGTCCTCCGCGTGTCACCCGTCATCCCGGTGGTCACCATCGACGACCCCCAGGATGCGGTGCCCCTGGCCCGTGCCCTGGTGGACGGCGGCGTGAAGATCATTGAGCTGACCCTGCGCACGGACTCCGCACTGACCTCGCTGAAGCTGATCGCCCGGGAGGTGCCGGACATCCTGGTGGGCGCCGGCACCATCCTCACGCCGGGGCAGGCCGACGCCGCAGTCCAGGCGGGGGCCACGTTCCTGGTCAGCCCGGGTGTCACCCCCGCGCTGCTCACCCACATGCTGTCCCTGGACGTCCCGGTGCTGCCCGGCGTCGCCACTGTCGGGGAGGTAATGGCCGTCCTGGAGGCCGGTTTGGATGCGATGAAGTTCTTCCCCGCCGGGCCTGCAGGCGGGCCGTCCTACCTGGCCGCCATCGGGGCCCCCATCCCGCACGTGCAGTTCTGCCCTACCGGCGGCATCAGCCCGGCCACCGCCCCGGACTACCTCAAGCTGCCCAACGTGGCCTGCGTCGGCGGCAGCTGGCTCACCCCGGCAGACGCCGTCGCGGCCAAGGACTGGGACCGGATCACCAGCCTGGCAGGCGGCGCGGCCGCGCTGGGCCGGTAATCCGCCCCGCCGCAGCGCCCGGGAGTCAGCTTTCGGCCGCGGCGCCCCTGACCTGGGCCTTGTCGTGCTCGTCATGGGCGCTGCGAAGCAGCTCCAGGAACTCCGTTTCGTGCCGGACAAGCCGCTTATACTTTTCCGGAAGCTTGCGGATCTGGTCTTCTTCGCGGCACATCTTGGCGAAGATCTTGTCCCGTTCCGCCATGTCGGTCTCGTAGTTGAGGTCAAGGTACTCGACGGCGTGCCGCCTGGCCCCGGAGACAGTGTTCTTGGCTTTGCCCTTGGGGCTGAAGATCGACGCCAGGATCGTCAGCAGCAGCACGCCGAGGATCACGCCCAGGGAAACCCCGGTGCTGACTTCCACCACGTTGACGTGCTCGCCGTCGTTGATGAACGGCAGGGTGTTCTCGTGCAGGGCGTGCAGGACCAGCTTCACGCCGATGAAACCGAGGATGACGGCCAGCCCGTATGAGAGGAAGATCAGCCGGTCCAGCAGGCCGTCGATGAGGAAGAACAGCTGGCGCAGGCCCATCAGCGAGAACGCCGTGGCCGTGAAGACGATGAACACGTTCTGGGTCAGGCCGAAGATCGCCGGGATGGAATCCAGGGCGAACAGGATGTCCGTGCCGCCGATCGCCACCATCACCAGCAGCATGGGGGTCAGCACCCGCTTGCCGTTCTCCACGGTGAACAGCTTGTCGCCGTCGTAGTGTTCGGACGCCGGCAGGAATTTCTTGGCGAGCCGCACCACCAGGCCGTCGGAGTCGTCGTCGTGGTCATCCGGTTTGAGCAGGTGGCCCGCGGTGACCAGCAGGATAAGCCCGAAAATGTAGAAGACCCAGGCGAAACTGTTGATCAGCGCGGCGCCCAGGAAGATGAACGCGGTGCGGGCGACCAGGGAGAAAATGATGCCGAACAGGAGCACCTTCTGCTGGTCCGCGCGCGGCACTTTGAAGCTGGCCATGATGATGAGGAATACGAAGAGGTTGTCAACGGACAAGGCCTTTTCCGTGACATAGCCCGCGAAGTATTCGGTGCCCATGTCCGGCCCGCCGAAGATTAGGACAGCCAGCCCGAACAGCACCGCGATGCTCACGTAGATGGCGGACCAGACGGCCGATTCCTTCAGGGACGGGGTGTGGGCCTTCCGGACATGGAAGAAGAAATCGAAGGCCAGCAGCCCTGCGATAACCACAATGGTCAGGATCCAGGCGTAGGCAGGGGTTTCCACGCGGCGGGCCTTTCGTCGGAGGTTACCCCAGCCTACCTAAGCGGGCTTCAGGAGATGGTGCTCCACGACGGCGGACCGCGACAGCGTCTTGTACCCCTCCTGTTCGAACAGCACTGTGATGACGTCCCCCTCCTGCCGCATCACCAGGCCCGGCCCCCACTCCTTGTGCACCACTGTGGACTGTGGCGGGAACGGTGCACCGGCGCTGTACGCCGGACCGCCGTCGTCGTCCGTGTCCTTGCCGGCCGGAGGCGCAGCTGCTCGGTGGACTTCCGCCGTGCACGCGTCGCAGTTTCCGCACGGTTCAGGCATGTCCTCGCCGAAGTAGCCCAGCAGGAACCGCCGCCGGCAGCCGTCCGCCTCGGCGTAGGCGCGCATCATGCCCAGCCGGGACTGGTCCACGCGTTGCCGGGCTTCGGCGAGCTCCACGGCGTCCTGCACCAGCGCTGCCGGTTTGGCCTTGGAGGTCAGGCGGACTCCACGTTTCCCGCTGCTTGCGGCACCGATCTCTTCCAGCAGGTTGACCAGCGCCGTGATGCGACGGGCCGGGAGGCCCGTCAGTTCCGCCAGGGATGACTTCGGCGCGGGAGCCTTGGCGGCTTTGAGGACCTTCAGGACCGCCAGCAGCGAACCGGGATCGGGCGAGCGGCTGCTGAAGAATTTCCGCAGCCCCAGGTCCTCCGATCGGTAATGCAGCACGGCGGCCGCGGAGTTTCCGTCGCGGCCGGCGCGGCCTATCTCCTGGTAGTAGGCGTCGAGCGATTCTGGAATGTCGGCATGGACCACGAAGCGGACATTCGGCGTGTCGATGCCCATGCCAAAAGCAGTCGTGGCCACCACCACATCCAATTGGTCATGCAGGAACAGCTCGTGGATGCGTTCCCGGTCCGCGGCGCGCCGGCCGGCGTGGTAAGCCTCGGCGCGCAGCCCCTTTGCCGCCAGCCGCGCCGCGTACTCTTCGGTGTCTTTCCGGGTGGCGGCGTACAGGAGGCCCTTTCCCGTCCGGGCCAGGTCCGCCACCTGCCCCATCACCGCCTTGCGTTTGTCCTTGTCCTTGTGGTGCCGGACCACAGCCAGGCTGATATTGGGCCGGTCGAAGCCGTGGACCAGGACCAGCGGGTCCTTCATGGCCAGCCGCTCCACGATCTCATCGCGCACCGGCGGGGAAGCCGTGGCGGTCAGCGCGGCCACGGGCGGGTTGCCCAGTTGCTCCCGGACCGTGCCCAGGCCCAGGTAGTCCGGGCGGAAGTCATGGCCCCAGGAGGAGACGCAGTGGGCCTCGTCCACCACGAACAGGGACACATCCAAAGCCTTGAGCCGGTCCACCGTTGACGGCCGCGCCAGCTGCTCCGGGGCCAGGAACACGAACACGGCCCTGCCGTCCGCAACCGACTGCCAGGCGGCGTGGACGTCGGCGTCGCTGTGTGCGGAATTGATGGCGACGGCGGCATCCGGCCCCAGATCCGCAACCAGCGATTCACGCTGGTCCTCCTGCAAGGCGATCAGCGGCGAAACCACGACGGCGGGACGCCCGGTGAGGTTGTGAAGGTGCAGGGCTGCGACCTGGTAGATGGCGGACTTTCCGTACCCCGTGGGCATGACGGCCAGGACGTCGCGGCCCCCGGTGAGGGCGGCCATGCCGGCCAGTTGGCCTTCCCGAAGGTTGTCCAGGGAGAAGGACGAGGCCGCAAGGGCGCGAAGGGCAGGTTCGTCGGACATGAAAAAAGGGCTCCGCACGGAAGGAAACAATGGCCGCCTGCTTCAGCCGTGGGAACCAGCCTACGACAGGGCCCTGGTGCTTGACTTCACGGGAATGCTCAACAACTGTGGAGTGACATATCCGCCAATCCAGCCGGTCCTTCCGGGAGCCGGCGAACAAGGAGCATGTTGTGGCGCGCGAGAACCCGAAGGTCGAAGAACCGGAAGAGTCCGATCTCGAGGTGACCGGCCACCCCAAGACCTGGGCCGCGGGAGTTCCGGGCGTCTACCACTCGATGCAGCCGGCGGTCCAGCACATGGGTGTGGAACGGTCGCGGAAAACCCTGTTGGCCCTCAACCAGAAGGACGGCTTCGACTGCATGAGCTGCGCGTGGCCTGATCCCGGCCACCGCAAGACGTTCGAGTTCTGCGAAAACGGTGCCAAAGCCGTCACTTGGGAGGCGACCCCGGTGGTGGTCGGCAGCGAATTCTGGGCAGAGCATCCGGTCAGCGAACTGCGGAAGCGGTCCGAATACTGGTTGGGCATGCAGGGCCGGCTCACCGAGCCCGTCTACAAGGCTGCGGGGGAGGACCACTACCGCCCGGTGACGTGGGAGCGCGCCTTCCAGATCCTGGCTGACAAGCTCAAGTCCCTCCCGGACCCCAACCAGGCCACGTTCTACACCAGCGGCCGCACCTCGAACGAAGCAGCCTTCCTGTACCAGCTGTTCATCCGCGCCTACGGCACCAACAACCTCCCCGACTGCTCCAACATGTGCCACGAATCCTCGGGGTGGGGCATGGGGCAGACCATCGGCGTGGGCAAGGCCACCGTGTCCTACGATGACTTCGGCAAGGCGGATTTGATCATCGTCATGGGCCAGAACCCGGGCACCAACCACCCGCGGATGCTGACGGCGTTGGAAGAAGCCAAGGAAGCCGGCGGCCATATCGTCGCTGTCAACCCGCTGCCCGAGGCTGGACTTCTGCGCTACAAAAACCCGCAGAAGGTCAAGGGCATCATCGGCCACGGCACCCAAATCGCCGACCAGTTCCTGCAGGTGCGCATCGGCGGTGACATGGCGCTGCTCCAGGCGGTGTCCAAGCGCGTGCTCGACGCCGAGGCCGCCAACCCCGGTAAAGTCCTGGACCACGCATTCCTTGCCGAACACTGCGACGGCCTCGAGGAACTGCGGGCGCACCTGGCCCACCTGGACGAAGCCGCGGTGCTGGAAGCCACCGGCCTGCGGTCTGAGGAAATCGACGAACTGGCGGCCCGCTACCTGGGGGCGGACAAGGTGATCATCACCTGGGCCATGGGCATTACCCAGCAGAAAAAGGGCGTTGCCACCATCAAGGAGATCATCAACCTGCTCCTGCTGCGCGGCAACATCGGCAAGCCCGGTGCCGGCGCCTCGCCCATCCGCGGCCACAGCAACGTCCAGGGCGACCGGACCATGGGAATCTGGGAACAGATGCCGCCGGCCTTCCTGGACGCCCTTGGCCGGGAGTTCCAGTTTGAGCCGCCGCGCGACCACGGCCTGGACGCGGTCCAGACCGTCCGTGGAATGCGCGACGGCGGCGTCAAGGTCTTCGTAGGGCTTGGCGGCAACTTCGTGGGCGCCATTTCAGACACCGAGGCCGCCGAAGCGGCCATGGAGAACACTGAACTTTCCGTCCAAATCTCCACCAAGCTCAACCACTCCCACGCCGTGACCGGGGCCGAGGCCCTGATCCTGCCCACCCTGGGCCGGACCGAGATCGACCGGCAGGACTCCGGCCCACAATTCGTCTCGGTGGAGGACACTGTCTGCGCCGTCCATGCCAGCCATGGCGTCGTGGAGCCGGTGGCCCCCGGGCTGCTTTCCGAAGTTGCCATCGTGTGCCGGCTTGCCGCCGCCACGGTGGGGGACCGGACGTCCGCGGACTGGGCCGGGTTCGAAAAGAACTACGACCTCATCCGGGACCACATCGCCCGCGTGGTGGTTGGCTGTGAGGACTACAACACCAAAGTCAGGCAAAAGGGCGGGTTCGTGCTGCCCAACGGTCCGCGGGATTCCCGTACCTTCAACACCCCAACCGGGAAGGCCATGCTCACCGTCAACGAACTCGAACACGTTGACCGGCCGGCCGGGACGCTCATCCTGCAGACCATGCGCTCGCACGACCAGTTCAACACCACCATCTACGGCAACAACGACCGCTACCGGGGCATCAAGAAAGGCCGCGAGGTAGTGTTCGTCAACCCCGTGGACCTTGCCGAACTGGGCCTCGCCGACGGGCAACACGTGGACATCCACGGCGTCTACAAGGACAACGTGGCACGGGTCCTGCGCAACTACCGGGTGGTGTCCTACCCGTCTGCCAAGGGCTGCGCCGCAGCGTATTACCCCGAGGCCAACGTCCTGGTCCCGTTGGAGAGCGTCGCGGAGGGAAGCCAGACCCCGGCGTCCAAAGCCGTCATCGTCCGCCTTGAGCCTGTGAAAGTCCTTGAAGAGGAGCCCGCCGCCGCAGGCTGACAGGTTGTGGGCCTGTCGAAACCCAGCTGACCGTGCCCCGGCGGCACGCGAACGAGCGACTCCCCGCCGTTTGGACTTTTCCCTGCGTCGCGCGAAGGGGATGTGTCCACATGGCGGGGAGTCTGCAGGCCGTTGCCGGTTACTGTCCCGTGTCCGCCCAGCCGCGGCCGGCGGGCCCGCCGTGCGCGCCGTCGTCGACCAGGCCCAGGGCGACCCGGGCCGCCTTGGCCACGGCAGCCGACGCCGCCTCACGGTTCCCGGCGCTGCCCGTCCCCGCGTCCAGCGCCGCTGCGTACCCCACCAGGAACGTGGTGATGGGCGCGGCCGCATGGATCACGTTGTCGGCGGATTTGCGGGCGAGGTCCAGCAACAGCTCCTGGTCCACGTCGAGGTCCAGGATCTGCAGTGCCTGCGCCAGACGATGGGTCCACTGGTCCAGCACCTGGGCTTCGTCGTCGTTGACTGTCATGGTTTCTCCTTTGCTGACACCGGATGTCTCAGGTGTCGATAGTGGACATGTTCGGGTAGCGGGCGCCCGCTGTCGACCCTGCGGGGGCCAATTCGTCCAGCAGCCGCAGCTCATCGGCGCTGAGCTCCACTTCCACCGCGCCCAGGTTCTCGCGCAGCCGCTCGCGCTTCTTGGTGCCTGGGATCGGGACAATATGTTCACCCTGTGCCAGCAGCCAGGCGAGTGCCAGCTGGCCGGGAGTGCACTGCTTGTGGTCGGCCAGTTCCTTCACCCGGTCCACGAGCTCAAGGTTCCGGGTGAAGTTCTCGCCCTGGAACCGTGGCGAATGCCGGCGGAAGTCGTCGTCGGCGAAGTCGTCCACGCTGCGGATCTGACCCGTCAGGAACCCGCGGCCCAGCGGACTGTACGGCACGAACCCGATTCCCAGCTCGTCGAGCACGGGAAACACCTTGGTTTCCGGCTCCCGCTCCCACAGCGAATATTCCGTCTGCAGCGCCGTGATCGGGTGCACCGCATGCGCCCGGCGGATGGTGTCCGCCGACGCCTCGGACAAACCGAGGTGCCGGACCTTCCCGGCCTGGACCAGTTCCGCCATGGCGCCCACCGTGTCCTCGATAGGAACCGTCTTGTCCACCCTGTGCTGGAAGTAGAGGTCGATGTGGTCCACGCCCAGCCGCCGGAGGCTGGCGTCGCAGGCCGACTTGACGTACTCGGGGCGGCCGTTGATGCCCACCCAGGAACCATCCTCGCGGCGTTCGTTGCCGAACTTGGTGGCGAGCACCACGTCATCGCGCCGGCCCGCTATTGCGCGGCCCACCAACTGTTCGTTGGTGAAGGGCCCGTACATGTCCGCCGTGTCCAGCAGCGACCCGCCGGCGTCCAGGAACTCGTGGATCGTGGCAATCGATTCCTGCTCGTCGCCGTCGCCGTAGAACTCGCTCATGCCCATGCAGCCAAGGCCCAGGGCGGAAACAGTCAATTGTCCAATAGTGCGTGTTTTCATGCCGTTCTCCTCAACGGTAGAACTTGCCTTAGGGGCAGCCGGCCCGCCTGTTTGCGCGGAAGCCGGTGGGTGCCGCGTACGCCACTATAGGCGCTTCCCCTTGGGGACGCGTCGATAGACAGTTGCCCCGGCAAACAGGGGGCACCTACCCCTAGACCGCTCCCGGGGGCCTGCCTAGACTGGGCGGACCCCACGCCGGGAACCTGCCCCTGATATTCATCAGGAATCGCCAGTGGAGCAGGGCGGGTCCCATGTCCGGGGTTTTTCAACCTACCCAGATCACTGCCGTCCCACCGGACGGACCTGACTACAGGAGCGATAGATGACAGGGAACAAAGCCGTTGCCTACAAGGAAGCCGGCAAGGTCGAAGTAATTGATATTGACTACCCTACGTTCGAACTCAAGGACGGGCCGGGGGTCAACCCCGCCAACGTGGGGCGCCCCGTCCACCACGGGGTCATCCTCAAGACAGTCGCCACCAATATTTGTGGTTCGGACCAGCACATGGTCCGCGGCCGCACCACGGCTCCGCCGAACCTGGTCCTGGGCCACGAGATTACCGGCGAAGTGGTGGAGGTAGGCCGCGACGTCGAATTCATCAAGGTGGGCGATCTCTGCTCAGTGCCGTTCAACATCGCCTGCGGCCGCTGCCGGAACTGCAAGGAGCGCAAGACCGGCATCTGCCTGAACGTGAACCCGGACCGTCCAGGCAGCGCCTACGGTTACGTGGACATGGGCGGCTGGGTAGGGGGCCAGGCGAACTACGTGCTGGTGCCGTACGCCGACTGGAACCTGTTGAAGTTCCCGGACAAGGACAAGGCCATGGAGAAGATCCTGGACCTGGCCATGCTTTCGGATATCTTCCCCACCGGGTTCCACGGCGCGGTCACGGCCGGGGTGGGTGTTGGATCCACGGTGTATGTTGCGGGTGCCGGCCCGGTGGGCCTCGCCGCCGCCACCAGCGCGCACCTGCTGGGTGCCGCCGTCGTCATTGTGGGCGATATGAACGAGGGCAGGCTGTCCCAGGCGCGCAGCTTCGGTTGCGAGACGGTGGACCTGTCCAAGGGTGATCCGAAGGACCAGATCGAGCAGATCCTCGGCATCCCCGAGGTGGACTGCGGTGTGGACGCCGTCGGCTTCGAGGCGAAGGGGCACGGCCACGACGCCAAGGAGGCGCCGGCGACGGTCCTGAACTCCCTGATGGAGCTCACGGCGGCCGGCGGGGCCCTTGGCATCCCCGGCCTGTACGTCACCGGCGACCCGGGCGGCATCGACGAGGCCGCCAAGAAGGGTGCCTTGTCGCTGAGCCTGGGCACCGGCTGGGCCAAGTCCTTGAGCTTCACCACGGGCCAGTGCCCGGTCATGAAGTACAACCGGCAGTTGATGATGGCCATCCTGAACGACCGGGTGCACATTGCCAAGAACGTCAACGCCAAGGCGATTCCGTTGGAAGACGCGCCCAAGGGCTATGCCGAGTTCGACGCCGGCGCGGCCACCAAGTACGTCCTGAATCCGAACGGCTACCTCAGCTGAGCCGTGGGCGGACGGTGATGCCACGAGGGACTCCTCTCAGGCGGAAATAAGTGCTGCCCGGGCCGGGTTAGGCTTTGCACGGGCAGCACGACCGCAACGAAGGAGTTTCCCTTGAGTGATATCACCGTCCGCCACAACGCCGAGCGCAGCCGTTTCGAGATCCTCGACCGCGGGAACGTGATCGGCAAGGCCGCCTACCAGGATTACGACGGCGGCGCGTCACCACAGCGGATTTTCTACCACACGGTGATCAACGAGGAATACGGCGGGCAGGGCCTGGCCGGGAAGCTCGCCGCGGCTGCCTTGGACGCGACGGTGGAGGCCGGGACGGGCATTGTCCCGGTCTGCCCGTTCATCAAGAAGTTCGTGGCCAAGCACCCGGAGTACTCGGACAGTGTGGTGGCCGTGGCTCCGGCGCACCTGGAATTCCTCGAAACCGCCCTTTCGGCCAGGGCCCGGGCGTAGCCCCGGGCGGCGCAAACGTTGATTGTGGGCCGGCCGGGCGGTCCGGTGGAACACACCGCAAGTCTTCAGGAAGCTCCCAAACTCCGGTGATTTAATCGCATCTGTCAGCGCGGCTCAACGCCGCGCTGACGTTGTTTGTCATTGCCGAGGCGGGACAGGAGCCCTTGTATGTCCGAGCACCCCCAGGTGCCCACACCAGGCCGCGCCGCTCCGCCGCCACCGCCCGCCCAGCCGGCCCCCGGGAGGGGCCGGGGCATCCGTACGCTGGTCATCCTGGCCCTTGCCGTCATACTGGTCATCGCGGGAACCATCGCCCTTGCCGTAGCCCGGTCCGAGCCGCCGACCGGTTCCGTTGCCCCCACCCAGCCTGTGGCGGCGCCGGCACCCGTTGCGGCAGCCCCGGAGTCCCTGCAGGACAGCGTGGACACCATCCTCAGCGAGGCGGACCAGTACCGGATCGGGCTGGCGCTCGCGGACGTGTCCGGCGGCGCGGAACGCACGTTCGGCGATGCGGACGCCTTCACCGCGGCCAGCACGGCGAAGATCCTGACAGCTGCTGCCTACTATCACTTGGTGGAAGAGGGGGAGGCGGCCCTGGATGAGCCCATGGGCGACTACGACGCCGCTTTCCAGCTCAAAGCCATGGTCAACGACAGCAACAACGACTCCTGGCAGCTGCTGATGGACGCCGTCGGGTACCCCCAGTTGATTGCCTACGCGGCCTCCATCGGTGTTACCTACGACCCCGAAAAGAACCTGTTGACCGCGGCGGACATGGCCCTGATCCTGAAAAAGCTGTACGCGGGGGAGCTGCTCAACGCCGACAACACCGCCCAACTGCTCAGCTACATGCAGGACACCAACAACGAAGACCTCATTCCCGCCGGCTCCAGGGCAGGCATCGACGTCCACCACAAATACGGTGAGCTCTCCGGCGAACTGCATGACGCCGCACTGCTGAGCTACCGCGGCTCGACCTTCGCCCTGGTGATCTACACGGAAAACCGGGACGGCGTGGCCGATGACGGGCAGGCCGAGGTGATCCGGGACCTGACCCGGGCCGTTGAGGATGCATTGTTCCCGGCTGGGGTGGCGGGCAGGTAGCCAACGCCAACCCGCGCCGTGGTCCGCCGACTCGCCCTCAGTGAGCGCTTTGGGCCAGACTGTTACCGTGAGCAACAACCCACGGACTGCCTTGGCCGTCGCAGGCCTCAGCCTGGGCACGGCACTGAACCCGCTCAACTCCTCCATGATCGCCGTGGCCCTGGTGGTGCTGCGCGCCGATTTCGGGCTCGACGTTGCGGCCGTCACCTGGGTGGTCACATCCTTCTACCTTGCTTCTGCGGCCGGCCAGCCGGTGATGGGCAGGTTGGCGGACCGGTTTGGGCCACGACGGATGTTCATGCTGGGCATGGGGCTGGTGGCCGTTACCTGCGCCCTGGCACCGCTGGCCCCGAACTTTGCCTTGCTCTGCGTGGCCCGGGCGGTCATGGCACTGGGCACGGCCACCGCGTACCCCAGCGCCGTGGTGATGGTGGGGGCGATTGCGCACCGGGCCAAGGTGGACTCGGCCCGGCCGCTGGGCCGGCTCCAAATGGCGAACACGTCGGCAGCTGCCGTGGGGCCCGTCGTCGGCGGTTTGCTCGTGGGCTTCGTGGGCTGGCAGTCGCTGTTCCTGATTAATGTTCCGCTGGCGGTGGCGGCGCTGCTGATCGTGCGGCAGGCCGCACCTGCGGACCAGGTCCGCGAGCGCGGCAGCGTGGCCCAGCTGGTGCGGGACTCGGATGTTCCGGGCATCGCAGGCTTTATCGGTGCCCTGCTGCTGGTCATGATGGCGGCGCTGAATGTGGCGCCTGACTACCGCTGGTGGATGCTGGCCGCCGGCACGGTTGTGGCAGCCCTCTTCGCCTGGCGGGAGCTGCGGTTCGCCAAGCCGTTCCTGGACCTGCGGCTGCTGGGCCGGAACAGGCCCCTCATGCTCGTTTACCTGGCGTTCGCGGTGTTCAGCAGCGTCTACTACTTCGTCTTTTTCGGCCTGCCCCAGCTCTTGCAGGAGGCGGGCGGCTATGATCCCGGCGTCGTGGGCCTGTTGATGCTGCCCCTTGCCGGGATGTCGGTGGTGGCCACTCCGTGGGCGGTCTCCGCGATGGGAAGGTTCGGTGTGCGCCGGGTGCTGCTCGCCGGCGTCGTCCTCCTGACGCTTGTGGCGGCACTGATGTGGCTGCTGACCGGCACACTGGCCATCCCCTTCGTGGCGGTCCTGACCGCGCTGATGGGGATTCCCTACGGAACCGTCAGTATCGCCACCAACCAAGGCATGTTCGTCTCCACCCGGCCGCAGGACCGCGGCGTCGCGGCAGGGATCTACCAGACGTGCCGCTACGTTGGCGCGATCACCGCTACCGTGATGATCGGTGTGTTCGCGTCCGGTGGCGTGCACCAGGACAGCTGGATGCGGATGGTCCTGGCCATGCTGGTGCTCTGCGCCGTGACGCTCGGGATCTCTGTTTTCTGGCGGCAGCAGAAGGCGTAGCCGCCTTACCCGCCGGCACCCGACGGCGGCGTCACCGGGGTGACCCGGACCCGTGCAATCCGCAGCTTGTCCATGCTGAGGACCGTCAGCACGTACCCCGGGACCTGCACCCGGTCACCGGCCTGCGCCAGCCGCCCCAAGCGGGACATCATGAAGCCTGCCACCGTCTCATAGCGTCCCTCGGGCAATTCGATTCCGGAGGCTGACGTGAACTCCTGCAGGATCAGGCCGCCGTCCACCTCGATGGACCCGTTGGCAACGGTGACACGGTCCTCGTGTTCAGCGCCGGTGTCGTACTCGTCATAGATCTCGCCCACGAGTTCTTCCACGAGGTCTTCGAGCGTGACCACACCGTCGGTGCCGCCGTATTCGTCCACCACCAAGACAATGTGCTGGTTTGTCTTGCGCATCCGGGACAGCGACGGAAGGACCCTGTTGGTTCCCGGCATGGCCAGCATGGTCCGGGCAATATCCTTCACCGGCGCCTGGTCCTGCGCCTCGCCCCGGGGCATCAGGTCGCGGATATGGACGAAGCCCAGGACGTCGTCGGGGGTCCTGCCAATCACCGGAAACCGGGAGTAGGGGCCGTCCCTGACCATTTCGCGGGCGGCAGCGACCGTTGTGGTCCCGTTGATGAAGGTCACTTCCGTGCGGGGACGCATGACCTCCTGCAGGGTCCGGTCGCCGGCGCCGAACACATCGGCCAGGATGTGGCGGTTGCTTTCCTCAAGGGCCTCGCTTTCCGCCACCATGTCCCACAGCTCCTCCGACGTGATGCTTGCCCGTTTGGCATGCGGGTCGCCGCCGAACAGCCGTACCACCGCATCGGTGGAGACGGACAGCAGCCAGATGACCGGCCGCATAACCCTGGAAAGGGTGATCAGCGGCGGAGCCAGGATCCTGGTCAGGGCGACGGGGTTTTGCAGGGCCAGCCTCTTGGGTGCCAGCTCGCCCAGGACCAAGGACAGGTAGGCCACCAGCAGCGTCATGCCAACGAACGACGCCGGCCCGGCGGCGGCCCCGAGCCCAAGGGCTTCCAGGAGGGGCACGACGACGGGCGCGATCGCCGAGGCGCCGTACGCTGCCGAGAAGAACCCGGCCAGGGTCACCCCGATTTGGACCGTGGAGAGGAACCGGTTGGGATTCCGCGCCAGGGCGGCGGTCCGGACCCCGGACTCGCCGGACTTTTCGATGCGGCGGATCTGGCCCTCGTGCAGGGACACCAGGGCCATTTCCGCTGCGGCAAAGACTCCGCCCAGCAGAACGAAACTGAGAACCAGAGCGATGTTGACCAGGGTGCCGCTGTCCATGAGTTGACCTTAGACCCGCGGGTGGCCGCGTGGACGCGGAGCTCCAGTGCGGGATGCCGGGCGGCTGTCGTCGCTAGACGATATGTAGTAGGAGGTGGCCGGCTTGGGAGGACCACCTGTCGAGCCTCTGGACCCTTCTGGAGGTCCATTGTCGCCGG
>NZ_QEHL01000002.1:0-311362 GCF_003116525.1 Pseudarthrobacter sp. AG30 | reverse complement strand
AAGGTCACCGGGGGCCGCGCCGCGGGCGGGGTTGGGTGCGTCGGGGTCGAAGAAGTGCGCCACCAACCCGGCCGCCCCTTCGGGGGTGAGGCCTTCGGTTTCGTCCGCGACGATCCGGGCGTGCTGCCACGACATGTCACCCGCTGCCAAGGCCTTGACCACAGGGGGCAGGGAGCAGACCCGGCGGGACTGCTCCACCAGTGCCCCGGAAACCCCTGAGCTGATGGTGAGGATCCCGGCGATCTCCTCCACCGCGGACATCTCCGCGAACGTGCGCTCCTCCACCGGGGCGTCCGGCGGAAGCAAAGCATGCTGGATGTCAACGGCATCCGCCACATCCCGCGCCTTCACTGCCGCCAGCTGGGCCTCCAACCGGGCCACCACCTCCAGCCGCCCCAGACATGACTCATACCGCCGCTGCAACACATCCACATCAGCGCCAACATCGGCGCCTGAACAAAGCGAAGTATCCGCCCGAACCAGCCCGCTGAGCGCAGCAACAGAGGCAGAAACACCCTCCATCACCACCGCCAGATCCGCACCGATTCCCATGGAAACATCATCCAACCAGGGTCCGACATTCAAAGACGACAAGGCCTGCGGCGGAAAACAAAAGGAGGCAGGGCCGAAACCCTGCCTCCTTTGTTGACTCCTGTGCCTACCGCGAACCGTAGTTCGGTGCTTCCACCGTCATCTGGATATCGTGCGGGTGCGATTCCTTCAGCCCGGCGGAGGTGATCCGGACGAACTTGCCACGGGCCTTCAGCTCGGGGATGGTCGGCGCGCCGGTGTAGAACATGGTCTGGCGCAGGCCGCCCACCAGCTGATAAGCCACCGAGGACAGCGGGCCGCGGTACGCCACGCGGCCTTCGATGCCTTCCGGGATCAGCTTGTCGTCGCCGGAAACGTCCGCCTGGAAGTAGCGGTCCTTGGAGTAGGACGTGTTCTTGCCGCGCGACTGCATGGCACCCAACGACCCCATGCCACGGTAGGACTTGAACTGCTTGCCGTTGACGAAGATCAGCTCACCCGGGGACTCGTCGCAGCCGGCGAGCAGGGAACCGAGCATGACGGTGTCGGCACCGGCCACCAGGGCCTTGCCGATGTCGCCGGAGTACTGCAGGCCGCCGTCGGCGATCAGTGGAACGCCGGCCGGGATGGCCGCCTTGGCGGACTCGTAGATGGCGGTGATCTGCGGAACACCCACACCGGCCACCACGCGGGTGGTGCAGATCGAGCCGGGCCCAACGCCCACCTTGATGCCGTCGGCGCCGGCGTCGATCAGTGCCTGGGCGCCCTCGCGGGTGGCGGCCTGGCCGCCGATGATGTCCACGTGCGCGGCAACAGGATCGGACTTCAGCCTGCGGATCATATCCAGCACACCCTGGGAGTGGCCGTTGGCGGTGTCCACGAACAGGGCGTCCACCCCGGCGTCCACCAAGGTCATGGCGCGCTCCCAGCCGTCACCAAAGAAGCCGATGGCTGCACCTACGCGGAGGCGGCCTTCGTCGTCCTTGGTGGCCAGCGGGTACTGTTCGGCCTTGGTGAAGTCCTTGGTGGTGATCAGGCCCTTGAGCCGGCCCTGCTCGTCCACGAGCGGGAGCTTTTCGATCTTATTGGTGGCCAGCTTGTGGGAGGCTTCGTCGCGGCTGATGCCCACGTGGCCGGTGACCAGGGGCATCTTGGTCATGACGTCGCTGACCAGCCGCAGCGGGAAGTCGGACTCCGGTACGAAACGGGTGTCGCGGTTGGTGACGATGCCCAGCAGGCGGTTGTCCTCGTCCACCACGGGAAGGCCTGACACGCGGTAGTGGGCGCAGAGATCATCCAGTTCCCGGAGCGTGGCCTCGGGGCGGATGGTCAGCGGGTTGGTGATCATGCCCGATTCACTCCGCTTGACCCGGTCCACCTGGTCCGCCTGGTCGGCGATGGAGAGGTTGCGGTGCACCACGCCCAAGCCACCCTGGCGGGCCATGGCGATGGCCATGCGGGACTCGGTGACGGTGTCCATGGCTGCCGAGAGCAGGGGGGTCTGCACGCTGATCCGCTTGGAGATCCGCGATGAGGTATCGGCCTCGGAGGGGATGACGTCGGTGTGGCCCGGCAGGAGCAGGACGTCGTCGTAGGTCAGGCCAATGAAGCCAAAAGGATTGTGTTCGGGCTCGGTCATGAGTGCGCCTCTTACCTTGGTTGCTGGGTCACGGGTAGGGGTTGCAGCCGATGACCAGCCCGTTATTACGGCACTGGCCTGTGCAGACGTTCTTGCGGGACCACCGTGGGATACGGCGTTCCGGGGGCAGAAAGTGTTGACTAAATATTAGAACCTCCGGCCCGATCCCCCTATTCCAGGCCCGCAATGTGAGCAACCGCACTCAGCTCCATCCGGTTGCGGCCAGCAGGCGTTGCTCGAACATGGGGATCATGGTTTCCACATAGGTCCGGGTCAGGTGGTTGTCGTCCTTGTAGACGTAGACGTTCCCGACGACGGCAGGGCAGACGCCGCGGGCGCAGATGAAGTCGCTCATATCCATCAGGTGAAGGCCCGGTACCTTGCCGCGGTAGTTCTCCAGCGGCGAGGGCTCCACGAGGGACTCGGCCAGCGACGGGTTGCACTCCGGCGCGTCGGCGCCGTTGCGTTGCGCACACTCGGGCATGTTGAACGTGAACCTGGGGTTGTCCCGGATGCCCACGATCTCGATTCCCGCCTCGGCGAACGGAGCGACTCCTGCAAGGTAGCCGGGCACCTCCGTTTCGAAGGGCGCGTCCTCATGCGTCAGCGACGCCACTGTGAAGACAGCATCCGGACGATGTTCCAGGACGTAGGCGGAACTGGCCCTGTTGTAGGCGTTGCATTCCGCGTTGCGGGTTTCCGATTCCGCGCCGAACCGGCACGCGGGCATGAGCAATGTCACCAGTTCCCAACCGCGTGCAGCCGCCACCGGAGCCAGGGCGGCAAGGTACTGCTGGGCGTGCGAATCCCCCAGCACCACGATGCGTTTGGTGGCCGGTTCTTCCGGCAGCTCCTGGCGGCACCCCTCCAGGATGGGGTCGTCCGTGGCGTTTGAACCCGTGCAGGGCGAGTCGATTCCGGCCCAGTCGTTGTCCAGTGCAGTCGGGCCGGGAATGGTCCTTGCCCGGGGAGCCGGCACGTTTTCGTTCTCCGGGGTGAGCGCCAACGCACCCGGCGTCAGCTCCCGGGGCTGTGCCGCCGTCGCGCTTTCCTCCGCGGTGAGCGATGTCTGCCAGACGGCGACGGGACCGGCCAGCAGCGCACCGCAGGCAACTATGACGACGGCGGTGCGCCACGCCCGGAGCTTGGGCCAGTGCCAGTCCCGCAACGGTTTTTCAACGAAGCGGGTGGTCAGGAAGGCAAGTACGACGGCGGCTGCAACGATTCCGAGGCCCTGCTTGAGGTTGGGCGCCTCCACCCCCGTGGCCGCCAGGGCCAGCACCAGCAGGGGCCAGTGCCAGAGGTACAGGGCGTAGGAGTTGTCGCCCAAGGCGACCGCCGGGCGGCTGCTCAGGAGCCTGTCCACGCCGAAGCGGCTGCCGGACTGCCCGGCGACGATGATGGCGGCGGCGGCCAGTGTGGGCCAGAGGGCGACAAAGCCGGGAAAGGACCTGTCGACCGTGAGGAGCAATCCGCACGAGACCATGCCGGCGAGCCCTGCCCAGCCCAGGACCACCCTCAGCGCGCGGCCAGGCCGCAGGTACGGCAACGCCAGCGCCAGCAGCGACCCGAGGGCAAACTCCCAGAGCCTGGCGCCGGTATCGAAGTATGCGTAGGCCTGGTTGGTGGCCGTCTGGTCAATCGAGTAGGCCAGGGACGCGGCGAACACCACGCCAAAAACCACGGCCAACAGGCCCCGGTAGGCCATGCGGCGCAACAGGGGGATCCGGCGGGCGGCGGGCAGGAGCGCGGCGGTTGCGGCGAAAATCAGCGGCCACAGGATGAAGACTTGCCCCTGGATGGACAAGGACCAGAAGTGCTGCAGCGGGCTGGCTCCTGCGTGGTCCTGGGCGTAGTAGTCCACCGCGGCGTCAGCCAGTACCCAGTTTTGGCTGTACAACAGCGAGGCCCAGGCTTGGTCCAGGATCTGCGGCCAGCGGCTTTGGGGCAGAATCAGCCATGTGCCGGCCAGCACCCCAAGGATCACCACGACGGCGGCCGGCAGGAGGCGCTTGAAGAGGTGCAGCCAATGGGCCATCAGCCGGAAGGGCTGGCCGGACTCTGCCTTGCGGACGAAGGAGAGCGTGAGCAGGAAGGCCGAGATCAGCAGGAATACGTCCACCCCACCGGACACGCGTCCCAACCAGACGTGATAGGCCACGACCATGAGGACCGCCAGTGCACGCAGTCCCTGGACCTCTGGCCGGAACGTCGGTTTACGGTCGCGTCCGGGGGCTTGTCCCGCTGGTTGCGGCGCTGTCCGGGTTCCTGTCATCGACACTCCAAAACCCCTCACGCCGCCGGCCAGCCAAAACATTAAGCCTACGCACCGGGGTTTGGAAGGGCCAATCCGGGGTCCGGCGCGAACTAAGCTGGGCCGAGGTGTGGAAGGGAGCCGGCGTGATTGTCCAATTGCGGATTTGCGTGCCCAAAGAATTGTCCGAGGTGACGGTGCAGACTTGCCGGGACCAGGTGCGAACGGCGGGGGTGGCGTTGATTCCCGGCGCGTCCGTGGTGCCGGCGGGCGACGTCATCGAGGTCCAGGTCGCCAGGGAATCCGTGGAGGAACTCCTGGAGAAGCTCCAGGTCCTGAAGATCCGCGACGTGGGATCCGTGGCCATGACGACGCCGGAGTTCGTGCTCTCCAGCAGTGCCGACCGGGCGGAGCATGCCGCACCCGGGGACGGCGCGGACGCGGTGATCTGGGACGACGTAACGCGCCAAACCGGCGAGGACTCCAGGTTGACCTGGAACTTCCTGGCCTTCCTGGTGCTGGCAACCCAGCTCGCCGGAATCGGCATCGTGACCGATTCGCCGATCGCAATTGTGGGTGCCATGGCGGTGGGACCGGAGTTTGGGCCGCTGGCCGCCCTCGCCGTTTCGCTGGCCACCCGGCAGTGGAAGCTTGGCCGCCGCGCCGCCATTGCCTTGGGGGTTGGGTTCCCCGTGGCCATGCTGCTGGCGGCATTGACTGCATGGCTGTCCATCCCGATGGGCCTCTTCCCGCGCAATGCCCTGGATACGGGTTCGGCCGTCGAATTCATCTACCATCCGGGCCCTTATTCACTGATCGTTGCCGTGCTGGCGGGTATCGCGGGCATGCTGTCGATTATCGGCAGGCGCTCGGCGGCACTCATCGGCGTATTCATCTCGGTGACCACGGTCCCGGCCGCAGGGTACGTTGCCGTTGCCTTGGTGCTGGGTGAATACCCGAAGGCGGCCGGCTCGGCCCTGCAGCTGTTGCTGAACCTCGTCGGCATTGTCGTGGCCGCGGTCGCGGTCCTTCTGTTCTACCGGTTGCTGGCCAGGCGGCGGCCCGCGGCAGCGGCGCACAGCGTGCGGGGCCAACGGAGCGGCCTGCGCCACTGACCGCCCCAGCACCCGCACAGCCGACAAGGCACAGTCCGCTAGGGACGCAGCAAGGCCCGAAGGGTCCGGATGGTGTCGGCTTCGGCCGGCGATTTGTCGTCCCGGTAGCGCTTCACCCTGGCGAACCTCAGGGCGATCCCGCCCGGGTAGCGCGGTGACTGCTGGACGCCGTCGATGGCGATTTCGACGACGGTGACCGGCTCAACCCACACGGTGCCGGCGGTGCGGCGCACCTCGAGCTCCTGGAATTTCTCCGTCTGCCAGCGGAGCAGCTCATCGGTGAGCCCCTTGAAGGTCTTGCCCACCATGACATAGCCGCCTGGTTCGCCGAAGTCCCCGTCCGGGTCCAGTGCGCCGAGGTGCAGGTTCGAGAGCAGCCCGGTCCGGCGGCCCGACCCCCATTCACAGGCAAGCACCACCAGGTCGTAGGTGAGCACCGGCTTGACTTTCACCCAGTTGGATCCCCGCCGTCCGGCGGCGTAGGCGGACCCGATGGCCTTCACCACCACACCCTCGTGACCCGCAGCCAGCGCCTCGCGGGACACCCGTTCAGCAACCTCCGGGTCCGCCGTAATTTCGCCCGGGATCCGATGGTCCGGGGCAATCCGTTCCAACGCGTCGATGCGCACCGACAACGGTTCGTCCAGCAGATCCCGCCCGTCGATGTGCAGAACATCGAAGAACCAGGGGTGCAGTACCGTTTCCCGCACGGTATCCGCGCCGAACCGGGCCATGGTTTCCTGGAACGGCCGCGGGCCGCCGTCTTCATCGAGGGCCAGGGTCTCGCCGTCGAGGATCACATCCTGCACCGGCAGCCCGCGGACCAGGTCAACCACCTCCGGGAGGCGGTGCGTGACATCGGCGAGGTTGCGGGTGTAAATGCTGACCTCGGCGCCGGACCGGTGGACCTGGATCCGGGCGCCGTCGAGCTTGTATTCCACCGAGGCTTCTCCCGTGGTTTCCAGGGCTTCGCCTGGACTGGCCGCCGTGGCGGCAAGCATGGGCTGCACGGGGCGGCCGACGACGAGGCCCACCGCCTCCAGCTCGGCTGCTGTCCCGGTCATGGCGAGCAGGGCGGTCCCGCCGAGATCCCCGGAGAGCATCGCGGCACGCCGTACGGCGGCAACGGGCCTGTCCGCAGCGCGGGCCACGGCATCGGTCAGGACGCCGTCGAGGGCGCCGGTGCGCAGCTCACCCAGCAGGACGCCGGAGATGAAACCCTGCTCCCCCGCCGTCGCAGCCCGCATCAGGTTCCCGAGCGTCGCGGCGCGACCGGCCGCCGAACCTGCCCCCGCGGTGGCGAGCAGCGTGTCCAGGGCCGCGTCGAGGTCGGCTACAGTGAGGCTTGCTTCCAGGGCCGGTTCGGCCTTCGAAGCCGCGACGCTGCGCCATCCGACACCAACACGGCCCTGCCGGGGCTTCGCCGCCAGCAAGCCCACCGCCGTCGGAATCTCCGCCGGTTCAAGCCGGCGCAGCAGGTCCGCCAGTGCATCAACCTTCGCCAGGCGGGAGCGGGTGGACGCCACGGCGTCCGAGGTTTTGACGAGCTCGAGGAGCAGCATGGCACCATCCTGCCACGCGCCGGCTCCCTGCTCTGGACAGCGCCCAAGGCCCCTCCCACACTGGACGCATGGGATTCATCGTGGCAAACCTGTTCATCACCCTCGACGGCGTCTACCAGGCTCCCGGCGGCCGGGAGGAAGACACCTACGGAGAGTTCGCCTTCGGCGGTTGGCAGGCACCGGTGTCCGACGACGAGGGCGGCGCCGCCATTGCCGCAGAGATTGGCCGCATGGATGCCCTGCTTCTCGGCCGGCGGACCTACGACATCTTTTCGGCCTACTGGCCGCACCAGGCAGGGGACATTGCTGATGCACTCAACCGGGTACCGAAGTTCGTGGTCTCGCGCACGCTGTCCGGGCCAGGCTGGGCAGGCACCACAGTCCTGCCGGATGAACGGGCTGCAGGACGCCTCGGTGACGAGTTTGGGGAGGTGCACATGTTCGGCAGCGGCGTCCTGATCCGCTCGCTGCTGGCTGCGGATGTCCTGGACCGGCTACACCTCTGGCTCTATCCGGTCACGCTGGGCCAGGGCAAACGCCTGTTCGACGCCGGCACTGTCCCGGCGTCGTACCGCCTCGCCGAGCCGGTACGCAGCTTCCCGAAAGGGGCTGTCTCGCTGGTTTACGAACGCGCGGGCGGGGTTGAAACGTCCGAGATGGCCGCAACCTGATCCGAGCCCCTGGTGCACAAAAAACCGGCCCAGCAGATGCTGGACCGGTTTTCTGCAGGTGAAGACGGGCAGGATCAGTGGCTGTGGCCTGCGTGCTCGTCCTCTTCGGCCGGCTTCTCCACGACCAGGGTCTCGGTGGTGAGAACCAGGGCGGCGATGGAGGCCGCGTTGCGGAGGGCAGCACGGGTGACCTTGACGGGGTCGATGACACCGGCAGCGATCAGGTCCTCGTACTCGCCGGACTTGGCGTTGAAACCGTTGTTGGTTTCGAGGTCGGCCACCTTGGAGGTGATGACGTAGCCGTCGAAGCCGGCATTCTGGGCGATCCAGCGCAGCGGCTGGACCAGGGCGCGGCGGACGATGCCCACGGCAGCAGCAGCGTCGCCTTCGAGTGCCTTGACGGACGGGTCCTCATCCAGTGCCTTCAGGGCGTGGATCAGGGCTGAGCCGCCACCAGCCACGATGCCTTCTTCGAGGGCAGCGCGGGTGGAGGAAACGGCGTCCTCGATACGGTGCTTCTTTTCCTTCAGCTCAACCTCGGTGGCAGCACCCACCTTGATGACGCCGATGCCGCCGGCCAGCTTGGCCAGGCGCTCCTGGAGCTTTTCACGGTCCCAATCGGAGTCGGTGCGGGTCAGCTCGGCGCGCAGCTGCGCGACGCGGGCCGCAACGTCTTCGGCCGAGCCTGCGCCGTCGACGATGGTGGTGTTGTCCTTGGTGACGGTGATGCGGCGGGCGGTGCCGAGCACCTCCAGGCCCACGGTGTCCAGGCTCAGGCCCAGTTCCGGGGACACAACCTGTGCGCCGGTGAGGGTGGCGATGTCCTGGAGCATGGCCTTGCGGCGGTCACCGAAGCCCGGTGCCTTGACGGCCACGACGTTCAGGGTGCCGCGGATGCGGTTGACGATCAGCGTGGACAGGGCCTCGCCGTCGACGTCCTCGGCGATGATGAACAGCGGCTTGGAGCTCTGCAGCGCCTTTTCCAGCAGCGGCAGGAATTCCTGGATGGAGGAGATCTTGCCCTGGTTGATCAGGATCAGGGCGTCCTCGAGGACGGCTTCCTGGCGTTCTGCGTCGGTGACGAAGTACGGGGACAGGTAGCCCTTGTCGAACTGCATGCCCTCGGTGAGGACCAGTTCGGTCTGGGTGGTGGAGGACTCTTCGATGGTGATGACGCCATCCTTGCCCACCTTGCCGAAGGCCTCGGCGAGGAGTTCGCCGATTTCGTCGCTCTGCGCCGAGATGGCGGCAACGTTCGCAACCTGGGTGCCCTCGACGGGGCGTGCGTTCTCCAGCAGGCGGGCGGCGACGGCTTCAACCGAAACCTCGATGCCGCGCTTGATCTGGCCGGGGGCAGCACCGGCGGCAACGTTGCGCAGGCCTTCCTTGACCAGGGCCTGTGCCAGGACGGTGGCGGTGGTGGTGCCGTCACCGGCAACGTCGTTGGTCTTGGTGGCGACTTCCTTGGCCAGCTGGGCGCCAAGGTTCTCGTAGGGGTCGTCCAGTTCGACTTCGCGGGCGATGGTGACGCCGTCGTTCGTGATGGTGGGGGCGCCCCACTTCTTGTCCAGGACGACGTTGCGGCCGCGGGGGCCGAGCGTCACCTTGACGGTGTTGGCGAGCTTATCGATGCCGGCCTCGAGGGCCCGGCGTGCAGCGTCGTCAAACGCAAGCTGCTTTGCCATGGTTTTGTCCTTTCAAAGACAGAAACCCCGCACTGCCGGCCAGCATAAGCGTGGCCGGCGGCACGGGGATCCGAAAGAGTTACTTGACGACGATCGCCAGGACGTCGCGGGCGGACAGCACGAGGTACTCGGTGCCGCCGGTCTTGACTTCGGTTCCGCCGTACTTGGAGTAGATGACGACGTCGCCAACGGCTACGTCGACAGGAACGCGGTTGCCGTCTTCGAAGCGGCCGGGGCCTACTGCAACAACTTCGCCTTCCTGCGGCTTCTCCTGTGCGGAGTCCGGGATGACCAGGCCGGAAGCCGTGGTCTGCTCGGCTTCGAGCGGGCGGACAACAATACGATCCTCAAGAGGCTTAATAGAGACCGACACTCGGACCTCTCCTTTTCGTCAGCAAATTCGTGGACTGGAAAGCTTTCCGCCGTGGCTGGCAAACCGTCGTCGCGGTGCCGGCAGCAGCCTGGCTGGCAGCTCTTCATGTGTTAGCACCCTCCGGGGGAGAGTGCTAATTGAAACTCTATGTAAGGGTTAGCACTCGGTCAAGGCGAGTGCCAGTTTTTCGTCATCGGCGTATTCCGTTGAGCGCGGTTTCGGAAGCAGCGGGGGCCCAGGCAGCTTCAGCGGCCCAGATCGTCGAAGTCCACGTCCTCGCCGCCGTCGGCATCACTGCCACCCTGCTTCCGGCTACGGAACAGCACCCAGCCCGCAGCGGCCGCGGCGAGCAGTGCCGCCACGAGGAAGAAGATGCTCCCGGCCCGCGCGCCGTCGTACAGTCCGCGGATGTCGCGGGCTTCCTGCGTGTTGTCCGAGATGTCGTTGCCGCCCACCGAGTAGACAGTGGCGTTGAATGTGTCCAGGACGAAGATGATCACCAGAAGCGCGATGCACACCAGTGCCACCACGGCCGCGGCGATCAGGACCGGGCGGGCAAACCGGGCAGGACCCCGTTCCTTGGGGTCGTGTTCGCCGGTGCCCCCGGGGGCTGCGGTTTCATCCATGGTGTCCACACTATCGGCAACCCCGCATTCGCTCCTCCACTAGGCTGGAACCCATGGCTCACGCTCCCCAGGACCAGATCGCACCGCTGCTGACCCCCGAAGGCTGGGAGCTGTTGGCCTCCCTGGGCCCCTACCGGGACGAGGATTCCTTCGAACTCAACTCCGCGCTCCGGAAGGCCGGCCATCCTGCCGGGCTGGTCTCCGCCGTCCTGACCCAGTCGCGGCTGCGCACCAAGGCCGAGGCGAAGTTCGGTGAGTTCGCCCGCCAGATGCTCTTCACCCAGGCAGGCCTGGAGCAGGCCACCCGCCTGAACGTCGCGGCGCGCCACGCACAGCGGTTCGCCGCCGCCGGGATCAGCCATGTGGCGGACCTGGGCTGTGGCCTGGGCGCCGATTCCCTGGCCCTGGCATCCCTTGACCTCACAGTGACCGCCGTCGAAATGGACGAGACCACGGCGGCCTGCGCCACGGTGAACCTGATCCCCTTCCCCAACGCCACCGTGGTGCACGCGGACGCGGCAGCGGTGCCGCTGGAGGGGGTCGACGGCGTGTGGCTGGATCCAGCACGCCGGGTCACCTCCACGTCCGGCACCAAGCGGATCTGGGACCCGGAAGCGTTCTCACCGCCGCTGTCCTTCGTTGAATCGCTCGCGGCGTCCGGGAAGGCGGTGGGCGTCAAGATGGGGCCCGGCATGCCGCACGAATCCGTGCCCGCCGGCTGCGAGGCCCAGTGGGTGTCGGTAGCCGGAGACGTCACCGAAGTAACCCTGTGGTTCAACGCCGTCAGCAGGCCGGGGGTGCGCCGCGCCGCCCTGGTCCTTGGCCCGGAAGGTGCGGCCGAACTGACCAGCGGCAACGAATTCGGTGCCAGCCCCACCGCACCGGTGGGACCGGTGGAGGGCTACCTGTACGAACCCGACGGCGCCGTGATCCGGGCCGGACTGGTGGCGGATGTCGCGCTGGAACTCGGCGGCCACCTGGTGGATGAGCACATCGCCTACATCTGTGCGCCGGAACTGGTGGCCACGCCGTTCGCCCGCGCCTACAAAGTGCGGGAAGTGATGCCCTACAACGTCAAGGCGCTCAAAGCCTGGGTGAAGCAGGAGGGCATCACCGTGCTGGACATCAAGAAGCGGGGCACTGCCGTCACCCCCGAAGAACTGCGGAAGCAACTGCTGCCGGGCGGAAAGGCGGCCGGCAAGGGTTCCGGAAAGAAGGCCGCCGGCAAGGCCGCCACCCTGGTCCTGACCCGGATTGGCGAGGACCGGGTGGCCGTCGTGGTGGAATCCGTCCCGACCGGCATGCCCTAGGGCCGGCCGGGCGGGCCGCACGTCCGCTACTGGGCGCGCATGAACTCCTCGGCGGCCCGCACCTGCTCAGCCGTGGGCCGTACGCCGGTGTACAGGACAAACTGTTCGAGGGCCTGGATGGTGGCCACTTCGGCACCGGTGATGACCGGCTTGCCGGCTGCACGGGCGGCCCGGATCAGCGGCGTCTCGGCGGGCAAGGCCACCACGTCGAAGACCAGGCGGGCCGCTTCGATTGCCTCCGCCGGGAACGCCACGGTCTCTGCGTCCGCCCCGCCGGCCATACTCCCTGCCATTCCGATGGGCGTGACGTTGATGATGAGGTCAGCCGTCCTGCCGTCTAGCGCTGCCCGCCACTGGAAGCCGTACTGGTCTCCGAGCGCCCGGCCGGAGGCCTCGTTCCGGGACAAGACCGTGACGTTGGCGAAGCCGGCGTCACGCAAGGCCGCCACCGTGGCCTTGGCCATGCCGCCGGATCCCTGCACCACCACGGAGTAGCGGGTGGGGACCTCGTTGGAGGCCAGGAGCTGCTCAATGGCCGTGTAGTCGGTGTTGTACGCCTTGAGGTGGCCATCAGTGTTCACGATCGTGTTCACGGAGTCGATGGCCTTGGCGGAGGGGTCCATCTCGTCCACCAGGGCTATGACGTCTTCCTTGTAGGGCATGGAGATGGCACAGCCCCGGATGCCCAGGCCCCGCACGCCGGCGATGGCCTGTTCAAGGTTGGTGGGCGCGAACGCCTTGTAGATCCAGTTCAGGTCCAGTTGCCCGTAAAGGTGGTTGTGGAACCGGGTCCCGTTGTTGCTGGGGCGGGCGGAGAGCGAGATGCAGAGGGTCATGTCTTTATTCAGAATGGGCACCCGACCATTAAACGCGCTCACCGCCGCTCCCGCTCGCAAGTCACGGAGTGCAGCCGGTTCCGGCAGGATAGGGCCCGACGGCGGCAGGCAGCTTTCCGGGCGCCGTTGCCTTCCCTGCCAGGACGGCGGCGAGGGCGTCGAAGGCGGTGTCGTTGCGGCCGTAGAGCGCCAGCTTGATCGGTGCGTTGGAGTCCTGCAGCGGCCAGGGCGCGTCCAGGGCTACCGCGATGTCTCCCGCTCCCGGTGTGCCGCCGAAGCCGATGAGGTTGACCACGGGGCCGGAGCCGACGGCCAGGCCGGCACGGGCGGCAGCGGCTTCGAAGCGTTCGCGGTCCCCCGGGCCACCGCCTTGGACGCGTACCGAACCCGGCACCAGCGGTCCGTGGCAGGGGCCGGAGAGGACTGTCACGGCGGCTGCCGAGACCTTGGCTGACAGGGCTGCGCCACTGCCGGCCGGAGCACCCGCACCGGGGGTCCCCGCAGGGGCCGCTGTGCGCGCATGCCACATCATCATGGTGGCAACCCGCCTCGCGGCGTCATCGAGCCGTGCGGCCGGGAGGCTGCCAGCTGCGAGGGCTTGCAGGATGGCGGCATGCGCCTGTTCCACGTCCTCGGGCATCAGCAGCAGGTCGGCGCCGGCGGCCAGGGCCTTCACGGCGGCCGCGCCGGCAGGATACTGCTTTTCCACGGCTCCCATATTGAGGGCGTCCGTCACCGCTACGCCCTGGAATCCCAGGTTCCGCAGTGCCGCGTAGCTGGGCGCGGAGAGCGACGCCGGCACGCCGGGTTCCAGCGCGGGCACGGCGATGTGCCCCGTCATGACGACCGGCAAGCCGGCGGCCACGGCGGCCTGGAACGGTTTCCAGTCCCTGACCCGGAGCTCGTCGATGGAGGCCGGCTGGACGGGGAGGTTGAGGTGGGAATCGGTCGTCACCGAGCCGTGCCCGGGGAAGTGCTTGACGGTGGGGAGGATGCCTGCGTCCAGCATGCCCCGGGAGAACGCCACGCCCTGCGCTGCCGCCACTGCCGGATCGGCGGACATCGAGCGGGCACCGATGGTGGGGTCCTTGGGGCCGATGGTCACGTCCGTGTCGGGCGCGAAATCGAGGTCGAACCCCAACGGCAGCAGCTCGGCGGCCAACGCCTTGCCGGCCTGGCGGGTCAGGTCTTCGCTGCCCGCGGCGCCGTAGCTCATGGGCACCGGCCATTCGGTGAGCGGGGCGCCCAGGCGGGCCACTGCGCCGCCTTCCTGGTCCACGCCGATGATCCCGGGCCATGGCCGGCCGTCCGCGGTAGCGGCCTGACGCAGCCGCTGGTTCACGGCCCCCATCGCGGCCACGTCCACCTTCCCCCGCGGGTCGCGCGGGACGTTGTCGCCCATGATGATGGACCCGGCCAGGTGGAGGCGCTGGATGAGCGCCGCGTGGGCTTCCACCTGGTTGCCCTTGAAGAACGGGAGCAGGACCTGGCCGGCTTTTTCCTCCGGCGTCATGGCCGCCACAGCCGCCGCGGCGGCGTCCTGGTCCCGCTGCTCGGGGCCCCACCCCAGGGGCCGGGAACCCGGATCAGGTGACGGGGAAGCCAAAGGGGGCGCCGGCGTCGTACTTTCCGAGGCGGACGCGCTGGGCGCAGGTGCCGTCGACGACGGCGGCGCGGCGCTGGGCGAGGCGGTGCAGGAGCCCAGGGCAACGGCTGACAACGCGAGGATGAGGGGAAAGGATTTGGCGGGACTGTGACGCAGCGGGAACGAGGCCATCAGTACGATGCTACCCCTGGACTAGACTTGGACCATCCGTTCGCCTGCCGGCTGCAGCCTGTGAGCGGCACCAGCCAGCGGCAAACCGGACAGTAAGGAATTGTGTGAAGATCGACTTCGCGTCATCGAGGCAGTCAACCCTCGGTGTTGAGTGGGAGCTCGCTTTGGTGGACGGAAAGACGGGCGAGCTCGCCTCCGTCGCCAACCAGGTGCTCCGCGGGGTGTCCTCCCGGCACCCGGAACTCAACGAAGACGACGAGCACCCGCACATCAAGCAGGAACTCCTGCTCAACACCGTGGAACTCGTCACCGGGATCTGCGAAACGGCTGCCGAAGCCAAGGCGGACCTCAGCCGGTCCGTGGCCGCGGTCCGCGAAATCACCGATCCCATGGGCGTGGAGTTGTTCTGCGCGGGCAGCCACCCGTTCAGCCCGCCGCAGCTGCAACCGGTCACGGACAAGGCACGCTATGCCAAGCTGATCGACCGGACCCAGTGGTGGGGACGGCAGATGGTCATTTACGGCGTCCACGTCCATGTGGGACTGGACCGCCGGGACAAGGCGCTGCCCGTCCTGGACGGACTGGTCAACTACTTCCCGCATTTCCAGGCACTCTCTGCCTCCAGTCCCTTCTGGGGCGGTGAGGACACGGGCTACGCGTCCCAGCGGGCCTTGATGTTCCAGCAGCTCCCCACCGCGGGGCTGCCCTTCCAGTTCAAATCCTGGGCGGAGTACGAGTCCTACGTCCAGGACATGTTCACCACCGGTGTCATCGACACCATTTCCGAGATCCGGTGGGACATCCGGCCAGTGCCGGCCCTGGGCACCATCGAAATGCGCATCTGCGACGGCCTGGCCACGCTGGAGGAAGTGGGTGCCATCGCCGCCCTCACCCAGTGCCTGGTGGATGAGTTCTCCACCACCCTGGACAACGGCGGCACCATCCCCACCATGCCGCCGTGGCATGTCCAGGAAAACAAGTGGCGCGCCGCCCGCTACGGCATGGATGCCATCATCATCCTGGACGCCGCAGGCAAGGAACAGCTGGTCACGGACCACCTGCTGGAGACGCTGAACCGGCTGGAGCCCGTGGCAGCCAAGCTGCGCTGCTCCGACGAGCTCGCCGACGTCGAGAAGATCATCCGCCGCGGCGCCGGATACCAGCGCCAGCGCCGGGTGGCAGCCGAAAACGGCGGAAACCTGCAGGCTGTGGTGCTGGACCTGGTCAAGCAGATGCGCAACGGCCCCACCGCCTAGTCTGCTTCTGCCGAGGCGGGGAACTTCGGCACGGACACGCCGGCCGCCGTCGTGATGTACGACGGCGGGGCCGCCAAAGCGGCCCGCGGCGGTTCGCTTTCGCCGGGCCCCCTGCCGTCAGGCCGGCAGCGACACCGAGGTGACCGGCAGCGACGAGTCCGGGGCGAAGCCGATTCCGCTGGGTTCCACGCCGGCCATCACCAGTTGCGCACCGAGGGCTGCCACCATGGCGCCGTTGTCGGTGCAGAGATCCAGCGGGGGAACGTGCAGCCGGATCCCGGCCGACGCGCAGCGTTGCCCGGTCAGTTCCCGCAGGCGTGAATTGGCCGCCACCCCGCCGCCCAGCAGGACGTCCTTGATTCCGTGCTCGCGGCAGGCCAGCACCGCCTTGGACGAAATCACGTCCACCACCGCTTCCTGGAAGGCGGCAGCGATGTCAGCCACCGGGACCTCCTCTCCGCGGGCCTCGAACTGCTCCACGCAGCGGGCCACGGCGGTTTTGAGGCCGCTGAAGGACCAGTCATACCGGTGCGGCCCCGGCTGGTCCGCCGTGCCCATGTACTTGGGCTGGCTCAGTCCGCGGGGGAAGCGGATGGCTTTGGGATTGCCGTTGCGGGCCACCTTGTCGATGGCCGGCCCACCGGGGTAGCCCAGGCCCAGGATGCGGGCCACCTTGTCGTACGCCTCACCGGCGGCGTCGTCGATGGTGGCGCCCAGGAGCTCCACATCGCTGGTGATGCTGTTGATGCGCAGGATCTCCGTGTGGCCGCCGGACACCAGCAAGGCGCCCAGGTTGGCCGGCAGGTCCTGCGTCCTGCCGGTTGCCCGGTCATCCAGGAGGCCGACACCAACGTGGGCCACCAGGTGGTTGATTGCGTACAGCGGCTTCCCGGTGGCGACGGCGAGCGCCTTGGCGGCGCAGACTCCCACCATGAGTGCGCCCGCGAGTCCGGGGCCTGATGTCACCGCGATGGCGTCCACGTCGGCAAGGCGCACGTCCGCGTCCGCCAACGCCTGCTCCAGGGTGGGAACGAAGGCGTCCAGGTGTGCACGGGAGGCAATCTCCGGGATAACCCCGCCGAACCGGACATGCTCGTCCATGGAGGAGGAAACGGTGTTGGCCAGAAGGGTGGTGCCGCGGACAACCCCCACGCCTGTCTCATCGCAGGAAGATTCGATCCCCAGGACCAGGGGCTGCGTACGGTTCATTGCCTGCCTGCTTCCGTTGCGTCGTCACCGGCGGTTTGAGCGGCCAAGGGGAGCCGCATGATCAGGGCGTCCACGCCGTCGCGGTAGTAGCGGGGACGGATATGGATCTGCTCGAAACCGAACCGCAGGTACAGCTGCTGGGCCCGAGGATTGTCCGCCCGGACTTCGAGCAGGACGTCGGCGGCGCCCCGCCGTCGGGCCTCTCCGATGAGACGGGTGAGCAGGTCGCTGCCGATGCCGCGCCCTTCGTACTCCGGGACGACGGCGATGGTCTGCACGTCTGCGATCGGCTCGATGCACATCAGGCCGGCGTAGCCCACGATGCCGTCACTGCCCTCCGCCACCAGGTAGCGGCGTGTTTCCGGCTGGGACAGCTCATCCAGGAACATCTGCACTGGCCAGGCATCGATCGGGAACAGCCGGTGTTCGAGTAGTCCGACGGCGGGGACATCGTCCAAGGTCATGTCCCGGACCGTGATTCCCGCCGACCGCGGATCCTGCATGGTGTTCACAGTGCCCTCTTCCGTGGTCCGGGGACCTGGGCGTCGGATTCGCGGAGGTACAGGGGTGTGGAGTCCAACAGGGCTTCTCCGGAGGCCAGCCTGGCGAGGGCGAACTGGCCAAGGTAGAGCGCGTCCGGCTGCTCGGCCGCGAATTCCGGGTGGGCATCCAGGACGTCGCCGTAGAGCCCGGCACCGGCACCGAACGCGGGCAGTTCGGGAAGGTCCGCGGCGACACTGACGTGCGGACCGTCCTGGAGCAGCGGCAACTGGCCGTCGGCCAAGCTGTAGCGGGCCCAGTAGACCTCCTTGCGCCGGGCATCGGTGACCACCAGGAATTCCGGGGCGGCAGCGGTGGATTCGGCCACTTCCAAGGCCACGGCGTCGAGGCTCATCAGCCCATGCAGGGGTTTGCCCCAGACGAACGACAGTGTGCGGGCCGTGGCAATGCCCGAACGCAGCCCCGTGAACGGTCCGGGGCCGACGCCCACTACCAGGGCGTCGAGGTCAGCGCCGTTGACCCCGGCCTCGGACAGCATGGCGTGGATGCCGGGCGCGAGCACCTCGGCGTGGCTGCGGGTGTCCGCCGTCGCGAAGCTCGCGACCACGCTTTCAGGGGCGTCGTCGGACACCAGGGCGGCGCTGGCCACCGCCGAGGTGTCAATGGCGAGGATCAGCATGGGAGTCCTCCTTCAAAACCGCCCAGCGCCGGTGCCGTCGCCCAGCGGGGCCCGTAGCCGCGCACCACGATGGTGCGCGGTTCGTCGGTGTCGTCGTCAAAGTCGAGGGTTGCGGACGGGCCGCCCGTGGTGCCGGCGTCACCGAGGTCACCTGCGGCTTCCGCGGCGGTGCCAAGACCGATGGCACGGTGCAGGTCGATCTCCAGGCGGCTCTCGCTCAGGTGCTCCACCCGGTCAAGGCCCCACTCCACCACGGTCACCGAAGAGTCCATCGTGTTCTCGAGGTCGATGTCATCGATCTCCGCCGCAGATCCCAGGCGGTAGGCATCCACGTGCACCAGGTCCGGGCCGCCTGGCCGCGGACCGTCCGGCAGGTTCGGGTGGATGCGGACCAGGACAAAGGTGGGCGAGATGATGCCAGCGCGGACACCCAGCCCCTCCCCCAGGCCTTGGGTAAAGGTTGTCTTTCCGGCGCCAAGTTCACCGGAGAGGACCAGCAGGTCTCCTGCCTGGAGCACCTCCGCAATATGCCGGCCGAGCGCCTGCGTCTGCTCCGCCGTCGTCGCAGCCAGCGTCACTTCCCAGTTGGCGGCCGGCCGCCCTGTGCCGCTCATGCCGCTCCCGCTTTGCCGGGTACGCCCGCCAGTCCGGGGCTGCTGCCGGCCGGCTGGTCCTCGTTGATGAAGCGGCGCGGAACCCGCGGGCTGATGCGGGTGACCACCTCGTAATTGATGGTTCCTGCCGCCTGTGCCCAGTCGTCAGCCGTGGGACCGCCGTCGGCACCGGTCCCGAACAGCACCGCTTCGGCACCGAGCAGGCCGGAATCCCGGGCCTCCGGCCCAAGGTCGATGACCATCTGGTCCATCGCGATCCGCCCCACCACCGGGTAGGTCTTCCCGGCCACGCGGACGGGGCCGCCGGTGGCCACGCGCGGGACGCCGTCGGCATAGCCCAGCGGAATCAGTGCCAGTGTGCTGGCCTCCCTGGTCCGGTAGTGCAGGCCGTAGGAAACGCCCTGCCCGGCCGGAACCCCTTTGCACTGGGACACCAGTGTGCGCAGCGTCATGGCAGGGCGCAGGCCAAGTTCCGCGGACGTCTGGCCTTCGAACGGCGAGAGCCCATAGATGCCCAGGCCAACCCGTACCAGGTCGAAGTGGGTATCCGGCCGGGACAAGGTGGCGGGGGTGTTGGCCAGGTGCCGCACTTCCGGGTCCACGCCGGCGTCCTCGGCAATGGCGAGGGCTTCCCTGAACGCCGCCAACTGGTCATCAGTTTCAGGGCGGTCCGGTTCATCGGCCACGGCCAGGTGGGAGAAGATTCCCACCACGCGCAGCAGTCCCTGGTCCTGGTATTCCACGGCTTCGCCCACCAGGCGGTCCCAGGCTTCGGGGGTGGCACCGTTGCGCCCCAGGCCCGTGTCCACCTTGAGGTGCACGCGGGCCGGACGCTCCTGTTCGCGGGCCGCGGCAACGATCCGTTCCAGTTCCCATCCCGAGCAGCCAATGTCGACGCCGGCGGCAACGGCGGCGCCAAAGTTGCTGTCGGTGGTGTGCAGCCAGGCCAGCAGTGGTGCGTCGATACCGGCGGCGCGCAGCGCAAGGGCCTCGGAAATGTGGGCCACCCCCAGCCAGGCCGCACCCGACTGCAGGGCCGCACGGGCCACGGGAACGGCGCCGTGCCCGTAGGCATCGGCCTTGACCACGGCCATGACCTTCGCGGGGGACGCGGCGTCGGCCAGCCGGCGGACATTGTGCCGGATGGCATCCAGGTCGATCACCGCGGACCGTTCGTGGCGGGGGTCCGGCCCGGAGGCAGCACTGAAATCACCGGTTGTTGCGGGGTAAGTCACCTAAGTGATTCTAGTGCGGGCACTTCGCGCCGAATAATCGGCGACGGCCTGGCCTCAGGCGTCCGACAGGTGGGCGATGGTGGCGGCCGCCCGGCGCTGGGCAGCGAGCGGTACGTCCTGGACGATGTCCGCGAGGAAACCGAAGCGCCGCAACCACTGGCTCGTCTGCCGTTCGGGGCGGGCGTTGGCGCGTTTCCACCAGTCGGCGATGTCGCCCCAGCCCGGGGCTGCCAGCGATCCGCCCACCTCCTGCACCGCCAGCGATGCGCACAGGTTGGCGAACCGCAGCCGGTCCCCGAGCGGCCACCCGGCCAAGGTACCCACGATGAACGCGGCGTCGAAGCAGTCGCCGGCGCCGGTGGGGTCATGCGCCTTGACCGGAAGGGACGGCACCCATTCCTCCTCCCCGGTTTGGGAATCAACCGCCATGGCGCCCTGGGCCCCGAGCGTCACCACAGCCACCGGAACCCGGTCCGCCAGCGCGTAAAGGGCGCTCCAAGGGTTGTCCTTGCCGGTGAGCGCCATGGCCTCGCGCTGGTTGGGCAGGAAGGCGTAAAAGTGCTGCAGGTTCTCGAGCCGCACCGGCGCCCACTCCCCGCTGGGATCCCAGCCGACGTCGCCGAAGAGCCGAACTCCCGCCGCGTGGGCCGCTTTCGCCCACGGTTCCACTTCCACACCCAGTTCCGCGATGCCAGCCAGTGCCCGGGGCGGGTCCCCGATCAGCTCGGAGTTGGTCACCGGTGCCGAATGCCCGTGGGTGACCATTGAGCGGTCCTGGTCCACGCACAGGGATACCGTCACCGGGGAATGCCAGCCCGGGACGCGGCGGGAGAGGCTGAGGTCCACGTGTTCCTGGCTGGACAGGATCTTCCAGTTGAAGTCGCCGTACCCGTCATCGCCGAAGGCTGCCGCCAGTCCGGTCCGCAGGCCCAGCCTTGCGGCGGCGATGGCCTGGTTTGCCACCCCGCCCGGACAGCTGCCCATGCCGTCGCTCCAGACTTCCGTCCCGGGCTCCGGCCCGTGCGGCAGTCCGGTGAAGATGATGTCCTGGAAAACGGTCCCGGCCAGCAACAGATCGAATCCCGGCTCGACGGGTGAACGGACGGCGGCCAAGGGATCGAACGGGCGTGCGGGAATCGCGTCCATGTTCGGCACAATACGCCGTGGCGCCATGCGGCGGTAGGGGCGCAGGAACGCTGTGGACAAGCTGGCCGGCACGGGTCCTAGACTGCATGGTATGCGGCTTATGATTGCGGGCGGCGGGGGTTTTCGCGTGCCCCTGATATACCGGGCCCTGACGTCCGGCCGCTATACCGGGCTGGTCACCGAGGTGGTGCTTTACGACGTCGATCCTGCCCGGCTCGAAGCCGTTACCGCAGTCCTGGCCAGCATGCCCGGCGGCTCGGGTGCCGGGCCCGCCGTGCACGCCACTACGGATCCCGCCGGGGCCCTCGAAGGCACTTCCATGGTGTTCGCCGCGATCCGGCCCGGCGGCACCGCGGGCCGGATCACCGATGAAAAGGTGCCGCTGGGCCTGGGCTTGCTCGGCCAGGAAACGACAGGAGCCGGCGGGATTTCCTACGCCCTGCGGACCATTCCCCCCATGCTGGAGCTGGCCCGGCTGATGCGGGAACACTGTCCGGACGCGTGGCTGATCAATTTCACCAACCCCGCGGGCATGGTGACGGAGGCGCTGCTCCCCGTGCTGGGGCACCGGGTCATCGGAATCTGCGATTCAGCGGCCGGCCTGGTGCAGCGGGCTGCGTCGGCCGCCGGCGTCCCCCTGCCGGAGGGGCGATTGGGCGGCGTCGGCTACTACGGGCTGAACCATCTTGGCTGGCTGTACCGCCTTGAAGCCGGCGGCCGGGACGTGCTCCCGGACCTGCTCGCCAACGCGCCGGCCCTCCAGTCGTTCGAAGAAGGCAGGCTTTTCCCACAGCGGTTCCTGGCCAGCCTGGGCATGCTCCCCAACGAATACCTGTACTACTACTACCGGCGCGACGCCGCCCGGCAGGCCATGGACGCCATGGCGCAGACCCGCGGCGAGGCCATCCACAGCCAGCAGCAGGAGTTGTATCCCCGGCTTGCCGCGGCCGGCCCGGACGCCTACCGGCTGTGGGAAGAGGCCCGCAGGTCCCGGGAAGAGGGATACCTGGCCGAGGCCAGGGGAGCCGGCGAGCGCCGGAACGAGGAGGATTTGGCCGGCGGCGGCTATGAACGCGTTGCCCTGGCCGCCATGCGCGCCCTCGCCGGCGGCGGGGACACGCAGCTGATCCTCAACACCCGCAACGTCCTCCCGGCCGCCGGCGAAGCAGCCGAAACGGCCCCGGAACGTCCCGCTCCCCAGGCCGCCACGGCAGATTCGGCTATTCCCCAACCGGCCATCCCCGGCCTGCCGGCGGACGCCGTCGTCGAAGTTCCCTGCACCGTCACCCCCGCCGGCGCCGCCCCGCTGCCCCAGCAAGCGCCTGCCGGACCGCAGCTCGAACTGATCCGGCAGGTCAAGGACGTCGAACGGCTCACCGTCCTGGCCGCTGCCGAGGGCAGCCGCGACGCCGCCGTGCAGGCCTTTGCCCGGCACCCGCTCGTGGCTTCGACGGACCTGGCCGCCAGGCTGCTGGACGGATACGAGCAGGCGTTTCCGGCACTGGGGAAGATCTGGGCGGGCGGCGGGCGTTGAGTGAAGGAGTAATGTTTTATCGAATGTGCACTCGACCGGCTCCGCTCACGCGCGCCGGCGGCCGGAAGGAGGTCCCGTGGCGCTGATCCGCAGGGTCGCTTTGCTCTCCCTCCACACCTCCCCCATGGAACAGCCCGGTTCCGGCGATGCCGGCGGAATGAACGTGTACATCCGTGAGCTGGCTTCGGCGCTGGCGGAAGCCGGTGTTGAGGTCGAAATCTTCACCCGCGCCACCTCCCCCGACCAGCCCGCCGTCGAACACCCGGATCCCGGCGTCTGCGTCCACAACGTCCTGGCCGGACCGCCCACCAAGGTCCCCAAGGAGGAGCTTCCGGGACTGCTGCACGCCATGGTGGCGGAAATCGAGCAGATCCGCCGCCGCCAGCCGCACGGCCGGTATGACGTCATCCATTCGCACTACTGGGTGTCCGGGATCGCTGGGCTTGAGCTGTCACGGCTCTGGGACGTGCCGCTGGTCCACACAATGCACACCATGGCAAAGGTCAAGAACCTGCTGCTGGAGTCCGGCGAACAACCCGAACCCCGCCGGCGCGAGCTGGGCGAGCACCGCATCGTGGAGGGCGCGGCCAGGCTCATCGCTAACACCAGTTCCGAGGCCGCCGAACTCGTGTCCCACTACGGCGCCACCTACGACCGGATCGACATCGCGCCGCCCGGCGTGGACCTGAGCACCTTCACCCCGGCTTTCCGGGCGCGGGCCAGGGCAGAGCACGGCGTTGGCCCCAACACCTTCCATCTGGTGTTTGCCGGCCGGATCCAGCGGCTCAAGGGTCCCCAGGTCCTGGTCAAGGCAGCGGCACTGCTGCGCAAACGCCGCCCGGACATCGACCTTCGGGTCACCATCCTGGGCGCCTTGAGCGGCAACAAGGAATTCAACCTCCGCTGCCTGGTGGCGGAGGCGGGAATGGACGACGTCGTCACGCAGCTTCCGCCGGTGAAGGCACCTGAGCTTGCATCCTGGTTCCGCGCGGCGGACGTGGTGGTGATGCCTTCCTTCAGCGAGTCCTTCGGACTGGTGGCCCTTGAGGCCCAAGCCTGCGGGACGCCCGTGGTGGCCACCCGGGTGGGCGGCCTGTCCCGCGCAATCTTCCACGGCCGGACCGGGCTCCTGGTGGACGGACACCATGCGGCGGACTGGGCGGATGCGCTCGACGCCCTGTACGACGATCCCGCCACGCGCGAGGACCTGGGCCGGGCGGCCGCCATCCGTGCCCAGAGCTCCGGCTGGCAGCGCACGGCCGCCATCACGCTCGAAAGCTACCACGCCGCCGTCGACCATTACTCGGGGCACCGCCTCGCCCCGGCCGTGCCGGCCTCCTGACAACCCTCCGCCCTTGCTTCGGAGGCGATTCCCGTTGACGGCTGTTCCCTCGGAGCCGGCCCGGGTGCTGTTAGCTTAGGGGCAGGTGGCCGGCGCCGGCCGGTACAGGAAAGGACAACGATGTCTGGTCTTCCTTCTGATCTTGAGATAGCCCGGGCCGCCCGGATCCGGCCCATCGGGGAAATCGCTGCAGCGGCCGGGATCAACGCCGACGCCCTGGAGCTCTACGGGCGGTACAAGGCGAAGATCGATCCGGCCAGGCTCGAGGCACCGGCACCATACGGCAAGGTGGTGCTCGTGTCCGCCATGTCCCCCACCCCGGCTGGAGAAGGCAAATCCACCACCACGGTGGGACTGGCCGATTCGCTCGCCCGCGCCGGCCACAAGGTGATGATCGCGCTGCGGGAGCCGTCCCTGGGACCCGTGCTCGGGATGAAGGGCGGCGCTACCGGCGGAGGTTACTCGCAGGTGCTGCCCATGGACGAGATCAACCTGCACTTCACCGGTGACTTCCATGCCATTACCTCGGCCAACAACGCGCTCATGGCGTTGGTGGACAACCACATCTACCAGGGCAACGCCTTGAACATCGATCCGCGCCGGATGACGTTCAAGCGCGTCCTGGACATGAACGACCGGTCCCTGCGCGAGGTTGTCATCGGGCTGGGCGGTCCAACACAGGGGGTGCCGCGGCAGGACGGGTTCGACATCACGGTGGCGTCCGAAATCATGGCCGTCTTCTGCCTGGCAACGGACCTGTCGGATTTGCGGACGCGGTTGGGCCGGATCACGTTCGGCTACACCTACGACCGGACGCCGGTGACGGTGGCGGACCTGGGCGTGGAGGGTGCCTTGACCCTGCTCCTGAAGGAGGCGGTCAAGCCCAACCTGGTGCAGACCATCGCAGGGACTCCCGCTTTGGTGCACGGCGGCCCGTTCGCCAATATTGCGCATGGCTGCAATTCGCTTATCGCCACCCAAACCGCGCGGCGGCTCGCGGACCTGGTGGTGACGGAAGCCGGTTTCGGTGCCGACCTGGGGGCAGAGAAGTTCATGGACATCAAGGCCCGGTACGGCGGCCTGGCCCCGTCCGCCGTCGTGGTGGTGGCCACCGTGCGGGCGCTCAAAATGCAGGGCGGCGTGGCCAAGGACGCATTGACGCGCCCGGACCTGGCCGCGCTTGAGGCCGGCGTGGCGAACCTGCGCCGGCACGTCCACAACGTGGAGAAGTTCGGGGTCACCCCGGTAGTGGCCATCAACAGGTTCGCCACGGATACGGCGGAGGAACTGGACTGGCTGCTCGCGTGGTGCGCCGCGGAAGGTGTTCCGGCTGCCGTGGCAGATGTGTGGGGCCGGGGCGGCGGAGGCGACGGCGGTGACGAGCTCGCGGCGCTGGTGGCGAAGGCGGTGGACGCTCCCGGCAAATTCCGACACTTGTACCCGTTGGATTTGTCTGTGGAGGACAAGATCCGGACCATCGCCCAGGAGATCTACGGGGCGGACGGGGTGGACTTCTCCGTGCCGGCCTTGAAGCGCTTGGCAGATATCGAACGGAACGGCTGGAGCGGGTTGCCCGTGTGCATGGCCAAAACGCAGTATTCCTTCACGGACGACGCCTCCCGCCTCGGCGCCCCGAAGGGCTTCACCATCCACGTCCGGGACCTGCTGCCCAAAACCGGGGCAGGCTTCATCGTTGCGTTGACGGGTGCCGTGATGACTATGCCCGGCCTGCCGCCCGTCCCGGCTGCGCTCCGCATGGACGTGGACGCCGACGGCAACCCTGTGGGCCTCACCTGAAACCCCCGCTCACTTTCGACCGCTCTCCAACGAACCCCCGCTCACTTCTTGCCCCTCTCCAACAAACCCCCGCTCACTTCTTACCCCTCTCCAACAAACCCCCGCTCACTTTCGACCAAACCGAATGAGCACCTGTGGATAACTTCCGACGGGCTCCGGCTGCTTGAATAAGAATGCAGTATGCGATCCCAGCCGCCCCTGCCCTCCCACTTGGCAAGCAGTCCGTTCACCCTCGAAAGTTCCAGGCGCGCAGGGCTGCACTACAGCCGCTTACGGCGCGCAGATGTTGAGCATGTAAGCCGTGGGCTTTACCGTCCGGCCGGTTGGGATTTCTGTCTGGAGGAGGCCGCCCGCAGCCTGTCGGAGGCTTCGCCTGGCGCGTGGATTTCCCATGTCACCGCGGCTCGACTCCGGAGTTTCCTCCTTCCGCCTTGGCTGTCAGACTCCAACGAGCTGCACCTCAGTAAACCCAGCGCCCTTCCCGGCGCACGCAGGAGGGGAATCCACGGCCATCGGCTCATTGTGAAGCCTGGCGAGATTGAGTGCGTTGAAGGGATGTGGCTCAGCACCCGTGCCCGGACGTGGCTGGATTTGGCACGGCTACTCCCATTGAACGATTTGGTGGCTGCGGGAGACCAGCTCATCCGGAGACCACGGCCTGACCTCGAAGGCAGAGAGGGCGCGTACTCAACACTTGGGGAACTAAAGGCTTTGGTCGGCCGACATCCAAATCTTCAAGGCGTTGTCCGCGCCCGGCAAGCACTGGACCTTATGCGGGTAGGGGCGGACTCTGCGCCGGAGACATTCCTTCGATTGTCCATGCTGGACGCCGGTCTTCCTGAACCGGAGCTGCAGATAGAACTTCGTCCGGGGGACCCCCGCTCGCCATCGGCCGACCTCGGCTTTCGTCTGCCCAGAGTTGCTATTCAGTACGACGGCGGCCATCACCTTTTTGAACCGCAGCAACAGATCGATCGGCGCAGGAACAAGGCCTTCGAACGAGCCGGCTGGACCGTCATCATCGTCGTAAAGCCCGATCAGGAGGACGGTTTTGCGGGAGCGCTCAAGAGAATCAGGCATGCCCTAAGGAATTCCGCCGCCAATCCTGTGGCCGCCTCGGGCTTCGCCAACGAGTGAAACCCGCTGGATAGAGGATCGCACCCTCAGCTAATCGCGGAAAACACGTCAAACGTGAGCGGGCGTTTCAGGAAAACACGTCAAACGTGAGCGGGCGTTTCAGGAAAACACGTCAAAGGTGAGCGGGCGTGGTTAAGCAGGAACGCTCCCCCACCTGTACGGGTGAGGGAGCGTTCGAGGGGTGCTAGCGTTCGAGGTCGCCGCGGATGAAGGCTTCGACCTTTTCGCGGGCGAGGTCGTCGTTGAACTGCTCCGGCGGGGACTTCATGAAGTAGCTCGACGCCGACAGCAGCGGACCGCCGATGCCACGGTCCAGGCCGATCTTCGCCGCACGGATCGCGTCGATGATCACACCGGCCGAGTTCGGCGAGTCCCAGACCTCGAGCTTGTACTCCAGCGAGACGGGGGCGTCACCGAAGTTCCGGCCCTCCAGGCGCACGAACGCCCACTTGCGGTCATCGAGCCACTGCACGTAGTCCGACGGGCCGATGTGCACGTCCTTCGCAGCCAGTTCCGCCTCAACGTTCGAGGTCACCGCCTGGGTCTTGGAGATCTTCTTCGACTCAAGCCGGTCGCGCTCAAGCATGTTCTTGAAGTCCATGTTCCCGCCGACGTTCAGCTGGTACGTCCGGTCCAGGGTCACGCCGCGGTCCTCGAACAGCTTGGCCATGACGCGGTGCGTGATGGTCGCACCGATCTGGCTCTTGATGTCGTCGCCCACGATCGGCACGCCCGCGGCGGTGAACTTGTCGGCCCACGCCTTGGTGCCGGCGATGAAGACCGGCAGCGCATTGACGAAGGCCACGCCGGCGTCAATGGCGGCCTGCGCGTAGAACTCTGCCGCCTTCTGCGAACCCACGGGCAGGTAGCAGACCAGGACATCCACCTTGGCATCCTTGAGCGCCTGGACAACGTCCACGGGTTCTTCGGTGGATTCCTCGATGGTCTCGAGGTAGTACTTGCCCAGCCCGTCCAGGGTGTGGCCGCGCTGGACCGTCACACCCGTGGGCGGAACGTCAGCGATTTTGATGGTGTTGTTCTCGCTGGCCAGGATGGCGTCGGAGAGGTCAACGCCGACCTTCTTGCCGTCGACGTCAAACGCGGCAACAAATTCAACGTCGCCCACGTGGTAATGGCCAAACTCAACGTGCATCAGGCCCGGAATGGTCTCCGCGGGATCGGCATCCTTGTAGTACTGGACGCCCTGCACCAGCGAAGCGGCGCAGTTGCCCACGCCAACGATTGCAACACGGATCGGATGTGAAGACACAAAACTCCTTTGGGAACAAACGTCAGCCGGCCGGGTATGGCTCCGCAGGAAGTCCGACGGCGGCCGGCTGGCACGGCGCCGCACGGCGCCTTTTCATACTACCCAACGCAGCGGGACCCGGCGCTGCTGCGCCGGGTCCCGCTGCGTAAGAAAGCTTCGTCAGCGCTGTCCGTCGAAGCGGACGTTACGACTCCTGCTTCCAGAGGTTGATATCGGACTCCACGGCGAACTCGTCGATGGCGGTGAGTTCGTCGGCGGAAAACTCGAGGTTGTTGATGGCGGAGAGTGTGTCCTCGAGTTGGCTGACGCTGGAGGCGCCCACCAGGGCAGAGGTGACCGGTGAGCCCTTCGGCTGGTCGCGCAGGATCCAGGCGATGGCCATTTGGGCCAGTGACTGTCCGCGGCCCTCTGCAATTCGCCGCAGCCCGCGGACCCGGTCCAGCTTCTCTTCAGTGATGGAGTCCTCGGAAAGGAACCGGGCCTTGGCGGCACGGGAATCTTCCGGGATGCCATGGAGGTAGCGGTCGGTGAGCATCCCCTGGGCGAGGGGCGAGAATGCGATGGACCCGGCGCCCACCTGGTCCAGCGCCTCGTACAGGTTGGGCGATCCGTCCTCGGTCCAGCGGTTCAGCATGGAGTAGCTGGGCTGGTGGATGAGCAGCGGCGTTCCCATCTCTTTCAGGATCCGGGCTGCCTCAAGCGTCTGCTCAGGAGTGTAGGAGGAGATGCCGGCATAGAGTGCCTTGCCGGACCGGACCGCGTAGTCCAGGGCGCCCATGGTCTCTTCCAGCGGCGTCTCGGGATCGGGCCGGTGGCTGTAGAAGATGTCCACGTAATCAAGGCCCATGCGTTGCAGCGACTGGTCGAGGCTGGAGATCAGGTACTTGCGGGATCCCCATTCGCCGTACGGGCCGGGCCACATGTAATAGCCGGCCTTGGTGGAGATCACCAGTTCGTCCCGGTAGGGCTTGAAGTCGTCCTTGAGGTGGCGGCCGAAGTTGGTTTCGGCGGAGCCGTCAGGCGGCCCGTAGTTGTTGGCGAGGTCGAAGTGGTTCACGCCGAGGTCGAAGGCCCGGCGCAGGATGTCCCGTTGCTCTTCAAAGCGCTTGTCGTCGCCGAAGTTGTGCCAGAGGCCCAGGGAGATGGCAGGGAGTTTGAGTCCGCTGCGGCCGACACGGCGGTAAGGCATGGAGTCGTAGCGGTCGTCCGCTGCTGAATAAGTCATGGGTTCCATCCTGCCAGTTGTGACGCGCTGCACATCATGTGTTAGCGCTCAGCAGAAAAGTTACGCCGCGGATGCCCGCGGCGTAACTTCTCCTTCCTAGGACGCGAGGATGGCCGCGCTCCACGGAGCCAAGGCCAGGTAGCCGCCGTCCAGGCCGGTCCCGTCATCCGTGGCCAGCAGGACGTTCCCCGAAGCGTCGAGGCGTACCTTCGCGTCGGTGAAATTCACCAGCACCTCAACGGAACCGCGGCGGAACCGCAGCCAGCCGGCGTCGTCGTCAAACTTCACCTGCGTGCCGTCAAAGCCAAGGCCTGCCAGCTCCGGATGGGAGCGGCGCAGCGCCGTCAGCGACCGGTACAGCTCCAGCAACCGGGCGTGCTCGCCCGTGGTGGCCTCGGCCCAGTCCAGCGTGGACCGGCGGAAGGTTTCCGGGTCCTGCGGATCGGGCACGACGGCGGGATCCCACCCCATGCGCTCGAACTCCCTGATGCGCCCTTCCGCGGTGGCTTTCCCAAGCTCCGGTTCCGGGTGGGAGGTGAAGAACTGCCACGGCGTGGTGGCACCGTATTCCTCGCCCATGAACAGCATGGGCGTGAATGGCGAGGTCAGGGTGAGCACCGCGGCCACAGCCAGTTGACCGTAGGACAGGGACTGCGAGAGCCTGTCCCCCGTTGCCCGGTTGCCGATCTGGTCGTGGTTCTGGTTGCAGACCACCAGTGCCTCCGGGTGCACCAGGGCACCGTTGATAGGCCGCCCGTGGTGCCGGCCTCGGAAGCTGGAGTAGCTGCCGTCGTGCAGGAACCCGTCCTTCAGCACCTTGGCCAGCACGGCCAAGGACTCGAAGTCGGAGTAGTAGCCGGTGGTCTCGCCACTGACATTGACGTGTACCGCGTGGTGGAAGTCGTCGCTCCACTGGCCGGCCAGGCCGTACCCGTTGGCGTCCCGGGGGTAGATCAGGCGCGGATTGTTCAGGTCCGATTCGGCAATGAGGGTCTTGGGCAGCCCGGTTTCAGCCGAGACAGCGTCGCCCAAAGCGCCCAATTCCTCAAGGATGTGGACTGCGCGCTCATCCCGCAGCGCGTGCACGGCATCGAGGCGGAGTCCGTCCACGTGGTAGTCGCGCAGCCACAGGGCCGCGTTGTCCAGGATGTATTCGCGCACCACATCCGAACCTGGCCCGTCCAGGTTCACCGAGTCGCCCCACGTGTTGGCATCGCCCTGCTTCAGGTACGGGCCGAACTTGGGCAGGTAGTTGCCGCTGGGTCCCAGGTGGTTGTACACCACGTCCTGGATGACGCCGAGCCCGGCGGCATGGGCGGCATCCACGAACCGCTGGTACGCGGCCGGCCCGCCGTAGCCCTCGTGCACCGCGTACCACTGGACGCCGTCGTAGCCCCAGTTGTGCGTTCCGTTGAACCCGTTGACCGGCAACAGCTCCACGAAGTCGATGCCCAGGTCCACCAGGTAGCCCAGCTTGTCCACCGCGGCATCCAGGGTTCCTTCGGGAGTAAAGGTGCCCACGTGGAGTTCGTAGATCACGGAACCCTGCAGGTCCTTGCCGCGCCACCTCGTGTCCTGCCACGCGAAGGAGGCAGGATCGTAGGTGCGGGACAGCTTGTGCACACCGGCGGGCAGGCGGCGCGACCTTGGATCCGGGACGGGAGTGGAGTCCCCGTCCAGCAGGTAGCCGTAGTCCACCTCGCCGCCGGCCGGGGCGTCAGGTGCGGTCCACCATCCCTCGGATCCGGGAGCCGTGTCCATTTTCTGCATGGGGTATGCACGGCCATCGGCCTGCAGGACCACCGATGAAGCGTCCGGCGCCCACACATCGAACCGCCCGGGGCCAGCGTTGACGAGCGTCATTCGTTCCCTCCATCCACGGGGACCAGCAGGGCCACCGGGTAGGTGCCCAGCAGCTCGGCCACGGCAACCGGGCCCGGTCCGTAGCCGGCTCCCGTCAGTTCGTCGCGCATGGCGGTGGAAAGGTCGACGGCGGTGTCCCGCCAGCCGCCGCCGGCTTCCAGTCCGGCCGGGAGCCGGGTAGCAAGCGCCAGCACACCGGAGGAGGCCTCGGTTCCGCGGGAGAACGCGAGCAGGTGATCTGCTGCGGCCCCGGTGGCGGCCACGGGAGCGTAGTCCTGGAACAGCTCGGGCCGGTCCCGCCGCAGGCGCAACGCCCGCGAGGTGACCAGAAGCTTGCTGGCTTCCGTGCCCGCGGCCGGCAACTGTCCGGCGTCGAGCTTTGCCAGCTCCGCCTGCCGGACAGCAAAGTCCACCGGCCGGCGGTTGTCCGGGTCCGTGAGTGACCGTTCCCAGAACTCGCTGCCCTGGTATACATCCGGCACACCCGGCATGGTCAGCTGGACCAGCTTTGCCGACACCGAATTGGCTGCGGAAAAGGCGTCGATGCGGGCCACGAAGTCCGCGACCACCTTGGCAACCTTCGCGTCGTCGAACACCGTATCCACGGCGGCCTTCACCTTGGACTCGAAGTCCTCGTTGGGATCGGTCCACGTGGTGGAGTTGCCCGCCTCCCGGGCGGCCTTTTCCGCATACCCCTGCAACCGCTCACGGCTGGCGGGCCAGGCGCCGATGATTGCCTGCCACAGCAGGTTCTCGTACGGGCCGTCGGGGATCGGCGCCAGGCCACGCAGCGTGTCCAGCGTTTCCGCCCACTCCCGCGGTAGTTCGGCGATGACCGAGATCCGGGCCCTAGCGTCCTCGCTGCGCTTGGTGTCGTGGGTGGACAGGGTGGTCATGGACAGCGGCAGGTCCTGCTGGCGCCGCTGCATCCGCCGGTGGAATTCCTCCGGGGCCACGGCGAATTCGGTGGGTTCGGCGCCCACCTCGGTCAGGGTGCCCAGCCGGGTGTAGCGGTAGAACGCGGTATCCTCCACGCCCTTGGCCATAACCATGCCGGAGGTCTGCTGGAACCGGATGGCGATGGGGTTGGCAGGGTCCAGGAGCAGCGGGAGGAGGGTGCCCACCGCGACGTCCAGCTCCGGCCGGTGCGCTGCGGCGGATTCGCAGGCTTCCTTGAGGACGTCGGCGCCTACCGGCAGGTAGGACCGGTACACCGGGAAGGATGCGATGATCTCGGCGATGGCGTCGGCTGCCTGGTCCACGCTGAGCCCGTACGACCCGGGAACCAGCCGGGCCAGCCGCAGCACCTCCGAACGCAGGATGCCATCGGCAATCATGCGCTTGGTACCGCGGATCATGGCTGCATAGTCCGCCGGTTCCGCGGTACCACGCAGACCGGAATCCAGGGCGTCGAGGCCCTGTTGGCCTGCCGGGTCCACGAAGACCCTGTCCACGTCGGCCAGCGCGTCATAACCGGTGGTGCCCTCGCAGGCGAACTCCTGGGGCAGGACTTCACCCGGTTCCAGGATCTTTTCCACCAGGACGTAGGCACCGCCGCTGAGGTCCTTGAGCCACCGGAGGTAGCCGGCGGGATCCGCGAGGCCGTCCGGATGGTCCACACGGAGCCCGTCCACCAGGCCCTCGGTGAACCAGCGGCCTACCTCCGCATGCGCCTGTTCGAAGACGGAAGGTACCTCGACCCGGATCCCGGCGAGGGTGGTCACCGCGAAGAAGCGCCGATAGTTCAGCTCGGCATCGGCACGGCGCCAGTCCATCAGATGGTAGTGCTGGCGGGCGTGGACGTCCTGCGGGGAGTCCCCTTCGGTGTACGTGCCCTCGGCCAGCGGAAACCGGTGGTCGTAGTAGCGGAGTTCGCCGTCTTTGACCTCAAGTTTGTCCAGGTCGGCGTCCGATCCCAGCATGGGAAGCCGGACTTTTCCGCCGCCCAGTTCCCAGTCGACGTCGAAGGCTTCGGCGTAAGGGGACTCGCGGCCCTCCTTCAGCAGCGACCACCACCACGGGTTCTGTGGCGGTGAGGCCACGCCCACGTGGTTCGGCACAATGTCCACCAGGACGCCCATGCCGTGCTCGCGGGCCGCCATGGAGAGGGCCAGGAGGCCTTCGGGGCCGCCGCGTTCAGGGTCGACGGCAGAGGGGTCGGTTACGTCGTAGCCGTGGTCCGAGCCCTCCTCCGCCGTAAGGATGGGAGACAGGTACACCCAGTCCACGCCGAGGTCCTTCAGGTACGGGACCTTCTCTGCGGCGTCGAAGAGGGTGAAGCTGCTCCGGATTTGGAGCCGGTAGGTGGAAGTCGGCGTCCTCATTTGTCGGTTGCCTTTGTGGCACCCGTTTCGGTTGCCTTTTCGTCAGCTGCGTCGGCGGCTTCGGTGGCTTCGGTTGCCCGCGCCTCGCTCGCCTCCGCTGCCTTGGTCTGGGCCTCCACCATCTCCCCCTGGGCCTCTTCGTGTTCTGCCATGGAGGCCAGGGACGCGGCTGCCGAGGTATCCACTTCAGTCTCGGGGCCTGAGTAGGCGCGCAGTACCACCATCGACTTGGCATCCAGCGCCAGGGTTGCGCCGGCTTTGAGCGGTTCGTAGGCTTCGGCCTGCGCTGCCGTATCGATCAGGACTTCCCAGTACTGGGAGTATTCGTCCGAGGGCAGGCAGAAGTCCACGACGTCGTCGTGGGCGTTGAACGCCATGATGAAGCTGTCGTCGGTGATGCGGCGGCCGCGTGAATCCTGCTCCTGGATGCCGTCGCCGTTGTAGAACACGCCGATGGTCCGGCCGAAGCCGCTTCCCCAGTCTTCGGGCCGCATCTCGGTGCCGTCGGTCTTCAGCCAGACGATGTCCGGGAGCTTTTCGCCCTCACCACGGACTACCGGGCGGCCGTCGAAGAAGCGGCTGCGCCGGAACGTGGGGTGGTCGTGCCGGAGCTTGTTGACGAACGCGGTGAATTCCACCAGCGGCTGGTCCATGGCTTCCCAGTGGACCCAGCTGAGCTCGGAGTCCTGGCAGTAGGTGTTGTTGTTGCCCTGCTGCGTGCGGCCCAGTTCGTCGCCGTGCAGCAGCATGGGCACGCCCTGCGAGAGCATCAGGGTGGCGATGAAGTTCCGCTGCTGCCGGGCCCGCAGGGTCAGGACCTTGTCGTCGTCCGTGTCGCCTTCAACGCCGCAGTTCCAGGACCTGTTGTGCGATTCGCCGTCGTTGTTGCCTTCGCCGTTGGCCTCGTTGTGCTTTTCGTTGTAGGAAACGAGGTCTCGCATGGTGAAGCCGTCGTGGGCGGTGACGAAGTTGATCGACGCCACCGGGCGGCGGGCGGAGCTTTCGTAGAGGTCTGCGGAACCGGTCAGGCGGGATGCGAATTCGCCCAGGGTGGCCGGTTCGCCGCGCCAGAAGTCGCGGACGGTGTCGCGGTACTTACCGTTCCACTCCGTCCACTGCGGCGGGAAGTTGCCCACCTGGTAGCCGCCGGGGCCAACGTCCCACGGCTCGGCGATGAGCTTGACCTGGGAAACGATCGGATCCTGCTGGATGAGTTCGAAGAACGTTGAGAGCTTGTCCACGTCGTAGAACTCGCGGGCCAGGGTGGAGGCGAGGTCGAACCGGAATCCGTCCACGTGCATCTCGGTGACCCAGTAGCGAAGGGAGTCCATCAGCAGCTGGAGGGAGTGCGGGTGGCGTACGTTCAGCGAGTTGCCCGTGCCGGTGTAGTCCATGTAGTGCTTGAGGTCGTTGTCCACCAGGCGGTAGTAGGCCTGGTTGTCGATGCCCTTGAAGGACAGCGTGGGGCCAAGGTGGTTGCCTTCGGCGGTGTGGTTGTAGACGACGTCGAGGATCACTTCGATGCCGGCCCGGTGCAGGTCGCGGACCATGGCCTTGAACTCCTGGACCTGGTGCCCGACGTCGCCGGTGGCGCTGTAGGTGTTCTGCGGGGCGAAGAACCCGATGGTGTTGTAGCCCCAGTAATTGTTCAGCCCCTTCTCCACCAGGGTTCCGTCATTGACGAACTGGTGGACCGGCATGAGCTCAATGGCGGTGACGCCAAGCTTCTTCAGGTGCTCAATCACGGCCGGATGCGCCACGCCGGCGTAGGTGCCGCGCTGCTCTTCGGGAATCTCCGGGTGGAGTTCGGTCAGGCCCTTGACGTGGGCTTCGTAGATCACGGACTGGTGGTAGGGAATCCGCAGCTGGCGGTCGCCGTCCCATTCGAAGAACGGGTTGATGACCACGCCGTGCATGGTGTGCGGGGCGGAGTCGGCGTCGTTGCGGGAGTCCGGGTCGCCAAACTCGTAGGAGAACAGGGCCGGGTCCCAGTCGATCTGGCCCTGGATGGCCTTGGCGTAAGGATCCATCAGCAGTTTGTTCGGGTTGAAACGGTTTCCGCTTGCGGGGTCGTACGGACCATGGACGCGGTAGCCGTACTTCTGGCCGGGCTGGATGTGCGGCAGGTAGCAGTGCCAAACATAGCCGTCCACCTCGGTCAGTTCGATCCGGGTCTCGGTCAGGTCATCAGCCAGGAGGCAGAGTTCGACCCGCTCGGCCCGCTCGCTGAACAGGGCGAAATTGGTGCCGGTGCCATCAAAGGTCGCTCCCAGCGGATAGGCAGTTCCAGGCCAGACTTCCATCGTGCTCCTCATTTTGTGGTCAGCAGCAGAGGGCATCGGAACGCCCCTGCTGCTGGTGCGAACTAATGCCTACCGTAGTGGTTGGCTGTGACTATTACGTTTCCAGGCTCCATATTTACTAAGCATGCTGACTTTACCCCAAATTTCAGGTATACCCTCCGCGATGCGGGCCGCCGTGACGGGTCCGCCCGCCACGGACTCCGACGCGGCCGTCCCGGCGCGCCCATGCAGCGCGGCTCCGAGTGCGGCCAGGGCTGCCCAGCGGTCGTCGTCGTCCAGGCCCAGCTGGCGGAAAGGTTCGACGGCGGACCCCGCCTGGGCGAGCAGCGCGCCGATGACACCGGCCAGGACGTCCCCGCTCCCGGCGGTGGCCAGCCAAGGGGTGCCGTCCGCCTGGCTGAAGGTCTGGCCGGATGGCGAAGCCACCAGCGTGGTGGCGCCCTTGAGCAGGACGGTGGCACCGGTACGGTCGGCAGCGCGGCGGACAGCGTCGAGGGTACCCGCTTCCACGGCCTCCCGGTCTTCGCCGCCACCGAGCCGCTGGAACAGTGAGGCAAGCTCCCCGGCATGCGGGGTCAGCACCACATGCGGCGCCAGCGTGTCCGGGAGGGCAGGCAAGGCGCCGGCGTCAGCCACGACCGGCAGGCCGGACGTGACGGCATCGCCGGCGCGGGCCAGTTGGTCATGGTCCTTTGGGCCCATGCCGGAGCCCACCAGCCAGGCCTGCACGCGGTTTTCCGCGACGCTCCCCGTGCTGCACACGACCTCGGGGCAGGATTGGCGGACCAGGTGGGCCACTGACGGCGGACCCAGGTACCGGACCATGCCCGCGCCTGCGGCCAGCGCCCCACGGCAGGCGAGGACGGCGGCACCGGGATAGTCTTCAGAGCCGGCCACCACTCCCAGCACACCCCGGGAGTACTTGTGGGCGCGCCGGGCGGGGTGCGGCAGCAGGCCTGCCATCTCGGCACCTTCAAGTCTGCGCAGGGACGGCTGCGGAAAGTGCTCTTCAATCCCGATCGGTACCACCAGGACGCGGCCTGCATAGTCGGCTCCGGGATCGGCCATAAGCCCGGACTTCGCTCCCCCGAACGTCACCGTCAGGTCCGCCATGAGCACCTCGCCGGCGGTCTCTCCGCTGTCCGCGTCGACGCCGCTGGGGAGGTCGCAGGCCACCACCAGGCCTTGGGCGCGGCCGGCTGTCCGCGCGCCCGCAAGGGCCTGGACAAAGTCTGCGGCGAGTCCCCGAAGGCCGCCCTTGGCGCCGGTTCCCAGAACGGCGTCTATGACGACGTCGGCGCGCGCGGCTTCCGCCGCCAGCTCCGGAAGTGCCTCTTCAGTGAGGCGGTTCACCCGGCCGCCGGCCCGCTCGAATGCACCGAGCCCACCCGGATGGGCGGCATCCCCGGTGAGTACCGCCGTCGTACGCATTCCCCGGGCGGCGAGGAAGGCAGCAGCGTAGAGCCCGTCTCCACCGTTGTTGCCCGTTCCCGCCAGCACCACCACGCTGGCGCCGTACAGGCGGGCACCGCGTGAACGAAGCTCATGGACGACGCCGGTGGCCAGGCCGTGCGCGGCGCGGAGCATGAGTTCCTCTCCGCGCCCGGCGGCGAGGAGGGGTTCTTCGGCTGCGCGGACCTGGGTTCCGGTATAGGCGGTGATCATGCGGCGGCCGCCGGGTCAGCCTTCGGCCAGTACCGTTGCGGTGGCGATGCCGCCGTCGTGGCTGATGGACAGGTGCCAGCGTTTGACGCCCTTGGCCTCGGCAACCGCCAGAACGGTGCCCTTCACCTGGACAGTGGGCCCGTTCTGGTCCAGGCCGATCCAGCAGTCCTGCCAGTTCATTCCGGCGGGCGCGCCGAGGACCTTGGCCACGGCTTCCTTGGCCGCGAACCGGGCAGCCAGGGACCGGGTGTTCAGTTCCCGCTCCGCGGGGACGAACAAGCGGTCCCTCAGCCCGGGTGTGCGCTCCAGCTGGCGGCCGAACCGCTCAATGTCTACTACGTCTACCCCAATGCCAACGATCATGGGCTCATTCTACGGTGGGACCATCCCCCGCACGCCCGGGTGCAGCACCGTTGGCGCGGGTTCTTTCCGTTGTCCGCCGATAGCGCAATTGCGTGGCTTAACGCTGGAAGCCCCGGGCTTGTGGGCCCGGGGCTTCCAGCGGTTAGGGAGTCACCGCTACTCGACAGTGACGCTCTTGGCCAGGTTGCGGGGCTGGTCCACGTCGTATCCCTTGGCTGCGGCCAGCTCCGCCGCGAAGATCTGCAGCGGAACCGTGGTCAGCAGCGGCATGAGCAAGGTGGGGGTCTCCGGTACGTAGAAGACATACTCGGCGTAGGCCTTGACGGCTTCGTCGCCTTCCTCGGCGATGACCAGGGTGCGGGCGCCGCGGGCACGGACTTCCTGGATGTTGGAGACCACCTTGGCGTGCAACGAATCGCGTCCGCGCGGGGACGGAACCACGACGAACACCGGCTGGCCTTCGTCGATCAGGGCGATGGGGCCGTGCTTGAGCTCACCGGCGGCGAAGCCCTCGGCGTGGATGTAGGCGATCTCCTTGAGCTTCAGCGCACCTTCAAGGGCCACCGGGTAACCCACGTGGCGGCCCAGGAACAGCACGGACTTCTCGTTGGCCATGCTGCGGGCCAGTTCGCGCAGCGGCCCGGCGTTGTCCAGGATCTTTTGGATCTTGGCGGGGATCTTGTTCAGGTCCGCCAGGACGTCCTTGATTTGGCCGGAGAAGATGTTGCCGCGCAGCTGTGCGAGGTACAGGCCCAGCAGGTAGGCGGCGGTGATCTGCGCCAGGAAGGCCTTGGTGGAGGCGACGGCGATTTCCGGCCCGGCGTGCGTGTACAGGACGGCGTCGGATTCACGCGGGATGGTGGAGCCGTTGGTGTTGCAGATGGAGATGGTCTTGGCGCCCTGTTCGCGGGCGTAACGGACCGCCATCAGGGTGTCCATGGTCTCGCCGGACTGGCTGATGGACACCACCAGGGTGTTTTCGTCCAGGATGGGATCGCGGTATCGGAACTCGTGCGCCAGTTCCACCTCGGTGGGAATCCGGCACCAGTTCTCGATGGCGTACTTGGCCACCATCCCCGCATAGGCGGCGGTGCCGCAGGCCAGGACAATGATCTTGTTGACCTGCTTCAACAGCTCCGGGTCGATCCGGAGTTCGTCCAGGGTCAGCTTGCCCTTGATATCCGAGCGTCCCAGCAGGGTCTGGGCCACGGCGTCGGGCTGGTCGTTGATCTCTTTCTCCATGAAGGAGGAGAAGCCGCCTTTTTCCGCCGAGGCCGGGTCCCAGTCGACGTGGTATTCCTTGCCGGAGGCCGGGTTGCCGTAGAAGTCGGTGATGTCCACCGAGTCCGCCGTGATGGTGACGATCTGGTCCTGGCCCAGCTCTACGGCCCGGCGGGTGTAGTCGATGAACCCGGACACGTCCGAGCCCAGGAAGTTCTCGCCGTCGCCCAGGCCCACCACCAGCGGTGAGTTGCGGCGGGCGGCCACGACGACGTCGGGCTGGTCCGCGTGCACGGCCAGCAAGGTGAAGGCGCCTTCGAGGCGCTGGCAGGCCAGCTCCATGGCGTGGGTCAGTCCGCCGTTCGCGGTGTCCCCGCCCAGCTTGTTCCGGAGAATGTCGGCCAGGAGTGCAGCGGCCACCTCGGTGTCCGTTTCGGAGAGGAAGGTGACGCCCTTTTCCAGCAACTCGAGCTTGAGCTCAGCGAAGTTCTCGATGATGCCGTTGTGGATCACGGCCAGCTTGCCGCCATCCGCCAGGTGCGGGTGCGCGTTGCGGTCCGTGGGACCGCCGTGCGTCGCCCAGCGGGTGTGCCCGATCCCGGTCACCGTCTCGGGCAGCGGGCGCGCCTCCAGCTCGGCGATCAGGTTGCTCAGCTTTCCGGACTTCTTCCGCGACTCGATGGCGCCCTCGGACACCACTGCCACACCGGCAGAGTCATAACCGCGGTACTCCAGGCGGCGGAGCCCCTCAAGGACAACGTCCAACGCGCTGTGACCATCAATTGCACCGTCGGTCGAACGGCCTACGTAACCCACGATTCCACACATAGGCACAAGACTATCGGCAGCGTGCCGGTTGCTCTAAACCGGTAAGCGCCGCCGCGCGGCCCAAGTGACGCAGCTCGCCGCGCTGAGCAGGGGCGTCATTTCGCGATGCGCCGGGCGGGGGGCAGAATCTTTAGCGTGACTTCGCAACGCAATGAAGCGAACGGGGAGGGTGCCTCGCCGTTCGTGGAGCTGGACCGGCATACCTGGTCCCGGCTCGCAGCCCAGATGGAACAGCCCCTTAACGAAGAGGATGTGCTGCGCCTTCGCGGGCTCGGCGACCCCTTGGACATGAACGAAGTCCGCGACGTCTACCTGCCCCTCTCGCGGCTCCTGCACCTGTATGTGGAGGCAGCCGGGCAGCTGCATGCCGCCACCACCACCTTCCTGGGTGAGCAGACCCAGCGCACGCCGTTCGTGATCGGGGTGGCCGGTTCAGTGGCGGTAGGCAAGTCCACCATCGCCCGCGTGCTGCGCGAGATGCTGCGCCGCTGGCCCGGTACCCCCAACGTGGAACTGATCACCACCGACGGTTTCCTGTATCCGCTGGCTGAGCTCAAGCGCCGGCAACTGCTGGACCGGAAGGGGTTCCCCGAGTCCTACGACCGCCGGGCGCTCCTCCGCTTCGTGAGCGAAATCAAAGGCGGGGCCGAGGAAGTGCGGGCACCCTGGTACTCGCACGTCACCTACGACATCGTGCCGGAAAAGGAAGTGGTGGTGCGCCGGCCGGACGTGCTGATCGTGGAGGGCCTGAACGTGCTGGCCCCGGCCCGGCCGCGGCATGACGGACGCCAGGGGCTGGCGCTGAGCGACTTCTTCGACTTCTCCATCTATGTCGATGCCAAGACCTCCTACATCGAGGAGTGGTACGTGGACCGGTTCCGGAAGCTGCGGAGCACCGCGTTCGCGCAGCCGGAGTCCTACTTCCACCGTTACGCCACCCTCTCCGATGAGGAAGCCGAGAACACCGCGCGGGACATCTGGAAGCGGATCAACGAGCCCAACCTGGAGGAAAACGTCCTGCCCACAAGGGGCCGGGCGCAACTGGTGCTGACCAAAGAGGCTGACCATTCCATCCGCCGCATGCTCCTGAGGAAGGTCTAGCACACGTGTGCTACGAATGCGGACCGGCCACGCGCCGCAGCTTTGCCCGCTTCCTCGCGGCGGGGGCAGGGCTGACGGTCCTGGCAGCCTGCACGCCGGCGGCACCTCCGGCTGCGCCGGCGTCGTCCGCTGCTCCTTCTGCCGCGCCGCCCTCCCCTGCTGCGGTAACCGCTTCAGCGGGCCCGACGGCGGAAACCGCCACGGTGGGCCAGTCGCCGGAAGCGCAGTCCCCCACACCGTCGCCCTCGGCCACGCTGGCGCGGCAGTTCTCGCTCGACGACCCCGCAAGCCAGTGGGTCATCGTAAACAAGCACCGGCCGCTGGCGCCCGCGGACTATGCGCCGGCTGACTTGGTGCGTCCCGCCGTCGCCATTTCCGCCGCGGGTGAAGGTGCCCTGCTGAACAGCACGACGGCGGCAGCGGCCGAGGCGATGTTCGCGGCTGCGGCGCGGGATGGCGTGGCGATGGTCCTGGCCAGCGGCTACCGCTCGTACAGCACCCAGGTGACCACCTACAACGGGTACGTCGCCGCGCGGGGACAGGCCGACGCCGATACCGCCAGTGCGCGGCCCGGCCACTCGGAGCACCAGACGGGATGGGCCTTCGACATCGGGGACGGCGGCGGGGCCTGCAGCTTCGAGCCATGTTTCGCAGACCAGCCGGCGGCCACCTGGGCGAAAGCGAACGCCTACCGGTACGGCTTCGTCGTGCGGTATCCGTGGATGCTGCACCCCATCACGGGCTACTACTACGAGCCCTGGTACCTTCGGTTCGTAGGGGTTGAGGCTGCCACTGACATGGCGAAGCGCGGCATCGGCACCTTGGAGGAATACTTCGGCCTGGAAGCGGCGCCCGCCTACCCGTGAGGGACGCACCAGGCTCTTGCCGGGCCTGACACGCAGCGGGAATTTACCTCGGCGTCATCCGGAGGCCTGCGGCTGTGGGCTAGCGTGGTTCCCATGCTGACAGGATTCAAGAATTTCATCATGAAAGGCAACGTCGTTGACCTTGCCGTCGCGGTTGTCATGGGTACTGCCTTCGGTGCAGTGGTGACGGCGATGGTGAACAAGGTGCTCATGCCATTCATTTCCGGCCTGGTGGGTGCGCCGAACTTTGACAGCTTTGCGAGGGTTGAACTGAATGGCAACGCGATCGAGTTCGGTGTGCTGCTGACCGCGATCGTCAACTTCCTGCTGATTGCGGGCGCCATCTACTTTGTGGTGGTCATGCCCATGAACCACATGATCGAGCGCCGCAACCGCCGGCTGGGCATCGACAAGAACGTCAAGGAGGAGGCTGCTGAGGATCCGCAGGTTGCGCTCCTGACCGAAATCCGTGACGCACTGAAGGACCGCACCGTCTAGGTCCTTCCTTAAAAGCCAGTGGCCCGCTTCCCTTCCGGGAGGCGGGCCACATTTGGTTGGTTTCCTAATAGCGTTGACATATCGGCGTTCCTCACCAAATGATGGCGCAATGGGGGACGCCATAACCAAGCAAACGGAAGTGCCATCAAAAACTCTGCGCCGGACAACTCCGCCGGCGGTTACGGTCCTGCTCGTCGTCATGGCGCTGGTTGCCCGTGTTCTCTTAGTTCCGTATGAAAGTGAAGATGCCGCCACTTTTCTCCTACCTTGGATGGAACAGTTTCGAGACCACGGCGTCTGGGCTCTCGGCGGGGACTTCTCGAATTACAACTTCCCGTACTTGTTCCTACTGTTCTTGGTCAGCTTCCTTCCAATTGACCCGCTCATCGCGATAAAAATTGTGTCCATCGCGGGCGATGTTTCACTCGCCTTGGCGGTGGCGGCATTGGCAAAGGAGCTCGGTCCATCACGGCTGGCACCGCGCACAGTAGCGGTGATATCGCTTTTGGCACCCACGGTGCTCGTCAACGGCGCGATGTGGGGACAGTGCGACTCCATCTATACCGCGTTCCTTTTGTTGTCGGCACGGAGCCTGCTTCGGAACAACTACAACTGTGCCTGGTCCTTTTGGGGGGTCGCTGTCGCGTTCAAACTCCAGTCTGTATTCTTTCTTCCAGCCTTGGCGGCAATCTCGCTACGCGGGCGCTTCAATATTCGAGGCGTGTTCATGGCTGGCTTCGTTTGGTTGGCGCTGAGCCTGCCGCCTGTGATCTTTGGGCGGTCTTGGGAAAGTACGCTCACTATCTATGTCAGACAAACACAGGACAACCGATTGGTATCCGGGGCAGCCAACATTTTTGCTATGTTCCCAAACCTGGGCATCGCTGAAGGAAGATGGTGGGGCATCATGCTCTGCGCCGTCGCCATCGGGATCGCAGTGTTCGCCTACTGGCGTGGTGAAGACGTTTCGGAGCGTCGCCTTCTCTTATGCATCACGACGGTCGCCGTGTGCCCCCTGCTGCTGCCCCAAATGCATGACCGTTACTTCTTTGCGGCTGAAGTTATGTCGTTGCTTCTCTTGAACTGGTCACGGCTACGTTTGGTTCCTTGCCTACTGGCCACCACAGGAGCGTTTGTCTATTTCTTGTACTTTGCAAAGAACAGCTACGCGTTGCCTCTTTCGATCGCCTTCCTCGTCCAAACCGTAGCCGTCATCCTCCTGTACCGGGCTCTCATGAGGCACAGCGAGAACGCATATAGGGGCTCAGTCATTCACTAACAAGTTCCAGGGCGAGTTCTGCCCGGACAACTTGCGCCAAGTGCTCGGCGATTGACTGGGCAGTTTCCTCGTCGGCGGCCTCGACCATCACCCGGACAACGGGTTCGGTTCCGGAGGGCCGGAGGAGGACGCGGCCGGTATCGCCGAGCGCCGCTTCCGCAGCCCCCACCGCTTGGGCCAGCACGTCGTTGCTGCCAACCTTGCTGCGGTCCACACCCTTGACGTTGATGAGGACCTGCGGGAGCTTGGTCATCACGGTGGCCAACTCCTTGAGCGGCTTCCCGGTGAGGGCCACCTGTGCGGCGAGCTGCAGGCCGGTGAGGAGGCCGTCACCGGTGGTGGCGTAGTCGGAGAAGATCACGTGGCCGGACTGTTCGCCGCCGAGGTTGTAGCCGCCGTCGCGCATGCCTTCGAGGACGTAGCGGTCCCCCACTGCCGTTTCCATGATGGTGATTCCGGCATCGCGGAGTGCGAGCTTGAGTCCCAGGTTGCTCATCACCGTGGCCACCAGGACGTCGTCCTTGAGCTTCCCGGACTTCTTGAGCGCCACCGCGAGGATGGCCATGATCTGGTCGCCGTCCACTTCGTTGCCTTCGTGGTCAACGGCCAGGCAGCGGTCGGCGTCGCCGTCGTGGGCGATTCCCAGGTCTGCCCCGTGCTTGATCACGGCTTCCTTGAGGGGACCCAAGTGGGTGGAGCCGACGCCGTCGTTGATGTTCAGTCCGTCTGGATCGGCGCCGATGACGATGAGGCGCGCGCCGGCGTCCTTGAAAAGCTGGGGTGAGCATCCGCTGGCGGCGCCGTTGGCGCAGTCAAGGACCACCGTGAGGCCGTCCAGGCGGTGCGGCAGCGTACGCAGGAGGTGGACGATGTAGCGGTCCTCCGCGTCGGAGAAGCGCTGGATGCGGCCCACGTCGGCTCCGGTGGGCCGGACAGCTTCCTTGCCCATCTGGGCTTCAATGGCGTCCTCGACCTCGTCCGGCAGCTTTTGCCCGCCGCGGGCGAAGAACTTGATTCCGTTGTCCGGCGCCGGGTTGTGGGACGCGGAAATCATGACGCCGAAGTCCGCATCGAGGTCCGCTACGAGGTAGGCCGCCGCCGGGGTGGGCAGCACACCGGCGTCGTAGACGTCGATGCCCGAGCTGGAAAGTCCGGCTTCCACTGCAGCGGCGATAAATTCGCCGCTGGCGCGCGGGTCGCGTGCCAGCACCGCGCGCGGGCGGGAGCCGTTGGAGTTGCGGTCATGGCCGAGCACGACGGCGGCCGCCTGGGCCAGCTGCAGGGCCAGCTCAGCTGTCAGCAAGCCGTTGGCCAACCCCCGGACACCATCAGTTCCAAATAATCTAGACACCGGTCAAGTGTAGAGGATGGGGCGCGGGGCTATGGGGGCGGGTCCTCCACGGGTGGCGAACTGCCTAGGGCCCGGGCGTCAGAAGCTGCGGCACTCGGCGAACCTTGCTGCCCACAAGATGGCCGACGCGTCCGGCAAGTATGCGGCCCGGCCGTTCGGCGCACCGAAAGAATAATTCGGTCGCAGCCAATGAGGGTGGAACGGCCAAGGCGGTAACGAGCAACGGGTTCGAAATATGGGTGACGAAGCCGATCGAAACCACGATCGGCTCGTGCACCAAATACAGGCTGAAAGATCGGGTGCCAAGCCACTGCAAGGTCCGGTGGTTGCCCGCACTGGCTAGGGGCGGGCAGGCAATGAAAGCGAACACCAATAGTGCACCACCGATGCACGCCATGCATATCACCGTGGGAAGTTGCGGGAACAACCACCGCGACGAAAGCAGCAGCAATGAGGACGCAATGAGGCCACCCCACTTGACTCGACTGAGAGTGCGTCCGAATTGTTCCAACCTGTTTTTCCGCACAGCCATGAGAACACCGATGCCGAACATGGACATGTAAACGATTGCCGGGAGATAGGTAACCGTTCCGACAGCGATCAACGAAAAAAGCGTCAGAAGGCACGGCAGCCAAGCATTCCTAATCCGCAGCGCCAATACCACATAAAGAGGGAGCGCTAAGGAGAACAATATTTCCCATTGCAGTGACCAGAGCGGCGAATTGAGAGAGTCTGCACCACCAAGGAGCACCCCGTCAGCAAGCACATTCGGAGACTCATCATGGATGAGCAGCCACGCGCTAAGATCCGGGCTCCCCGTGCGCGGGACGATCCATGCCAAGAGCAACGCAACGGCCAGAGACGCCCAGACTGGAAGATAGATCCGGACACATCGCTTTGCGTAATAAGCCCGCCAAGTTGGCCGTGAAACTCCCAGGAAGGGAAGCGTGAGAACAAATCCGGAGAGAATAAAAAAGACGTAAACCGCCTCGGTGCCCGCCCATAGCAAATGCGCGGGCGTGAAGGTGGTCCACCATACCCAGGGTTCCGCGTTGCCAGTGTCAACGCGGGCAACGGCAAGGGCCAAGCTCGGGGAAACCAGGAAGCAATGGTGAATCACCACCACTGCGGCGGCCAGTCCCCTTAGACCGTCAAGTGCGCCGTATCTGGTGGTCCCCAGGTTTGCCTTCTCATCCCCCATGCGCACCGACAGTAATGATTCGGTGTGGGCGGGTCCCCAGTAGTAACTACCTGCTTCCGAGCACGGCCGGCCAGGTGTAGTACTTGATTTCTCTGTCGTGTACGTGTCTTTGCCAAAAGCCCTCGCGGCCGCCACAGGCCGGCCCTAATCTCTGATGCATGACACCTAGCTATGGGGGCTTGGCGCTCGAAATTGTAGTACCGGTTTTCAATGAGGAAGCCGTACTCGAACACAGCATCTCAAGACTCTCCGAATATCTCTCACGGGAAATGCCGTCGACATGGAAGATAACCATTGCCGACAATGCGAGCACCGACAGGACTCCGGCTATTGCTGCCCGGCTCAGCGAGCAACTGCCAAATGTCGAGTATCGCCGCCTCGAGGTCAAAGGGCGTGGTTTCGCGCTTCGCGATGCTTGGAGCGCTTCTGAGGCAAAGGTCTTGGCCTACCTGGATGTAGACCTTTCCACGGATCTTGCCGCTCTCCCGCCGCTTATAGCGCCTCTGCTGTCCGGGCATTCGGACATATCCATCGGTACAAGGCTGGGTCAGAGCTCACGCGTCAGCCGCGGTCCGAAACGGGAATTTATCTCCCGCTCCTATAACTTCCTGCTCCGCCGGACGATGCAGGTCCGGTTCTCCGATGCGCAATGCGGATTCAAGGCAATACGGGCCGACGTCGCCAAGCGTTTGCTCCCGCATGTGGAGGACAACGGCTGGTTCTTCGATACTGAGTTGTTGATCATCGCAGAACGTTCGGGGCTGCGGATCCACGAAATCCCGGTCGACTGGATTGATGATCCCGACAGTCGGGTCGACATCAAACAAACAGCCCTGGATGACCTTCGCGGGATGGTTCGAGTGGCTGGTTCCCTGGTGAGAGGTTCGATTCCCGTCCAGGCAATATATGCAGAACTCGGCCGCGGGCCGATAGTCCCACCGGGCCGTCCCAGCTTTTTCGGGCAGGTGGTCCGGTTCGGGCTCGTTGGCGTTATTTCAACCCTCGCTTTCGCATTGTTGTATTTGGTTCTCCAAGGACCCTTTGGCGCACAACAGGCCAACTTCCTTGCCCTGTTGCTGACGGCCGTTGGCAACACTGCCGCGAACAGGCGGTTTACCTTCGGCATCAGCGGCCCGGCGAAACTGTTTACCCAACAATTCCAGGGGCTTGTGGTCTTCATGCTGGCGTGGGCTATAACGTCCTCGGCACTGCTGGTCCTGCATACGGTGAATTTGGACCCAGCCCCAAGCACCGAACTTTTGGTCCTCACCGCCGCCAACGTCTTCGCCACATTGCTGCGGTTCGTGCTTCTTCGCCTCTGGGTGTTCAGGTTTCGCCGTGCTGACGAGCGTTCAGCCATTCTCGCCTTCCGGCCCGTTGGACAGTCAGTTCGTTGAGCATCAAAGAGGCGAACCGGGTTCCTGCCCCCGCCGGCCCGATTGCCCAGAATCACGCGAGGTGGGAGCGGATCGCCTTGGTCGGGTTGTTGGCTGCGACCGCGGCGTCGTTCCTCTGGGGCTTGGACCGCAATGGATGGGCCAATCCTTACTATTCCGCTGCAGCGCTGGCCGGATCCCAAGACTGGAAGGCCTTCTTCTTCGGTTCCCTCGACGCGGGAAACCTCATCACCGTTGACAAGCCGCCGCTGAGCATCTGGATCATGGCGTTGTCGGTCCGGCTTTTTGGCCTCAATTCATGGTCCCTTCTAGTGCCCCAAGCACTGATGGGCATAGCCACCACATGGCTTATCTACAAGATCATCCGCCGAAACCTCGCGGCCGCGCCGGCACTGCTGGGCGGCCTCATTTATGCGACCACGCCGGTAGTCGTCCTCATGTCCAGGTACAACAACCCAGAACCCCTCATGGGCCTGCTGACAGTAGCCACAACGTACTTTGTAGTCCGCGCCATCGAAAGCAACCGCTGGTCATGGTTTCTCCTGTCAGGAGCGGCTCTGGGGCTTGGATTCATGGCGAAACAGATCCAAGCCTTCCTGCCAATTCCTGCCTTTGCCCTGGCGATTGTCCTCTGCGGCGCGGGAACAATCGGATCACGGATACGGCGGCTCCTGGGTTCGCTCGGCGCTCTCATCGTCAGCGGCGGCTGGTGGCTCGTCGTGGTCGACCTCATCCCTGCGGGAAACAGGCCGTACATTGGGGGTTCTGCTACGAACAGCATGCTCGAGCTCACCATCGACTACAACGGACTGGCCAGGTTCCTTCGTTTCAGCACAAATCCTGCAACGGGCGCCGCACCGACTTCTGAAGACCTCTCACCGAGTTCCTATGACGGCGGACTCAGCCGGCTGTTCAATGCAAACTTTGCCCCGGAGGGGGCGTGGCTGCTGTTTACAGCGCTGACGTGCACGCTCGCCTTGGTGATGTTGTGGCGACAGTCGGGCAACGTTTCGAAGTCAAAGACGGGGTTAATGACGATCTCCGTCACCTGGCTGGCAACCACCTATATCGTGTTGAGCTTCATGGGCACCATGACACATACTTACTACGTATTCTCCCTGGCCGCCCCGATAGCGCTGGTCATCCCGATGGGCGTCGCCCTGTTGTGGAAACTCCGTGGGCGGTTGATCCCTCGGACGATGGGCGTTGTCCTGTTGTTGGGAACAGGCTACGTGGCGACTCGGATTTTTGAATACAGTAACGGTTGGGGCAGCTGGCCACTCGGCGCCATCGCGCTAACGCTCTTGGCAGCGGCAGGCTGGCTGTTGGCTGCATCGAGGTTTCAAGTCCGGCTCACGCTGGTGCTCGTCGGGATCGTATTGATTTGGGGTCCGCTGGCAACGGATACGATCACGCTTTCCACGCCCCATTCTGGGACAAATCCCTTGTCCGGGCCTGTGGGCAACAATCCTGGAACCCTCTCAGCACACCTTGACGCCGCCCGCCGTGGCGATCCGCCCCTTGCCCGCCAACTTGGGTTTGGTGCAGAACCATCGCCGGAAGTGACTGCGCTGCTGCAGAACGCGACGGAGTCCGAATGGGCCGCAGCCACCTACACAGCCCAGAACGCAGCGCAATATCAATTGTCTTCGCAGCGCCCGGTAATCGCGCTGGGAGGTTGGCTGGGCACCGACCCCGCTCCGACTCTTGACCAGTTCAAGTCCATGGTATCGAGTAAGCGCATCGCCTATTTCATCTGGCAGCAAGCGATCGTTGACGGGATCCCTCTCGGCAAGGACGCCGCCGCTATCACGGAGTGGGTTCGGTCAAACTTCAAGGGGGAGAACGTTGACGGCGTCACTATCTACAACCTTCGGGGCTGACTATATAGGCGGGGCCACACGGTTTGTTCGTGGAGTGATAAGGGGGCGTCCCCAAGATCCAGTGTGGGAGCGGCCGGCGTTGCTGCTTATTTTGGTGTTGAACGGGATTCTCAACTTTTGGAACCTGGGGATCAACGGCTGGGCTAACTACTTCTATAGTTCTGCAGTCCAGTCCGGCACGCAGGACTTGGGTTCCGCATTTTTCGGATCCTCGGACTGGGGAAATTCCATTACCGTTGACAAGCCACCACTCAGCTTGTGGGTCATGGAGATTTCCACGAAGATGTTCGGATTTACGCCCATCGGAATATTGGCTCCGCAAGCAATTATGGGCGTTATTTCTACATTGCTTATTTACGTTATCATTCGCAAGAATTTCTCGGCGATACCCGCACTTTTTGCTGCCGCCGTATTCTTCACTACGCCCATCGTGGTCTTGATGTCTCGGTATAACAACCCGGACCCTCTCATGCTTCTGCTAATGCTTGTCTCCGTGCATGCGGTCCAGCATGCAATTGAGTCCAACCGGTTGAGGTATCTCATCCTCACAGGAGTCGCGGTGGGTCTGGCTTTCATGACCAAACAACTTCAAGGGCTCTTGGTCCTCCCGAGCGTAAGTGCTGCGTATCTGTTTTGGGGCAACGCGGCCTGGTCAACAAGGCTGAAAAATTCTGCCATTTCAGGTGCTGTGATGGTCTTTACCGGTGGTTTTTGGATGACGGTAGTAGACCTGATCCCTGCGGGAGTACGGCCTTACGTCGGAGGCTCACAGTCCAACAGCATGCTGGAACTGACCTTGGCCTACAACGGGTTGGACCGCATAGTGGGAACCGACGCTAATCCAGTCGCAAACCTAATACCCGAACAGTTCAGGCAGGTGGACTCGGACGCTGGGCTTACGCGGCTTCTTAATGCGAACTACGGCCAAGAAATCGGATGGATGCTGCCCGCGGCGATCATCGGCGCACTTTTGACAGCATTCGGCTGGAAATTGCTGCCCCGGAAAGGAGGGGCGAGGACCTTGGCCTTCATGGCCATCACTTGGTTCCTTGGCACCTACCTCGTCCTGAGCTTTATGGGAAATCAAATCCACACCTACTACACGGAGGCTCTTTCGGCGCCCCTGGCCCTGACCCTCGGCGTTGCCAGCGCAATCTATGTGCAGCACCACCAATTGTTTGTTGTCAGAGCTGTAGCAGCGGCCGGCATCCTGGCCACGGCGATGTGTACTTGGCTCATCTTGAGCAGCGTGGTTGGCTGGCCGGAGTGGCTTGGCAACGGAATCATGCTACTGGGAGCTCTCGGCGCAGCGCTGTCGGTTGTTCGGCCCCCGGCCCGCTGGCTTGAGGTGGGGGCGGCAAGCGTAGCAGTGGTCGCAATGTTGGCGGGCCCCCTCCTCACTTCCGCCCTCAATACAGCACTCCCACAGAACGGTTCCAACCCCGTTTCCGGGCAACTGACCAAGAGCCCTACGAGCATCAATCGGTTCTTGGATGACATGAAACATGGGAACCCCGCATGGGCGTATGACGTTGCCTTTGGCCAAAAGCCAAACACCGCCATTCTCGACAGACTCACGACCGCTTCGAGAACATGTCTTTGGGCGGCTGCCACTTCGGCCTCGCAGACAGCCGCACGACTCCAGCTTGAGGTTGCCCGGCCCGTCATGCCGCTTGGTGGGTTCGCTGGTTCCGACCCGTCCCCCACCCTCCAAGCCTTCAAAGACAAGGTCGCTGGCGGACAGATTTGCTATTTTCTTCCCCAGGATGAGTTTCTGGCAACCCAGCCAAAGGCAAGCACCGTCGCTGAAATTTCCGACTGGGTGAAGACGCACTTTCAGCTCGAGATGGTAGGTGGGCAAGGCATCTACGACTTATCAAAACCGATTGCGTGAGCCTGGGGGCCACTGTGGACACTCGTGTAGCGGCTATTGGAGGCGTGTCCGACGATTCCCCTTTAGGGAATTCCTGCACGCAAAAAGCCCGCCCCGCCAAAAGGCGGGACGGGCTTCTGTGCAAGCGGGTTTAGCGCTTGGAGTACTGCTGGGCCTTGCGGGCCTTCTTGAGACCGGCCTTCTTACGCTCGATGACACGGGCGTCGCGGGACAGGTAACCGGCCTTCTTCAGGGTCGGGCGGTTGTTTTCGACGTCGATCTCGTTCAGCGAACGGGCGATGCCGAGGCGCAGGGCGCCTGCCTGGCCGGAGATGCCGCCACCGTGGATACGGGCGATGACGTCGTAGGCGCCTTCCAGATCAAGGATCTTGAAGGGCTCGTTGACGTCCTGCTGGTGCAGCTTGTTGGGGAAGTAGTTCGCCAGCTCGCGGCCGTTGATGGTCCACTTGCCGGAGCCGGGCACAACGCGCACGCGTGCAACGGCTTCCTTGCGGCGGCCAACAGCTGCGCCGGCAACCGTCAGGGCCGGGCGTTCCTTCTTGGGAGCAGCTTCGGAAGCTGAGCTCTCAGAGGTGTAGCTGGTCAGGTTTTCCTCGGCCTCGACGGCCTCGGTGGTCTCTTCGTTCTGAGCCACGATTCTCCTTGTATAGATAAGTTGTTTGGTGGCCAGGACTACTGGGCGACCTGGGTGATTTCGAAAGTCTTGGGCTGCTGGGCGGCGTGCGGGTGCTCAGCACCGCGGTACACCTTCAGCTTGCCCAGCTGCTGTGCAGCGAGGGAGTTCTTGGGGAGCATGCCCTTGATGGCCTTCTCAACGGCGCGGACCGGGTTGGATTCCAGCAGTTCCGCGTAGTTGACGGAGGTCAGGCCGCCCGGGTAGCCGGAGTGGCGGTATGCGCGCTTCTGCTCCAGCTTGGCGCCGGTGAGGGCAACCTTTTCAGCGTTGATGATGATGACGAAGTCGCCCATGTCCATGTGGGACGCGAAAGTGGCCTTGTGCTTGCCGCGCAGCAGGATTGCGGTCTGGCTTGCAAGACGACCAAGGACAACGTCGGTGGCGTCAATGACGTGCCACTGGCGGTTGATATCGCCGGGCTTCGGGGTGTACGTACGCACGGTGTTTGCCTCGTTCTTGTTCTGGCGTTCTTGTTTAGGTGTCGCTAGCTCGCGCACCTACTGTCTGCGCGCTACCGGAACAGAGGTGAGGGCTCCATGTAACCAGTCATCCTGAAGTTCCGAATGTGCACGTTGAGTAGTTATCCTGCAACCGGATTCTCAAGCGGGCACGCACCATCGGAATAGGACACGCACAACGACTACCTAGATTAGCGCGTCAGGTGGTTCAGGGTCAAAATGGGGTAGCGGAGGTTGGCTCGTCATGCGCCAACCCAACCAATGCAGGGGGCGCAGTGGTATCAGCAGAGGGCGGAGGGTCGGCCGGTTGGCTCCTTGTCGTTGTCATAGGCCTGCTGGGATGTTTCCTCTCCCCCACGACTGAGATCCTGATTGCGCGGACGCTGCCGCGGCTGGGTGCCCTGCCGGCGCCGCGGGTTCGGATGACGACGGCGGCCGTCACCGGCGCCGCGTGCGCCGCCTTCGTCTTGCGCTTTGGCAATATGCCGGGCCTGCCGGCCCTAATCCTCCTGGCAGTGCTAGGCGTTCAACTTTCAAGGGTGGACATCGCCATGCATTTATTGCCCAACCAGCTCGTATTTATTCTCTTAGTCGCCGGCATTGTCCTGTTGGCAGCTCCGCTGATATTTGGTCAGCAAGCTGACGATTTCATCAGAGCTCTCGTTGGCGCGGTCATTTTGTTCGCTGCCTACCTTATTTTGGCGTTGATTTCGCCTGGCGGCATCGGAATGGGCGATGTGAAGCTGGCCGCGCCCGTCGGCCTTTACCTGGGGTACCTAGGTTGGAGCCAGCTGCTCTACGGTGGCCTCCTGGGCTTTATCGTGAATGGAATCACAACAGCAGTGCTCCTCGGTGGAAAACGCCGGAATATGGCCAAGGAAGTGCCACACGGCCCCGCCATGCTTGGCGCTTTGGCCCTCACTGCACTGCTCATCCAGTAGCGCGAACTGCAGCCGAGAGACTCCTTGCGCTCGGGTTGAAGCGCGCCCATCCAAGTAGTCGCTGGAGCGGGCTGATCGCGCCCTAGGTACCTTTCCGAGTATTCGAGTACGTCCTTTCAGCGCGCCGCCTAAAAGTCGAGTACCACTACGCATTGTTGCCCATCGGCGTAAATGACAATCTCTTCTTAGCGAAGTCCAGCCGCTAAGGATTTATGGGGGCAGCTGGAAATTCGTTGAAATAAACATCAATTCAATTTCACCGAATTAAGGAAAATACAATGACTTCTCTCATGGTCTCGATGATGGCATTCGTTGCCGGCGTCAAGGATCGCTTCTCTTCCGAAAAGGGCGCCACTGCCACTGAGTACTCGCTTCTCGTGGCCTTCATCGCCCTGCTTATCATCGTCGGCGTCACGGCCTTCGGCGGCGCTCTTAACACCTGGTTCTCCAGCCTCGGCTCCCGGGTCGGCACCTGGTAGGTGACAGTCTCCCGAGTGCGCCGCGTCCTTGCAGTCCAGCAGGCGCGGCGCACTTCGTGGCAGCGACAGACCATTCAAAGCTGCCAGTCAGTGATCGCCTGGGGCGACCAGCCGGCGCATGAGCGACCGTGCCAAATCAAAAAAATTAGGGACAGAAATGACTTCATTCATGGTCTCCGTGCTCGCCTTTGTGGCGGGCTGCAAGGAGCGCATCTCCTCGGAAAAGGGTGCAACCGCGACAGAGTACTCGCTCCTCGTGGCCTTCATCGCACTCCTGATCATCATCGGCGTCACTGCCTTCGGCACGGCGCTGAACACCTGGTTCTCCAGCCTGGGCTCGACAGTCGGCACCTGGTAGCCAACCCACTTTCGGTTGTGCCGCGCACCAACCGCGGCACAACCGAAAAACGCAATCAACCTCGGGGGATCCGTTGAAAAAGATCCGCAAAGCAAACACGGAACACAAGAGCCGCGGCGCAGTAGCTGTGGAGTTTGCACTGGTGGCTCCCATCCTTCTGTCCGTAGTCGTAGGAATCGTCGAGTTCGCGAACGCCTACAACGCCCAAATTTCCGTGACCCAGGCAGCCAGGGAGGCCGCTCGGACCATGGCCGTCAAGAACAGCCAGACCGATGCGAAAGCCGCAGCAGTCGCCGGTGCCCCCGGAGTCAACTCCGCAGCTTTCGCCTACACCTTCAGCCCCGCGGCTTGCGCGCCAGACACCACGGAAAAGGTAACCATCACCTATTCCGCGACGACTCTGACAGGGCTTTTTGGTAGTTCCGTAACCGTCACCGGAGTGGGAGCAATGCGATGCAACGGCTGACGCGGCGAACCACCGACCGCGACCGCGAGCGCGGGGCCGCTGGCGTCATGGTTGCCGTCATGATGGTGGTGCTCATCGGTGCAGGCGCCCTGGCTGTCGATACCGGACAAATCTACGCAGAGCGGGCCCAGTTGCAGAATGCTGCAGACGCGGGAGCACTTGCAGGCGCGGACATGTGCTCCGCTACCGGCGGCTGCACCCAGGCCGCCGTGAATAGCGTTGCCTCGACCCTGGCGAACAACAACTCCAACGACAACAAATCCACGGTTGAGTCAGTCGATCTCTCGGTCCCGGGCCAAGTGTCTGTGACTACGTCCACGAAGGACGGTGTCACCAACGCCGGTTTCCTGACCAAGATGTTCGCCAGCGCCTTGAACGCACCGCCGGCCAAAGTGGGTGCTACGGCCACGGCGAAGTGGTTGTACCCCACGAAGGGAGTTACCGTTCTCCCGCTGACTTTTGCCCCCTGTGAATTCAAGGATGACGGTCTGCCTCACAAAATCCTCATCCAGGGTGGCGCGCAGGACTGCAATGGGCAGAATCCTTCAAATCAGATCATCCCCGGCGGCTTCGCCTGGCTCAAGCCAGACGGAAACACTGGCTGCAAGGTTACAGCCGAAGTTGGACAGTGGAGCATGACGAGCACAGGTGCCTCAGTCCCAACGGGATGCATCGATCTCTTCAACCCGACACTCAATCCATCACTGCCGAATTCCACGGTGGCGCTTCCGGTTTACAAGTACACGTGCGCCGGGATGTCAACGGCACAATTCGGTTCATGCAGCGGCAGTTCCGTGCAGTACTTCATCGAAAAGTGGGCCGGCTTCAAGATTCAGGCATGGAACCTCGGCGGCCAGGCCAAATACGACCCAACCAACGTGTTCACGTCAAGCGAGAAGGGCCTGTACGGAACCTTCGTCGGTTATTCCGCAGATCCCAGCCTCTTCACCGGAGGCACAACAACGTCCACAGGCAACGTCGTTGTCCTTGGGCTGATCAAATAAAAATCACCTAAAGGGGAAGAAAGTGAAAGCACGCCTACTGGGAGGCATCGCCGCGCTAGTCATCGCGATAACCGGCACCGTCCTTCTTATTACATACGTACAGAGCGCGGATGCCCGTGCCATGGCCGGAACCGAAACATCGGAAGTTTTTGTGGTTCAGTCCGCCGTTCCAGCGGGGACAGCAGTCAGCGATTTGGGAGGGTCGGTAGCCAAGAAGCCGCTCCCCAAGTCAGCGCTCACCGCTGACAGCGTGACCGACCTGAACTCCCTGGGGTCTAAGGTCACAGCCGTTGCCCTGGTTCCCGGTGAGCAGCTGCTGTCGAGCCGACTGGTGGAAAAGGAATCGTTCCTTGGACCGTCACGAGTCGCCGTTCCCGATGGAATGCAGGAGATCTCCCTCAAGCTCCCCATCGAACGCGTAGTTGGCGGAAAGATCTCCGCCGGCGACACGGTGGGCATCTTCATCTCCCTCACCGAGTCATCCACCAACGGGGCAGGGCAGACGGCTACGCAGTCTGCGGGCACCCAGCTGACCTTCCACAAAGTACTTGTCACCGCCACCCAGTTGAGCAACGGCAGCCCGGCCCAGCAGGATTCGACCCAAAAGTCGGATGGATCTCTCAGCTCCGGCAGCAATGCACAGAGCGACGGGAACTACCTGATCACAGTGGCCCGGAACTCGGTTGACGCCGAACGCCTGGTTTACGCAGCGGAATTCGGCAAGATCTACATGTCGAAAGAGCCCACCGGGGCTACGGAAGGCACCACTGGTGTCGTGGACAAGACGAAGGTATTCCGATGAGCCGCTTTGTCCTGATCACTCCAATCACGGAGTTCGAGCGCAAAGTTCGTCTGGCCACGGCCGCCATGCCGGGGACCCTTCAATACTTCCAGGCTGACTATCTTCCCCAGGGTCCCGAGGAAGTCCTGACGCAGCTCCTCGGCGAACCGCCGGAAGTTTTCGTCCTCGGGCCCGGGCTCCCGGCCGACGAGACACTGAAGTTCGCCGCGGTCATGGATCTGCAGTATCCGGAGATCAGCATGATCCTGGTGACCGATGAATCTTCCGAAGTGGCAATCCAGGCCATGCGGGCGGGCATCCGGGATCTCTTGGATCCGGCCGCAGAAGTTGACCACATCCGCATCATCGTCGAGCGGGCAAGCCTTGCCTCCGCCGGACGGCGGCGCGGCCTGTCCCCAAGCAGCTCCGAACATCATGAGCACGCCGCGGGGGGCCGGATCATCGCCGTCATCTCACCCAAGGGAGGAGTAGGCAAGACTACCGTGGCGACGAACCTGGCCGTGGGGCTGGGAAAGATCGCCCCAATGGGGGTGGTCATCGTGGACCTGGACCTGCAGTTTGGAGACGTCGCCAGCGGGCTGATGCTGGAACCTGACCACACCATCACGGACGCCGTTGTGGGTGCCGCGAGCCAGGACTCCATGGTCCTCAAGACGTATTTGACCGTGCACCCTGCCGGCATTTATGCCCTGTGCGCCCCAAAGAACCCGGTGGAAATGGACCGGATCACGGGAGAAAACGTCAGCCACCTGCTTACCCAGCTGCGGCAGGAGTTCCAGTACGTCGTCGTGGATACGGCGCCGGGGCTCGGCGAACATGTACTGGCGACTCTTGACCTGGCTTCGGACGCCGTTTGGATCTGCGGCATGGATGTTCCGAGCATCCGGGGCCTTCGCTCCGGAAACCAGATTCTCTCCGAACTGAACCTCTTGCCAGAAGTCCGCCACGTGGTCCTCAACATGGCGGACCGCCGCAGCGGGCTGACGCTCCAGGATGTTGAAGCCACCATCGGGGCCCCGGTGGATGTGGTGCTCCCCCGCTCGCGGACCCTTCCGTTCTCAACCAATAAGGGGATCCCGCTCCTGCAGGACGGCAGCCGGGATCCCGCGCAAAAAGGTCTCCGACAACTGGTGAAGCGGTTCGAACCCAACTGGGAAGCAAGACCCCACAAGAAGTTGCACAGAAGGGCGGTAGTCCAGTGAACCTCTCACGCAGGCTTGAAAAGGCACGCGGCACCGAGCCGAGCTTGGCAGTCGTCGAAGAAAAGCACGATCCGTTCGTGTTGGCCAAGGATGCTGCTGAACCAGCCACGTTGGGCCGCATCCACGACGTCAAGACCGCCGAAACAGCGCAAGCGGCCGAAGTCATCGAGCTGAGCCCCACTGCGGCTGCGGCGAGTGGCGCGCTGAGCGCACTCAAAGAGCGCGCCAGTACGGCCCTCTACGAGCGGCTTGGTGCCCGCATCACTGACTCTTCCCTCGAAGAGACCGAGCTCCACCAATTCGTCAAGGACGAGTTGAAGCTCGTCGTCGACGAGGAACAGGTTCCGCTGACTTCGTCCGAGCGCCAACGCCTTATCCGCGAAATCATTGATGACGTCCTTGGCCATGGTCCAATCCAGCGGTTCCTGGACGATCCGTCCGTCACCGAAGTGATGGTCAATCGTTTCGACCAGGTTTATGTGGAACGGGCTGGCAAGTTGACGTTGACAGACACCAAGTTCGCCTCCGACGACGCACTGAGGAGGGTGATCGAGCGCATCGTGTCGAAGGTTGGACGCCGCATCGACGAGTCCTCTCCTCTCGTGGATGCACGTCTCGCGGACGGATCGCGCGTTAACGCCATCATCCCGCCGCTTGCTGTCAACGGCCCCGCGCTGACTATCCGAAAGTTCGGCGGTGATGCCCTCACGGTACAAAAGCTCATTGCCTTCGGCAGCCTCTCCCCCGAGATGGCCGAATTGCTTCAAGCCTGCGTCCTGGCCAGGATGAACATCATCGTTTCCGGCGGTACAGGCACCGGCAAGACGACGCTTCTCAATGCCTTGTCTTCCTTCATTCCCGCATCGGACCGCATCGTCACGATTGAGGACGCGGTGGAACTCCAGCTTCAGCAGGACCATGTGGTGAGGCTGGAAAGTCGGCCGGCGAACATTGAAGGAAAAGGCGAGATCGCCATTCGCGACCTCGTGCGAAACTCGCTCCGCATGCGGCCCGATCGCATAGTAGTCGGCGAAGTCCGCGGCGGCGAATGCCTTGACATGTTGCAGGCCATGAACACCGGCCACGACGGCTCCCTCTCCACAGTCCACGCCAATTCCCCCCGCGATGCCATAGCCCGCCTTGAGACCCTGGTATTGATGGCCGGGATGGATCTGCCGCTCCGCGCTGTACGCGAGCAGGTGGCCTCCGCGGTGAACCTTATTGTTCATATCTCCAGGCTGAGGGACGGCACCCGACGCGTGACGCACATCACCGAGGTTCAGGGCATGGAGGGCGATATCGTCACCCTCCAGGATGCGTTTATCTTCGATTTTGCTGCGGGAGTCGACTCGAACGGAAGGTTCCTTGGTAAGCCAGTGCCAACTGGTGTTCGGCCACGGTTCACGGACCGGTTCGCGGACCTTGGCATCCACGTTTCGCCGCACATCTTTGGCGCTGAAACGGGCCGAGGTAGATAGCCATGACGCCGTCTGTGCCAGTCGCCCTCTTCATGACGGGCCTGTTCCTGGTCTACACGTCGCTCGCGCTACTTTTCGTATTCGTTTGGAAGGGACGCCCAGGCGTCCCCCTTTCCAGGCGACGCCCCGAGATCGCGCAACAATCCTCCAACCTGACACGCCTGACCAATCAAGCCGTCGGCGCCCTGAACCGCGGCCTGAAGAAGCGCCCCACGTCGATCTTCAACCGCGAAAAGTTGGAGCAGGCAGGCCTTAACAAGGAGCCTGGGGATTACCTCCTGATCGCCGGAACAGTCACTTTGGTGGCAACGGTGGCGGCATTCCTCCTCGGCGGCCTCGGCATGAGCATCCTGGCCCTGGTTGTCACGCCTTTCCTCCTTTATCTGGGCCTAAACTTCCTTATCTCCCGGCGCAGAAAGGCCTTCGACGCACAGGTTCCGGACACGCTGCAAATGTTCTCCGGCGGTCTCCGGGCGGGCCACAGCCTCTTGAGGGCTATCGACGCAGCAGCGCAGGAAAATGATGGACCGATGGCGGCGGAGCTCACCCGAATCGTCAACGAAACCAGGATCGGGCGCGATTTGGGTGAATCGATGGCGGATGTCTCCCGGAGGACAGCAAGCGAGGACTTTTACTGGATAGCACAAGCCATTGAGATCCACCGCGAAGTTGGTGGGGACCTGGCAGAAGTCCTGGACCACGTGGGTGAGACCATCCGCGACCGAAACCAAGTTAAAGGCCAGGTCAGGGCACTCAGCGCAGAAGGGCGTATCTCGGCATTGGTCCTCATGGCCCTGCCGATCCTGATGTTCATCGGCCTCGTGCTGTTCAACCCAACCTACTCGCGGGTGTTTACCACGACATTCGTCGGATTCGCGATGTTGGGTGCGGCGATCATCCTCTTGTCCGTTGGCGGGCTCTGGCTCAGCCGCATCATCAAACCGAAGTACTAGGGGGATGACATGCAACCCATCGCATTAGCAGCAATATTGGCCATCGTCGTGCCGACTTCGGGCATGGTTTGGTTGTCGTTCACAGGCGACCGGGCTGCCCTGCGTCGCATCAAGGCCAACCTGGGCGGCCGTTCCGCGCAGGCATCACAGTCACTCAACATCAGCCAACAATTCTCGAGCCTGTCCAAGCGGATTACACCCCGCGGCTACGAGGGCTGGCTTGACAAACAATTGTCGGGCGCGGGTCGACCAAAACAATGGCCGCTGTCCCGGATCCTTATGATCAAGCCAATGCTGGCTTTCGGCGGCGCCCTCCTGGGCCTTCTGGTCTTCATGGGCGCACCCTCGGCTGGGAGGTTCTTCATTGCCTTTGTGATTGTCGCACTGGCCTATTTCCTTCCAGACATCCTCTTGCGGAACTTTGCCCAAAAGCGCCGGGAAGCAATCAGGTTGGAGCTCCCGAATGCCTTGGACCAAATGCTGATTTCGGTTCAGGCGGGCCTCGGATTCGAAACCGCCATGGGACGTGCCGGTGAGAATGGCAGGGGGCCTCTTGCGGATGAACTAATCAGGACTCTTCAAGACATTCAGGTAGGACGCTCCCGCAAGGAGGCGTACCTGGCTCTCTCGGAACGAGTTGACGTTCCCGCAGTGCGGACGTTCGTTCGGGCCGTGGTACAGGCCGATACCTACGGCATTGCCATCGCCGGAGTGTTGAAGGCACAGGCGAAAGACATGCGCATCAAACGCAGGCAGATGGCCGAAGAACACGCCATGAAGATGCCGGTCAAGATGCTCTTCCCGCTGATCTTCTTCATCCTGCCGACGCTCTTCATCATTTTGCTGGGGCCTGCTGTCCTTCAGATCATGGCAGTTTTCTCTTAGGGGGCAGCCATGTTGAATTGGTTCCCTGGTTTTATAACCCGACGCGCCGAAGCTCTGCGTACGTTGATGATGGACCAGCGCGGAGCGACAGCCACCGAATACGGGATATTGGTCGCATTCCTTGCAATGGCTCTGGTTATCGGCATCACCGCTTTTGGCCAGGCCCTGAACCTCCACTACCAGAACCTCGCGACAACATTGAGCTCGGCTCTGGGAATCCCCTGATCCCTCCACCAACAGCGCAGCTTGCGCCCATAGTCCGGACCCCCTCGGCACCCAGAACCGAGGGGGTCCGTTTTTGTGTGTTGACGTCCCTGAATCCCACCGCCAACCGAGTAAAAGCCCAGCATTTGCGCAGGACGCAGGCATCAGGGAAAGGCTTTGCGCAGGATGTTGCAAGATCCGGTCAAGACGGCAAAACCCGTTGCTAACTTCAATTCAGTGCTGGTGCAGGGCCAGCCAATCCGTCTCGCTCAGGAGTCAAAAATGCTTTCTCTCTACACCAACCTCATGATTCGCGTTCGCAGCGAAGAGAAGGGCGCAACTGCCGTCGAGTACGGCATCATGGTCGCCCTTATTGCCGTCGTCATCATCGCCGCTGTCACGCTTCTGGGCGGAACACTGAGCGACACCTTCAACAACATCAAGTGCAACGTTTCCGGCGCTGGCAACTACGTTCCCGGTACAGGTGGCGCTGCAGGGGCTTGCGTGAAGCCCTAGGGGATTCCTCGTCAACGAACGCGCTCAGTACGACAGACGTGACATGGGTGGTGACGGCGCGAAGACCGTCATCGCTCATGTCACGCACCAACTGAAAGGCACAGTCATGGGTCGGGAATCCGAGGGTGGCGCTGCTGCCGTCGAGTTCGCGATCGTGGTGCCTCTCCTCGTCATGTTGCTGCTGGGGATTATGGAGTTCAGCCGGGTTTACAACGCCCAGGCTGAGCTTTCGGCAGCTGCACGCGAGGGCGTGCGTGTACTGGCAGTGACCGGCAATCAAACAACGGCGCGGTCCGCAGCGAAGAACACCGCGGTTTCCATGAATCCGGCCTTGCAGGACACCAACATCAGCTTTGGCACACCATGCCCTTCAACGGTCAGCGCTGGAACCAGTCCCCAAGCCACGGTCACGATCACCTACTCCTTGTCCACCTTGACGGGAATAGCGGGACCATTCACGATGACCGGCAAGGGAACAATGCTATGCGGCGGCTGAAGCCGACCATGGGAAAGAACGACGGCGAGCGCGGCGCCGTGAGCGTCATCGTGGCGCTGACGCTGGTGGTCTTGCTTGGCTTTGGCGCCATGGCCGTGGACGTCGCGATGATGTTCTCGGAACGAACCCAACTTCGCAACGGAGCGGATGCAGCGGCCCTTGCCATCGCCCAGAAATGCGCCAAGAATCCCAGTGACGCGGACTGTTCCAGCACGTCGTCCCTGGCAAAAACATTGGCGAACAACAACGCCAATGACGGTCTCAGTAACCTCAAGTCCGTAGTCCTGGACAAGACCAACCGCAAGGTGACAGTGACTGTGGGTTCGCAGGAAGCAGGCCACACGGCAAACCAAGTGTCCCTCTTCTTCGCCCGCGCCCTGGGTATAAATACCGCCGAGGTCAATGCCCCGGCTGCCGTCCAGTGGGGCAGTCCAACCAAGGGTTTGGCAGCCTTCCCGATCACTATTTCAATCTGCCAGGTCCGCGGACAATACGGGGTTATGCAACTCCTGCAGATGCATGGAAGCGGAGCCAACCCCGGGTGTAACTATGGGCCGTCTGGCGCCGCCGTGGAAGGCGGTTTTGGCGGTCTCAAGCAGGACCCCTCTGTTTGTGGCGCCACCATCGACATCTCGAAAAGCACCGCTGGCGGTGACACCGGCAACAACCCCCCGTCCTACTGCGACAGTCTTCTGAATTCATGGGCGGCCGACATAACGGCTGGAAAGGACGTCATTGTGCTGATCCCCATCTTCAACGCAGTCACCGGTACCGGCAATAATGCCGTTTTCGGTCTGACAACCTTCGCCGCTTTCAAGGTTGCGGGCTGGAAGTTTGGGCCCACCGGCCTGCCCTACACCTTCCACAACAGGACGCCGGACGTACCGGCTGCGCTGCAATGCCGCGAACCATGCAAAGGAATCATCGGCACGTTCGTCAAATACGTGTCGCTGGCCAACGGCTACACCCTGGGCCCGGTGAATCCGGACGGCGCTACCATCGTCGCCCTCAGCAGCTAGCCTCCACCATCTAGTGGTTCGTGAAAGCAACAGGAGCAGTCAGTGAAGTCACGTATGTTGGCCGGTGTATCAGCAGTGGTGCTGGCCATCATCGGAGCGGTCCTCATCATCACGTACGCGCAGGGCGCCGATGCCCGCGCCATGAAGGACATGGATCCCACCGGGGTTCTCGTGGTGACCAAGGCGGTACCGGCCGGCTCCTCCTTCGACATTGTGCAGGCGTCAGTCGCGGTGCAGCAGGTTCCAGCAACGGCCGTTTCGAAGACTGCCCTGAAGAACCTCGACGATTCGGCCGGCAAGGTCGCCGCCGTAGACCTCGTTCCCGGCGAGCAGTTGCTCGCCGAACGGCTCGTTGACCCGGTAGATGCAAAGTCCAGCGGCTCCGTTAAGGTGCCCGCAGGCATGCAGGAAGTCACCTTCGAACTGGAAGCCAAACGCGTGGTGGGCGGCCGGATCCAAGCCGGAGACCACGTTGGCATTGGATTCAGCTTCGCCGCAGGCGCCGACAAGACCAAGACAGGCGAAGCCACAACCCAACTCACCCTCCGCAAAATCCTGGTGACCGCCGTCCAGCGTGCCCCGCAACCAAGTGCAAAGCCCACGGACGGCGACAACCCGCAGGACACCACCCTCCCGCAGGGATCGTTCATGGTCACCGTTGCGGTCAGCGACATCGACGCCACCAAGATCATCTATTCCTCAAACAACGGCGATCTCTGGCTCACCAAGGAACCCCTCGACGCCCAGGACAATGGCGGCTTCATCGCCAGGAAGGACACGGTGTACAAGTGAGCCGCTTCGTCCTCCTCTCCCCCAACGGCGACTTCGACCAGAAGCTGCGCGCCGCCGTCGCCAACGGCCTGCGCGGCACCGTCCAGACCATCTCGAGCGATATCCTCCCGGCGGGCCCGGCGGAACTGTTCGCCCTCCTCAACCAGGAGCAGCCCGAGGTGCTCATCATCGGCCCGGATGTCCCGTACGAGGAAGCACTCCGGTTCGCCAAGGTCTTCGACGTCCAGCTGCCCGGCCTCAGCCTGGTCCTCGTCAGCGACGTTGACCCTGCCGGCCTGCTGCACGCCATGCGGGCGGGTATCCGCGACATCCTCAGCCCCTTGGCGGACGCCGCCGAAATCCGGGTACTGCTGGAACGCGCCTGCCAGTCGTTCGCCACCCGCCACCGCGGCCCCGAGGCGCAGCAGCCGGGAGACGGCAAGGGCCTGGTCATCGGCGTCTTCTCCCCCAAGGGCGGCGTCGGCAAGACCACCCTGGCCACCAACATTGCCATCGGCCTGGGCCAGGTGGCACCCATGAGCGTGGTCATCGTGGACCTTGACCTGCAGTTCGGCGACGTCGCCTCCGGCCTCTACCTCAACCCCGAACACACCGTCACGGACGCCGTCACCCCGGCCGCCGCCCAGGACTCCCTGGTCCTCAAGGCCTTCCTCACCGTGCACCCGGCCGGCATCTACGCCCTGTGCGCCCCACCCAACCCGGTGGACGCGGACCATATCACCCCGGACCAAGTCAGCCACCTGCTGGACCAGCTGGCCCAGGAATTCCAGTACGTGGTGCTGGACACCGCCCCCGGCATGCCGGAAATCGGGCTGGCCGCCATGGAAAAATGCACTGACGTGGTCTGGGTCAGCGCCATGGACATCCCCAGCCTGCGCGGCCTCCGTTCCGGCCTGGAAGTCCTCCGCCAACTGGACATCATGCCCGAATCCCGCCACGTGGTCCTGAACATGGCCGACGCCAAAGCAGGCCTGAACGTCCGCGACGTCGAATCCACCATCGGCGCCCCCGTGGACGTCAGCGTCCCCCGCTCCCGGGCAGTGGCACTGTCCACCAACCGCGGCATCCCCGTCCTCCAGGACTCCAAGAAGGACCCGGCCGTCAAAAGCCTCCGCCAACTCGTCCAGCGCTTCAACCCGGCATGGCGCACGCAGGCCCAGCGGAAGCTTCACCGAAGAGTGGTTATCTGATGAAACTCTCCGAACGCATCAACGCGGCCCAGGGCCGTCCCCCGGCACCGGCCGGCACCGCGCTGCTGGAGCCTCCAAACCCTGCCCCCGCGCCCGCCCCGGCCGCCCCCGACGGTACGGACAAACGCCTTCCCGCCCACGCCGCCGTCGTGCCTTCAACGCACGACGCCGGCACCTCCTTTGTGCCCAAGGCACCTGGCGTGGACGTCTTCGCAGCCATGAAGGACAGGGCGGCCACCGCCCTGTTCGAACGCATGGGAGCCCGCTTCAACGACGCCGCCGTCACCGAGCAGGAACTGCGGAGCACCGCCAAGGATGAGCTCACCCGCATCATCGATGCAGAGCAGGTTCCGCTCAGCGCGGAGGAACGCGCCCGCCTGGTCCGCGACGTGGCCGACGACGTGCTGGGCTACGGCCCCCTGCAGCGACTGCTGGACGACCCCGCCGTCACCGAAATCATGGTCAACCGGATGGACCAGATCTACGTCGAGCGAAAGGGCAAGCTGACACTTACCGAATCCCGCTTCAGCTCCGAGGAACACCTCCGCAAGGTCATCGAACGGATCGTATCCAAGGTGGGCCGCCGCATCGACGAGTCTTCCCCCCTTGTGGACGCACGCCTGGAAGACGGCTCCCGCGTCAACGCCGTCATCCCCCCGCTGGCCGTGGGCGGCTCCTCGCTGACCATCCGGAAGTTCTCCAAGACCCCGTTGACGGTCCGCAACCTCATTGACTTCGGCACGCTCACCCCGGAAATGGCCGAGCTGCTCAACGCTTGCGTCAAAGCCAAGCTCAATATCATCGTTTCGGGCGGCACGGGTACGGGCAAAACCACCCTCCTGAACGTGTTGTCCTCCTTCCTGCCGCACGATGAACGGATCGTCACCATCGAGGACGCCGTGGAACTGCAGATCCAGCAGGACCACGTGGTCCGGCTGGAAAGCCGGCCGCCCAATACCGAAGGCAAGGGCGAGGTGACCATCCGTGAGCTCCTCCGCAACTCGCTCCGTATGCGTCCGGACCGGATCGTGGTGGGCGAGGTCCGTGGCGGCGAATCGCTGGACATGCTGCAGGCAATGAACACCGGCCACGACGGTTCACTGTCCACGGTGCACTCCAACTCGCCCCGCGACGCCGTTGCCCGCCTCGAAACCCTGGTGCTGATGGCCGGCATGGACCTTCCGTTGCGGGCCATCCGTGAACAGATCGCCTCCGCCGTTAACCTGATCGTGCAGATCTCCAGGCTCCGCGACGGGTCCCGCCGCATTACCCATGTCACCGAGGTCCAGGGGATGGAAGGCGACATCGTCACCCTCCAGGACGCGTTCGTCTTCGACTACTCCGCAGGCGTGGACGCCCAGGGCAGCTTCATGGGCAAGCCCGTAGCCACCGGCATCCGTCCCCGGTTCATCGACCGGTTCGAGGACCTTGGCATCCATGTCTCGCCGGGAGTTTTCGCCGGTCCGCTGTCACCGGGCGCGAAGCAGGGGCAACACTCATGATCATCGGCATTGGAGCCGTCATCCTGCTGGCGGCCATCTGCCTGCTCGGCGTCGCAGTCCTCCTGCCGGGCGCCCCCTCGGTGCCGCTGGACCGCCGTCGCCCCTTTGAACCCCAGCCGCCGTCCTCCCTGACGCGGCTGGCCCTCTCCGGGGTCAAGTCCTTCGAACGGCTGCTCGCCGGCAGGAACGTGAAACTCTTCTCCCGGGCAGAACTGGAGAACGCGGGGCTGCGGCTGAGCCAGGCGGAATTCTTCCTGCTGGTGGGGATCGGCGCCTGCGTGGGAATGCTGGTGGGCATCGTCACCGTGGGACCCCTGGCAGGGCTGCTCCTTGCGCTCCTGGCACCGTTCGTCGGTAAGCTTGTCCTCGGGTTCCTGGCCGGAAAGCGACGCGCTGCGTTCGACGGCCAGCTCGGCGACACCCTTCAACTTCTCTCCGGCGGCCTGCGCGCCGGACACAGCATCCTGCGCGCCATCGACGCCGCGGCCATGGAATCGCAAAAACCCACCTCGGAAGAGATGCGCCGCGTGATCACCGAGACAAGCCTGGGCCGCGACCTTTTGGCAGCACTGAACGACACCGCCGAACGGATGAAGAACGAGGACTTTGTGTGGATCTCGCAAGCCATCCAGATCAACCGTGAGGTGGGCGGCAACCTGGCCGAAGTGCTGGACCAGGTGAACGAGACCATCCGCGAGCGCGCGGAGATCAAGGGCCACATCAAGGCATTGGCCGCCGAAGGCAAGTTCTCGGCCTACATCCTCATCGCCATGCCGTTCGGCATCGTGGCGATGCTGCTGGCCGTCAGCCCCAACTACATGAATTCAATGTTCACCCACCCCCTGGGCTGGGTGATGATCGGTGCCTCGTTCGTCCTGATGACCATCGGCGCGCTGTGGATGCGCAAGATTATCGACCTGAAGTTCTGAGGAAGCCATGAACCTGACCGTCGTACTCTCGATCCTGCTGATCTGCCTGCCCCTGGGCGCATTAACCTGGTCCGTCCTGACCGTGGACAAGCAGGGCCGGATCGCCGCCGCCGAACTGCTCTCGCGTGGCGCACCGCCCCCAGCCGCCGCCCCCGCCGGAACAGGGCCGGGACTCCTCGAGGTGTTGGGCAGGCGCCTGACTCCCCCCGCTTACGTTGCCTTCCTTGACCGGCTCCTGGCCTTGGCCGGCCGGCCCACCTCCATGCCGCCCGGAAAGGTGCTGGGGTCCAAGCTCGGACTTGGCGTGGCCGGCGCGGCCGTTGGCCTGTACCTGACCTCGATCGGCAGCTCACCGATCATGAAGCTTGCCGGCCTCTTCATCCTGGTTCTTGGCTACTTCATCCCGGACCTCATGCTCTACAGCAAAGGGTCGGAACGGCAGAAGGCCATGCAGCTGGAACTTGCCAACACCCTGGACCAGATGCTCATTTCGGTGGAAGCCGGGCTGGGCTTCGAGGGCGCCATGGCACGGGCCGGTGAGAACGGCAAGGGCCCCCTTGCCGAGGAACTGGTGCGCACCCTGCAGGACATGCAGGTGGGGCGCAGCCGTCGGGAGTCCTACATCGCCCTGGCGGAGCGGACCAGCATTCCCGAACTGCGCAGCTTCGTGCAGGCCGTGGTGCAGGCCGACACGTATGGAATCGCCATCAGCCGGGTACTGCGTGTCCAGGCCAAGGTCATGCGCGTCAAGCGGCGCCAGCGGGCCGAGGAAAAGGCCATGAAACTGCCCGTAATGATCCTTTTCCCGCTGTTGTTCTTTATATTTCCGGTGCTCTTTATTGCCATTTTGGGACCGGCGGTCATTAATACCATCGCCACCTTTACTGGCCAGTAGGGTTGCTCAGCATGGCGGCAAGGTTGCCTCAAGGTTTACACAGAATCATCCGAAACAGGTCACTGAAGGATTTCCAGGAAGTAGCCTTGGACAATGCACAATCCCGATCCCGGCTCCAGCGGAAACAGCCCCGCTGCGGATGTGCCGCCGGCCGGGATCGCGCCGCCGTCCATTCCAGCCGCAGGTGCGGCCCATTCGCTGAAGGCGGCCTCTCTCTTGCCTCTCATTGATGCATCCGTGCTGGATGAACTCGACGACGAACTCGCAGGGTCCGGGCTGGCCCGGCGCTTCGCACGGGACTACGCCGCCATGTGGGACACGCGCCTGGCCCGGCTGGGAACAGCCGTGGACAGCCAGGACGAGGCCTCAGCCCTTGACGCGGTAATCAGCCTCAAAATCAGTTCCGCAATGGTGGGCGGTATCCGGCTGGCCAAGCTCGCCGAGGTCCTCGAAGCCCTGATCCGGCAAGGCGACTTCGTCCAGGGGCAGGCCATGATGGCCGGCGTTGCCCATGACGGCGCGCGGACGGTGTCCGAGCTCCAGTCAACCTTCATCCTCGATCAGGGGTAGCGGTCCGGTCAGGCGTCGTCGGGCCGCCGCGGCGCGAGCCTGTACCCCACCCCGCGGACCGTCTGCAGCCAGCGTGGCGCCAGCTGGTCCTCCTTGAGCTTGCGCCTCAGGTTTCCCACATGGACTTCGACGGCCCGCTCGTCCGCTTCGCTGATGTAGGTGTCATGGTCGTAGAACTCCCCGCGGACCGCCCGCACCAGGTCAGCCCTGGTACACACGGCGCCGCCACCTTTCAGCAGCACATGGAGCAGGTCGAATTCGCTGCGCGTCAGGCCCAGCGGCTCCCCCCTGACTTCCACGGTGCGCGTCCGGTGGTTCAGGCGAAGCCCGTTGTGCTGCAGGATTCCGGACTCGGCGGGCGCGGCGGCAGGAGCCGCTGCTTGGCCCCACGCGGCAGGTGACGGGCGCGGCCCGTTGACCTCCTGGCGTGGCCTGCGCATCATTGCCGCCACCCGGGCACGGAGCTCCCTGGGCCTGAACGGCTTGGCTATGTAGTCATCAGCCCCGGTGTTCAGGGCTGACAAGAGGTCCGGTTCCTCAGTCCTCCCCGTCAGCATCACCACGTAGGCGTTGCTGAAGGTCCGGATCCGCCGCAAGACCTCGAACCCGTCAATGTCCGGCAGCCCAATATCGAGAGTCACAACGTTGGCCTGCTTGCTGCGGACCACCTCTACCCCGGACCGCCCATCATCAGCTGTATGCACTTCAAAGCCCGCCTGGGTCAAAACACCTTCAAGGAGGTTCCGCACATCGGCGTCATCTTCGATGACCACAGCTACACCAAGATCGTCCATTGCTATCCCTGCGCCAGGCGGAGATGGCCCCCCATTGGCCCAGCGCCAATGCCATACCCGCTCCAACCATTTATACGCTACTAGTAAGCCCTGCTGATGACATCCGCAACAGCCCTAAAAATTGAAAAGTCAATTATTATGACAAGACATGTGCAATATGGGCGGAAAGGGGTACCTGCCCGGTATGGGAGCCGTAAAGAAAGCCTCCCTCGCACTTTGCTTTCCACAGGTAAAGGGGTACGAGTCAGAAACATGGCTGAGCCATTGTTCCACCGGGGACCCGGCCGTATCTTCCGCAGGCTGGGAACCCGCGCCCAAGTGGCGCTGTGCCAACTCCCCATCACGGTCATTGTGGCCATCATTGCCATAGCCACACCCTTCGCCTGGCCATCGCTCACGCACAGCACCCTGTACCTGGCCGGCATTGCGTTGCACGGGATCCTCTTCCTTGCCTGTTTCCTGGTCCCTTGGGAACGCCTGGCGCACCGGGCCTACCTGCTCATCCCCGTCCTGGACTTCGCGGCCATCGGGTTCCTTCGCAACGGTGCCGCACCGCTGCTCCCTGGCCTGGCCGTGCTGGTGGTCTTCCCGGTGATCTGGCTGTCCGCCTCAGGAATGCTGACCCGGACCAGCCTGGTGCTCAGCTTTGTGGGCCCTTTCCTGATCATGGTCCCGCCAACCGTGACCCACCTCCCGTCCGTCACAGCCTCGGACCTCACCACCGTGGTCCTCTTCCCCCTCATGATGCTCGCCGTTTCCCTGGCCATCCGCTTCGCGAGCGTGAACCTGCGGCTGCAGCAACGCGAACTCGCCGAAAAGGACCGGGAACTCCGTGAGCTGCTGGCCGCAAGCCGGGAACGGGAGAAGCTGCTGGAAACGGTGCTGGACGCCACCGACGTCGGCATAGCCGCCGTCGACCGCTCAGGCCACTTCCTGGTCTCCAACAGCCGGCAGCGCAACTTCCGCCGGGTCACAGGCGCCGACGACGAAGTCCCCGGCCAGGGTCACCAGCTGATCTACGGCCAGGACCGGCGGACCCTGCTTCCCCCGGACCGGCGTCCCATCAGCCGGGCGATGGCCGGGGAATCATTTGCCGACTACCTGGTGTGGGCGGGCGAGGGCCCGGAACAGCGGGCAGTCTCCACCGCGGCCCGTCCCTTGGTAAGCGAAGACGGCAAGCTCACCGGCGCCGTGGTGGTGTACAGCGATGTGACGGGCTGGGTCGAGTCGCTGGCGGCAAACCAGGACCTGGTGTCCAACGTGTCGCATGAATTCAAGAACCCGCTGAACTCGATCATCGGCAACGTGGACCTGGTGCTCGACGACGTCGCCGACCTGCCGCCGCACGCAGCCAAACGCCTGCTGGTGGTGCAGCGCAACGCGGAGCGGATGATCGACCTCGTGGCTGACCTGACGGCCTCCGCATCCACCACCATGAACGTCCACCCGAAACGGACCGACCTCGCCAGCCTGGTGGAGACCAGCCTCGGTTCGGCGCAGGCGTCGGCGCAGCGGTCCCACGTGGAGTTCGCCGCGGACGTCCCTTCACCGCTCTGGGCCTACGCGGATCCGCTCCGGATCGGCCAGGTACTGGACAACCTGGTGTCCAACGCCATCAAATACTCGCCCGACGGCGGCACGGTGAGCATCAGCGCCGAAGCGGACGCCCAGTGGGTCTCACTCAGCGTCAAGGACACCGGCATGGGGATGTCAGCGGAGGACGCCGCCAGGGTGTTCAACAGATTCTTCCGCGCCGAATCCGCGCGTCAGGCAGCCATACCCGGTGCCGGGCTCGGCCTGTCCATCACCCGAATGATCGTGGAGCGGCATGGCGGCACCATCACGTGCCAGAGCGGCGAAGGCCAAGGCAGCACCTTCACGGTGACGTTGCCGGCCGAGGGCCCACCGCCGTCGTTCTAATGTTGGCGCAGGGCCCGTGTCTGTTCGGCGCGGGCCAGCAAATCATCGTCGGACGGGTACGCCACTTCCTCCAGCACCAGCGGGTGCGGCGCGGCCAAAACTGACTTGGCGTCCCGTTTCTGCAGGAGCAACCGTTCGTGCAGCCAGCCCGGTTCCACGGTGCCCTCCCCCACGTAAAGGGCCGAACCCACCAAGGCCCGGACCATGTTGTGGCAGAACGCATCGGCCTGCACGGTGGCCACGATGACGCCGTCGTCACCGCGGGCGAACTCGAAGCGCTGCAGCTCCCTGATGGTGGTGGCACCTTCGCGCGGCTTGCAGAACGACAGGAAATTTTGCAGGCCCAGCAGCTGCGAGGCACCCTGGTTGAGCAGGCCAACATCCAGCGGATTCTTGTGCCACAGCGTGAAGTAGCGTGCCAGCGGATCCCAGAGGGCTGGTCCGTCCGCGATCCGGTAGCTGTAGCGCCGCCAGAGGGCCGAGAAGCGGGCGTCGAAGCCCACAGGCGCCAGGGCGATGTCATGGACTTCGACGGCGCCGTGGAGATCGCCCAGGGCACGGTTCAGCGCGCCACGGAGCCGGCGCAGCAGGGCGACGGCGGGATCGAGCTCGTGCCCGCGCGGCAGTGCCAGCCATTCAGCTTCAGTGAGGTCCAGGTGGACCACCTGGCCGCGGGCGTGAACGCCGGCATCGGTACGGCCGGCCACGGTGACCCGGACCGCGCGGCGCACCACCAGCTCGATCGCTTCCTCAACGACTCCCTGGACAGTCCGCAGGCCCGGCTGCAGCGCCCACCCGCTGAAGGGACCGCCGTCGTACGAAAGATCGAGCCGGAGACGCAAAAACCCGCCGCCCCCTAAGACGGGGGCCGCGGGTTTTTGGTGGTTCACAGACCTAAGTCTATGCGAAGCAGGTCAGCGAATTACTTCGCGTCCTTCTCCTCGGCAGCCGGAGCTTCCTCAGCGGCCGGAGCCTCTTCGGTTGCGGCGTCCTCGGCAGCAGGTGCTTCTTCGGTTGCGGCAGCTTCCTCAGCGGCGGGAGCCTCTTCGGCAGCCGGAGCGGCAGCGGCAGCTTCCTTCTTGTCGGCGTCGCGCTTGGCGGCAGAGGTAGCCTCGGCTACTACGGCCTGCTTGGCGGAAACCGGCTCCAGGACCAGTTCGATGACAGCCATGGGAGCGTTGTCGCCCTTGCGGTTGCCGATCTTGGTGATGCGGGTGTAGCCGCCGTCACGGTTCTCCACTGCCTGGGCGATGTCGGTGAACAGCTCGTGGACGACGCCCTTGTTGCTGATCAGGCCGAGAACGCGGCGGCGGGAAGCGAGGTCGCCACGCTTGGCGAAGGTCACCAGGCGCTCTGCGTAGGGCTTCAGGCGCTTGGCCTTGGTCACCGTGGTGGTGATCCGCTTGTGCTCGAACAGGGATGCTGCCAGGTTCGCGAGCATGAGGCGCTCGTGAGCCGGGCCGCCTCCGAGGCGCGGACCCTTAGTGGGGGTAGGCATAATTGTTTCTCCTCATGTGGAAGCCGTGGGCGGCACACCATGGTGCTGCCCGCGGCCAAGATCTGGTTTAGAGTTCGTCGTCGCCGAAGGCGGCGTCGTCCTCTTCGATTGCTGCGGCGCGTGCTGCGAGGTCAAAACCGGGAGGCGAGTCCTTGAGGGACAGGCCCAGTTCAACCAGCTTTGCCTTGACCTCGTCAATGGACTTTGCACCGAAGTTGCGGATGTCCATCAGGTCGGCCTCGGAGCGGGCAACGAGTTCACCCACGGTGTGGATGCCCTCACGCTTGAGGCAGTTGTAGGAACGGACGGTGAGGTCCAGATCCTCGATCGGCAGTGCCATGTCGGCTGCCAGGGCAGCGTCGGTGGGCGACGGGCCGATCTCGATACCTTCAGCTGCGGTGTTCAGCTCACGGGCCAAACCGAACAGTTCCACCAGGGTGGTGCCTGCGGAAGCGACGGCATCGCGCGGGGCGATGGCCTGCTTGGTCTCGACGTCGACAATCAGCTTGTCGAAGTCGGTGCGCTGCTCAACACGGGTTGCTTCCACGCGGAAAGTAACCTTCAGGACCGGCGAGTAGATGGAGTCGACCGGGATACGGCCGATCTCTGCGTCGCCGGACTTGTTCTGAGCTGCCGAAACGTAGCCGCGGCCGCGCTCGATGGTCAGTTCGAGTTCGAACTTGCCCTTCGAGTTCAGCGTGGCGATGTGCAGATCCGGGTTGTGGAATTCGACGCCGGCCGGCGGAGCGATGTCCGCGGCGGTGACGACTCCGGGGCCCTGCTTGCGCAGGTAAGCCACGACGGGCTCGTCGTGCTCGGAGGAAACCGACAGGCTCTTGATGTTGAGGATGATCTCGGTGACATCTTCCTTGACACCCGGAACCGTGGTGAACTCGTGCAGCACACCATCGATCCGGATGCTGGTTACGGCAGCACCGGGGATGGAGGAGAGCAGGGTACGGCGGAGGGAGTTTCCGAGGGTGTAGCCGAAGCCCGGTTCCAGCGGTTCGATGATGAACCGCGAACGGTTTTCGGAGACTACCTCTTCGGAGAGGGTGGGGCGCTGTGCAATGAGCACTTAGGTTTCCTTTCGGCGAGCATCCGCTATATGACGCAACACAGGTGGTGGAAATTCGGTCTGAAGACTTAACGCGCTGGGCTTGCCCGGGCCATCACTGGTCCGGGCAAGCTCCTGCTGCGGAAAAGAATTAGACGCGGCGGCGCTTCGGCGGGCGGCAGCCGTTGTGCGCTGCGGGGGTGACGTCCTGGATGGAGCCAACCTCGAGGCCTGCGGCCTGCAGCGAACGGATTGCGGTTTCGCGCCCGGAACCCGGTCCCTTGACGAAAACGTCAACCTTGCGCATGCCGTGCTCCTGCGCACGCTTGGCAGCGGCTTCGGCAGCCATCTGGGCAGCGAACGGGGTGGACTTGCGCGAGCCCTTGAAGCCAACCTCGCCAGAGGAAGCCCAGGAAATAACAGCACCGGAGGGATCCGTGATGGAAACGATGGTGTTGTTAAAGGTGCTCTTGATGTGCGCCTGGCCAAGCGCGATATTCTTCTTGTCCTTCTTACGCGGCTTGCGAACCGCGCCACGAGTCTTCGGGGGCATTTTTTCTCCTACAGAAAGTTATTGGGGAAAGTCCGTAAATCCCGAGCGGGGATTTTAACGGGCCTTCTTCTTGCCGGCGACGGTACGCTTCGGGCCCTTGCGGGTACGTGCGTTGGTCTTCGTACGCTGACCGCGTACGGGCAGGCCCTTGCGGTGGCGCAGGCCTTCGTAGCTGCCGATTTCAACCTTGCGGCGGATATCTGCTGCTACTTCGCGGCGAAGGTCACCCTCAACCTTGTAGTTGCCTTCAATGTAGTCACGCAGCTCAACCAGCTGGGCGTCAGTCAAGTCCTTGACGCGAACGTCAGCGCTGATGCCCGTGGCAGCCAGGGTTTCGTGTGCACGGGTCTTGCCCACGCCGTAGATGTAAGTAAGCGCAATTTCCAGCCGCTTTTCGCGGGGAATGTCTACGCCAGCGAGACGAGCCATAGTGGCAGTACTCCTTGATAAACCGGAGGTCGTAGGCAGTACACCCGCACATTCCGTACGGCCCCAGCCTCCGACCGGGGGTTAGCTGTCCGGACTCTTTCGAGCTCAATGTTCCAGATCAGCTTGTGCTGCCTTTATTTACTTGCGTGGGTTAGCAACCCAGGATTTCCTTCAGGGAAGGAAATTAGCCCTGGCGCTGCTTGTGGCGCGGGTTCTCGCAGATCACCATGACCCGGCCGTTACGGCGGATCACTTTGCACTTTTCGCAGATCTGCTTGACGCTCGGCTTGACCTTCATGGCGTTCCTTTGCGTGTAACAGTTGGTCAGCTGGAGCAGCAGTCAGCATGCGCTGCAGCTGCCCAGCAATTTACTTGTAGCGGTAGACGATACGACCACGGGTGAGGTCGTACGGGCTCAGCTCCACCACTACGCGGTCCTCGGGGAGGATCCGGATGTAGTGCTGACGCATCTTTCCAGAGATGTGTGCCAGAACGATGTGCTTGTTGGTGAGCTCAACGCGAAACATCGCGTTAGGCAGCGCCTCGGTCACAACGCCTTCGATCTCAATGACCCCGTCCTTCTTGGCCATACCCTCCGCTAACTGTTGTTGCCGCAGCCCCGCCGGATTGCACCGGACATGACTACGAACGTTTTTGTTGGATCGATTGCCATCTCCAAGCCCAAAAGGGCGCGGCAGTCCAGACAACCAACAGACAACATTACGCCATCTGGCGGCGAAAGTTAAATCCAGCCATGCTAGCGCATCCGGTCGCCGTATGCACCATACGCACCCGCAGGAGTGGTCACGGCCTCCGCGCTGGCCACGCCGTCCAGAACGGCCAGGCGGACGACGTCGGCTGCCGCGCTTTGCAGCGAAATGAGGCTGGTTTGCCGGGCGGCTTCGTCCGTGCGGTCCAGCGCCAGGGCGCCGGACGCGAGGCAGAATACGGTATCCCCGTCGGCGAGGGTGTGGCTCGGATTCAGGGCCCGGGCAATCCCGGCGTGTGAGGCAGATGCCGTGCGCTTGCACTCCGCCGCATCCAGCACGGCATTGGTGGCCACGACGACCAGGGTGGTGTTCAACGGCGCCGGACGTCCCGGCTTGTCCTCCCGGTGATGGAGCCTGTCGGAATCCAGGGTTCGGTTCTCGACAAGCCCACCCACGGGGAGCCCGAGTGCGTTGACTATGGCCAGCGCACCCACAACTACGCCGTTCTCCAGCATGACCGATGCTGTTCCCACGCCACCTTTGAACTGTCCCCTGCCGATGAGGGCTCCGGTGCCGGCACCGACGTTGCCGCGCTCGACGTCGTGCCCCTCCGGTTGTGCCGACGCGGCGGCGGCTGCCGCGAAGCCCATGTCCGGCGTCGGCCGTGCGGCGAAGTCGCCACCCCTGCCAAGGTCGAAGATCGCGGCTGCCGGAACGATGGGCACGACTCCCCCGGGCACGGCGAACCCGCGGCCGTTGGCCTCGCACCAGGCTTGGGCGCCGGCGGCGGCGGCAAGCCCGTAGGCGCTGCCACCGGCCAAGACCACCGCATCCACGGTGCTGACCAGCGTGGTGGGGTCGAGCGCATCCGTTTCGTGGGTGGCGGGGCCGCCGCCCTGGACGTCCACCGACCCCTTGGTGCCCGGCGGCGGCAGGACCACCGTGACTCCGGTCAGCCAGCCATCGCCGGTCCGCTGGTAGTGGCCTACCCGGACGCCCGGGACGTCTGCAATGGTTCCCATGCCCCTATTCTCCACGTCGCGGGCGCGCCCCTGCCGCAAGGGCAAACTTTATGCGAGACTGCATCCAACACAGCGTTAACGGGCGACGAAGCCTCGGATAACAGTCCTTCGAGAAGGGCAAATGCGGGCTTCAGCCCACTGACGGTCTGGTGTAGTTAGTCCCTAGATTCAGCCAGTGCCCGCCACGAGCAGGCTCCCGACCCGGGAGAGACACGCATGACCCGTCAACTCGCCCCGCATCCGTCCGCCAAGCCCAAGCGGCCGCCAGGACCCGCAGCGAAAATTCCGCACCGGCGGTGGACCGCAAGGAACCGCCGGGACTTCTTTGTTTTCCTTGCCATGGCGCTGCCCAACCTGGTGCTGATTGCCGTCTTCACCTACCGTCCGCTGATCAGCAACATGTACTACTCCACGCTGGACTGGACGCTGGGTTCCCCCACCGCCACCGTCGTGGGCCTGGCCAACTACGCCACCTTCTTCACCAGCAATGACGCCCCCAAGGTCCTGGGGACCACCGCCGTGTTCACCGTGGTGACGGTGGGCGGATCCATGCTGCTGGGCCTGCTGGTGGCGGTGGCGCTGAACGGGAAGATCCGTGGCACCACGTTTGCCCGGTCCGCCGTGTTTGCGCCCTACGTGCTCTCCGGCGTGGGCGTAGGCCTGGTGTGGCTGTTCATCTTCGACCCCGGCTACGGCGTCCTCGCCTGGCTGCTGCGCGGCATCGGCCAGCAGAGCCCACAGTGGATCAACGACCCCCAGTTGTCGCTGGTCATGGTGATCCTGGTGTACGTCTGGAAGAACCTTGGCTATTGCGCCGTGGTGTACCTTGCCGGGCTGCAGTCCCTGCCGAAGGACGTCATGGAAGCTGCATCCCTCGACGGTGCGAACGGGTTCCGGCGTTTCCTGAGCATCTCGCTGCCGCTGTTGTCCCCCACCACGTTCTTCCTCCTCATCACCACCATGCTCAGCTCGTTGCAGGCCTTTGACCTCATCCGCATCATGACGCCGCTGGGCACCGGCACCAGCACCCTGATCTACGAGGCTTACCTCCAAGCGTTCGGGGCGTACAACCGGGCCGGCTATTCGGCAGCCATTTCCGTGGTGCTGTTTGCCATCCTCCTGGTGATCACCGTGCTGCAGCTGCGCTTCGTGGAACGAAAGGTGCACTACTCGTGACGTCCCTATCACCGGTCAACCCGGACCCGGCGGCCCCGGCGGTGTCGACGCCGGATCCGGCCCTCCGCCCCGACCGCCCTTTTTCGCGCCGAAACCTTGTCCAGACGATTGTTGGCGGCTACCTGCCGCTGCTCATTGCCACGCTGGTGGTGTTCCTGCCCCTGCTCTGGATGGTCCTCAGCTCCTTCAAGTCCTCCGGCGAGATTGTCACCACGGACCTGAAGATCCTCCCGGAGAGCCTGAACCTGGAGAACTATCGGACCGCCATGACCACCGTCCCGTTTGGACAGTTCTTCGTGAACAGCACCATCGTTACCCTGGCGGGGGCCACCATCAAGGTGCTGCTCGCGATCCTGACGGCGTACGCGCTGGTCTTTGTCCGCTTCCCGTTCCGGAACTTCATCTTCCTGTTGATCCTGGTGGCCCTCATGGTGCCGCCGCAGGTCTCCATCCTGCCCAACTTCATCCTGATCGCCGGGATAGGCGGAAAGAACACCCTGTGGGGCATCATCCTGCCGGGCCTCGGCACCGCGTTCGGTACCTTCCTGCTGCGCCAACACTTCCGGACCCTGCCCGCCTCCATCCTGGAATCGGCGGAAATGGACGGGGCCGGGCACTGGCGCCGGCTGTGGCAGATCGTGGTTCCGGTCTCGGTCCCCTCCATTGCCACGGTGGCACTGGTGACCATCGTGACCGAATGGAACGACTACATCTGGCCGCTGATCATCACAGACCGGCCGGAGACCATGACCCTCCCGGTGGGCCTGACGCTGTTGCAAAACAGTGAGAGCAACGCCGCCGGCTGGGGCGTGCTCATGGCCGGCGCCGTCTTGGTCATCGTGCCCATCCTGATCATCTTCGCGGCCCTGCAGCGCTACATCGTGGCGGGCCTCACCCAAGGCAGCGTGACCGGCTAAGCTGCCGGCCGCCGTCGAACTTCCACCTTCCACAAGGCAACAACCGAAAGGAACTCTCATGGCATTGCATCTGGACCGGAGGCATTTCCTGGGCCTGGCAGGGGCTACCGCCTCCGCGGCCGCCCTGGCAGCATGCGGCGGCCCCTCAACCACCGGCGGCGGCCAGGCCACGTCCCAAGCGGCCGACATCGACTTCAGCGGGTTAAAGCCTGCGGCCAAGATCGACTTCTGGTCCAGCCACCCTGGCCAGTCCCAGGACGTCGAAAAGAGCCTGATCGACAAATTCCACGCCCAGAACCCGGACATCACGGTCAACCTGGTTACGGCCGGCGCCAACTATGAGGAGATCGCCCAGAAATTCCAGACCGCGCAGGCGGCCAAGTCGGGCCTCCCCGGCGTCGTGGTCCTGTCCGACGTCTGGTGGTTCCGCTATTACACCAACGGCAGCATCATCCCCGTCGACAGCCTCACCAAGCAGCTGGACATGAAGATGGACGATTTCCAGAAGTCCTTGGTGGACGACTACAAATACGACGGCAAGCAGTGGGCCCTCCCCTACGGCCGCTCAACGCCCCTGTTCTACTACAACAAGGATCACTTCGCCGCCGCGGGCCTGCCCGACCGCGCCCCCAAGACCTGGGACGAGTTCGGGGAATGGGCACCCAAGCTGAAGGCGAGCTCCGGCGCCCAGTACGCCTACATCTACCCGGCCCTGGCCGGCTATGCGGGGTGGACGCTGCAGAACATGCTGTGGGGCTGGGGCGGCGGCTGGTCCAACGAATGGGACATCACGTGCGACTCAACCGAGTCCGTGGCGGCGCTGCAGTGGGCCCAGGACTCGATCTACAAGGACAAGTGGGCGGGCGTCTCCTCCAAGGAAGCCGCTGACGATTTCTCCGCCGGCCTGACCTCCACCACTATTTCCTCCACCGGCTCGCTGCTGGGAATCCTTAAGTCCGCCAAGTTCAATGTGGGCGTAGGCTTCCTGCCGGGCGGCCCGAAGGCGCAGTCCAACGTATGCCCCACCGGCGGCGCCGGCCTGGGCATTCCGAGCGGGATCACCAAGGAGGAACAGCTGGCCGCGGGTACGTTCCTGAAGTTCATCACGCAGCCGGAGAGCACCGCGGAGTTCTCTGCCGCCACCGGCTACATGCCCACCCGCAAGTCTGCCGACATGACGGCGGTCCTGGCCAAGACGCCGCAGATCAAGACGGCCATGGACCAACTGGCCGTCACGAAGGTCCAGGACAACGCCCGGGTGTTCCTGCCGGGCGCAGACCAGGAGATGGCCAAGGCTGCCGCGAAAATCCTCACCCAGCAGGGCGACGTCAAGTCCTCCATGACGGACCTGAAGAGCACCCTGCAGGGAATCTACGACCGGGATGTGAAGCCGAAGCTGAAGGCTTAACGCTTTTCGACACGCCAAAGCCCTGGCGAACCCCGTTTTGGGTTCGCCAGGGCTTTTGCGTGTCGCTGAGGAAGACACGCGTCGTACCGCTCTTGGCGGGTCGGGCTAAGGGATGGGGACGGGTGTGACGCCCAGCGGCACCAGGTGCTCCGCGCCGCCGTCGGGGGCCGAAAGCACCCAGATGCCCTTCTCATGCACAGCAACCGAATGCTCCCACTGGCAGGACCGCTTGCCGTCGGTGGTGACCACGGTCCAGTCGTCCTCAAGAACCGCGGTGTCGATGCCGCCACGGACCAGCATGGGTTCGATGGCAAGGCACAGGCCTGGCTTGATCTTCGGTCCCCGGTGGTTGGTGCGGTAGTTCAGCACGTCCGGGGCCATGTGCATCTCGGAGCCAATGCCGTGGCCCACGTAGTCCTCCAGGATGCCCAGGGGCTTGCCCGGAACGGAAGAGACATAATCGTCGATGGCGGCACCGATATCGCCCACATGGCTTCCCGTGGCCAGCGCCGCGATGCCACGCCACATGGCCGCCTCGGTGACATCGGAGAGCCGCTGGTCTTCCGGATCCGCTGTGCCCACGATCACGGACCGCGCGGAATCGGAGTGCCAGCCGTCGACGATGGCCCCGCCGTCGATGGAAATGATGTCACCGTCCTGCAGGACCCGGCTGCCCGGGATACCGTGGACCACTTCCTCGTTCACGGACGTGCAGATGGTGGCCGGGAAGCCGTGGTAGCCCAGGAAGTTGGATTTCGCGCCCGCTTCGTTGAGGACCGCTGCGAAGACGTCGTCCAGGTGCTTGGTGGTGACGCCGGGCACGGCGGCGGCGACGGCGGCATCCAGCGCCCGGCTGAGGACCAGTCCTGCTTCATGCATGGTGCGCATCTGGGCGTTGTTCTTGAATTCGATGCGGGGTTGGCCGAAGGCCATGGTGTGTCCTTTCAAATGGCTGAGGCTCCTCCCGGATTCCGGGAGGAGCCTCGATAACCGTGGCGCCTTGGGTCAGGCTGCCTGTGCGGCCTTGATGGCCTGCATCACGCGGTTGGTTACTTCGTCGATGGGACCGATCCCGTCCACCTGGGTCAGGATGCCACGCTCGGCATACTTCGCCACCACTGCCTCCGTCTGCTCGTGGTAGAGGTCAAGGCGGTGGCGGATGACGGCTTCGTTGTCGTCGCTCCGGCCCGTTTCCTTGGCCCGGCCCAGGAGGCGGTGAACCAGTTCCTCGTCGTCGGCCGTCAGCTGCAGCACCACGTCGAGCTTCTCGTCGCCGTCGGCGAGGATCTCGTCAAGGTAGTCCACCTGCGCGGTGGTGCGCGGGTAGCCGTCCAGCAGGAAGCCGTTTTCGACGTCGGATTCGCCCAGGCGGTCGCGGACCATCTTGTTGGTCACGCTGTCCGGAACGAAGTCACCGTTGTCCATGTACTTCTTCGCCTCGATGCCGAGCGGGGTTTCGCCCTTCACGTTGGCACGGAAGATATCGCCGGTGGAGATGGCCACAACGCCAAGGCGTTCTGAAATCCGCTCCGCCTGCGTTCCTTTTCCGGAACCGGGAGGTCCAATAATCAGCATTCTCGTCATCGCAAAAGCCCTTCGTAGTGACGTTGTTGTAGCTGCGCATCAATCTGCTTGACGGTCTCCAGGCCAACGCCCACCATGATCAGGATCGAGGTGCCACCGAACGGGAAGTTCTGGTTTGCGTTGATCAGTACCAGTGCCACCAGTGGAATCAGTGCCACGAAACCCAGGTAGAGGGCGCCGGGCAGCGTGATCCGCGAGAGCACGTACTGCAGGTAGTCCGCGGTCGGCCGGCCGGCGCGGATACCTGGAATGAAGCCGCCGTACTTCTTCATGTTGTCCGAGACTTCTTCAGGGTTGAAGGTAATCGCGACGTAGAAGTAGGTGAAGAACACGATCAGGAGGAAGTAAACCGCCATGTAGATCGGGTGGTCACCGCGGGTCAGGTTGTTGTTGATCCATTCAACCCACGGCTGGAGCTGCTCGCCGTTCCGAGGCTGGTTGAACTGTGCGATCAGCCCTGGAATGTAAAGCATGGAGGAAGCGAAGATCACCGGAATGACGCCGGCCATGTTCACTTTGATGGGAATGTAGGTGCTGGTTCCGCCCACGGTCCGGCGGCCGATCATCCGCTTGGCGTACTGGACCGGAACGCGCCGCTGGGACTGTTCCACGAAGACCACCAGGGCAACCGTGAGAAGGCCCACCACCAGGACGAGGAAGAAAGTCCCCGGTCCCTGGGAGGTCCAGATCGCGCCGAGCGAGGTGGGGAACTGCGCTGCGATGGAGGTGAAGATCAGCAGCGACATGCCGTTGCCCACACCCTTTTCGGTGACGAGCTCGCCCATCCACATGATCAGGCCGGTGCCGGCCGTGAGGGTGATGATGATCAGGATGGTGGTGATGATGCTCGTGTCCGGGATCACCGGGAGCTGGCAGCCCGGCAGAAGCTGGCCGGAGCGGGCCAGGGACACCAAAGTGGTGGCGTTGAGCAGGCCCAGGGCGATGGTGAGGTAGCGGGTGTACTGGGTCAGCTTGGACTGGCCCGATGCGCCCTCGTCGTAGAGCTGCTGGAACCGGGGAATGACCACCCGGAGCAGCTGGACGATGATGCTGGCCGTGATGTACGGCATGATGCCCAGGGCGAAGATGGACACCTGGAGCAACGCGCCGCCGCTGAAAAGGTTGACGAGCTGGTACAGCCCGCCGGCAGTCTGACCGTTATGCAAGCATTGCTGGACATTCTGGTAGTTCACACCGGGCGAGGGAATGAAAGCACCCAAGCGGAAGATGGTGATGATTCCCAGCGTGAACAACAACTTGCGTCGCAGATCAGGCGTGCGAAAGGCCCGGCCAAATGCGCTAAGCAAGCGTCCTCCTGTGGTGTCAATAAGAGTGGGGTTGCGGAACTTGATAAATCCCGACAACCGAGTCTAACGGTTGGATGCGCGATGCGAACAATCCATCCCCGCCGGGGTGCGCCGGAAGGCAGGAAAAATTCGCCCGGCGGATATGGAAAACTCCCGGTATCCGGGGCCAAAGCCCGCGGATACCGGGAGTTCAACAGCTGGCGCCGTCCCTTTAGAGGGCGGTGGTGCTTCCGCCTGCTGCGGCAATCTTTTCTGCGGCACTGGCCGAGAATGCGTGGGCGGTGACGTCAACCTTGACGGTGATGTCGCCGGTGCCCAGCACCTTGACGGGCTGGTTCTTGCGAACGGCACCCTTTTCGACCAGGTTCTCCACGGTGACTGCGCCACCTTCCGGGAACAGCTCGTTGAGCTTGTCCAGGTTTACAACCTGGAACTCAACCCGGAACGGGTTCTTGAAGCCGCGCAGCTTCGGCAGGCGCATGTGCAGCGGCAACTGGCCGCCGGCAAAGCCAGCCTTCACCTGGTAGCGGGCAGCCGTACCCTTGGTACCGCGGCCGGCGGTCTTACCCTTGGATGCCTCACCACGACCAACACGGGTCTTGGCGGTCTTGGCACCCGGAGCGGGACGCAGGTGGTGAACCTTCAGGGCGTTCTGCTTCTCAGCAGCCTGTGCCTTATCAGCAGTGTTCTCTGCCATTTACTTCGCCTCCTCTACCTTTACCAGGTGCGGAACCGTGTTGATCATCCCGACGGTCACGGCGTCGGCGGTGCGGACAACGGTGTGTCCGATCCGCTTCAGGCCGAGCGACCGCAGGGTGTCGCGCTGGTTCTGCTTGCCGCCAATGGCGGACTTGATCTGAGTGATCTCCAACTGAGCGTCGGAGGGGACCAGGTTCTTAGCCATGACTAGGCACCTGCCTTCGGGGCGAGAAGGGCCTTCACCAGTGCCTGGGGAGCAACCTCGTCCAGCGGCAGGCCGCGGCGTGCTGCCACGGATGCCGGCTCTTCGAGGCGCTTCAGGGCATCAACGGTCGCGTGAACGATGTTGATGGCGTTGGAGGAACCGAGCGACTTGGAGAGGATGTCGTGGATACCCACGCACTCCAGTACTGCACGGACCGGACCACCGGCGATAACACCGGTACCGGCGGAGGCCGGACGCAGCATTACGACGCCGGCAGCGGCTTCACCCTGAACACGGTGCGGGATGGTGCTGCCGACGCGGGGAACGCGGAAGAAGGACTTCTTGGCCTCTTCAACGCCCTTGGCGATAGCAGCGGGAACTTCCTTGGCCTTGCCGTAGCCGACGCCGACCATGCCGTTACCGTCACCAACGACCACCAGGGCGGTGAAGCTGAAGCGACGACCACCCTTGACGACCTTGGAAACGCGGTTGATGGTGACAACGCGCTCTACGAACTGGTTCTTTTCGGCTTCACGGCCACCGTCGCGGCCGCCACGGCCACCGCGGTCGCCGCGGCCCTGGCCACGGTCTCCACGCTCGCCGCGACGGGCGCCACCACGGCGGTCCTCGGCAGCGGGGGCAGTGGTCTCAGCAGCTGCGGCTTCGGGCGCCTTCTGATCTGCAGACACAGTGTCCTTTTCCTTGTTTGCTTCGGTCACAGTGACAGCCCACCTTCGCGTGCACCGTCGGCGACGGCGGCGATCCGGCCGTGGTACTTGTTACCACCACGGTCGAATACGACAGCCTCGACACCGGCAGCCTTGGCACGTTCGGCAACGAGCTCGCCGACGCGCTTGGCCTTGGCAGTCTTGTCACCGTCGAATGCACGAAGGTCAGCTTCCAGAGTGGACGCGCTTGCTACGGTCTGGCCAATGCTGTCATCGACAACCTGGACAAATACGTGGCGTGCGGAGCGGTTAACCACCAAACGGGGGCGGGCAGCCGTACCGGCAATGCGCTTGCGGATACGAAGCTGGCGGCGGCTGCGTGCAGCTGCCTTGCTCTTGTTCGTACGCTTCTTGTTAATGGCGATGGCCATGGTTACTTACCAGCCTTTCCGACCTTGCGGCGGATGACTTCGCCGGCGTAACGGATGCCCTTGCCCTTGTAGGGGTCAGGCTTGCGCAGCTTGCGAATGTTGGCAGCAACTTCGCCGACCTGCTGCTTGTTGATGCCTGAGACAGAGAGCTTGGTCGGACCCTCTACTGCAAAGGTGATGCCGGCCGGAGCGGAAACGCTGACCGGGTGGCTGAAGCCGAGAGCGAACTCAAGGTCAGATCCCTTGGCCTGAACGCGGTAACCGGTACCGACGATTTCAAGCTTCTTCTCGTAGCCTGCGGTGACGCCCTGGATCATGTTGGCGATCAGGGTGCGGGTCAGGCCGTGGAGTGAACGGGAGGCGCGCTCATCGTTCGGGCGGGTAACGGTCAGGGTGTTCTCGTCCAGGGCAACCTCGATGGGGCTGGCCACAGTGTGGCTAAGCTCCCCCTTGGAACCCTTGACGCTGACGACAGAGCCGTCAACCTTGACCTCAACGCCGGCAGGAACGGTGATGGGGAGACGTCCAATACGTGACATTATTCTCTTCCTTTCCCGTTACCAGACGTACGCGAGGACTTCGCCGCCCACGCCCTTCTTGCCGGCCTGCTTGTCAGTCAGGAGGCCGGAAGAGGTGGACAGGATTGCGATACCCAGGCCACCGAGCACGTGCGGGAGGTTGGTGGACTTCGCGTAAACGCGGAGACCCGGCTTGGAGATCCGGCGTACACCGGCGATGGAACGCTCGCGGTTCGGACCGAACTTGAGTTCGAGGGTCAGCTTCTTGCCAACCTCTGCGTCCTCTTCCTTCCAGCCGGCGATGAAACCTTCGGCCTTGAGGATGTCGGCAACGCGTGCCTTGAGCTTGCTGTACGGCATAGTCACGGAGTCGTGGTACGCCGAGTTTGCGTTACGCAGGCGCGTAAGCATATCTGCGACAGGATCTGTCATTGTCATGTGGGCTCATGCCCTTCCTCATAACGGTTTCCGCCGTTCCGTCCCCTGGGGAGCGGAGCAGCCGGACCTTTTACGTAGTTAATTAAGCTTCGGTTTTGAACGGGAAACCAAGCGCCTTGAGCAGCGCACGGCCTTCGTCGTCGGTCTTCGCAGTGGTGACAACCGTGATGTCCATACCGCGGACGCGGTCGATCTTGTCCTGGTCGATTTCGTGGAACATAACCTGCTCGGTAAGACCGAAGGTGTAGTTGCCATTGCCATCGAACTGCTTGCCACTGAGGCCGCGGAAGTCGCGGATACGGGGCAGGGCCAGGCTGACCAGGCGGTCCACGAATTCCCACATGCGGTCGCCACGCAGGGTTGCGTGTGCACCGATGGGCATGCCTTCGCGCAGCTTGAACTGTGCGATCGACTTGCGGGCCTTGGTAACCTGCGGCTTCTGGCCGGTGATCTGGGTGAGGTCGCGGACAGCGCCGTCGATCAGCTTGGAGTCCTTGGCGGCATCTCCAACACCCATGTTCACAACAACCTTCACCAGACGGGGTACCTGGTTCACGTTCGAGTACTTGAATTCATCCTGCAGCGCAGCCTTGATGGATTCGGCGTACTTGGTCTTCAGACGAGGAACGATCTTCGTTGCCGGGGTCTCGATAGTCTCGGTCATTAGATGTCCTTCCCGGTGCTCTTGGACACGCGGATGCGGACGGTCTTCTTGACGCCGTTCTTCTCCACAGTGTCGAGGCGGAAGCCCACGCGGGTCGGCTTCTTGGTCGACGGGTCAACCAGGGCCACGTTGGAAACGTGAATCGGGGCCTCTACAACCTCGATGCCGCCGGTCTTGGTGCCGCGCTGCGACTGTCCAACCCGAGTGTGCTTGGTGACGCGGTTAACGCCCTCAACCAGCACGCGGTTGGTGTCGGTGAAAACGCGCAGAACCTTGCCCTGCTTGCCACGGTCGCCGCCGCGCTCAGCCTTGGCGCCAGTGATGACCTGAACCAGGTCACCCTTCTTGATCTTTGCAGCCATGGACTAGAGCACCTCCGGAGCCAGAGAAACGATCTTCATGAACTTCTTGTCACGCAGTTCACGACCAACCGGTCCGAAGATACGGGTACCGCGGGGGTCACCGTCGTTCTTCAGGATCACAGCTGCGTTCTCGTCAAACTTGATGTAGGAACCATCCGCACGGCGGCGTTCCTTCTTGGTACGGACGATGACGGCCTTGACCACATCGCCCTTCTTTACGTTGCCGCCCGGGATTGCATCCTTGACGGTGGCGACGATGACGTCGCCGATGCCTGCGTAGCGACGGCCGGATCCACCGAGAACGCGAATGGTAAGGATTTCCTTAGCACCCGTGTTGTCGGCGACCTTCAGTCGCGACTCCTGCTGAATCACTATTTACTCCTTGCGTCGCGCCGGTTCTCAGGCCGTGGTCTTGCTACGGAATGAGCCTTGCGGAACGGTTGATCGGGGTGTCTCTTGACCTGCCTGGATTTTGCCAGACCAGGCCTAAACGCCCGTGCCAGAAGCAGTTGCTCCCATCCGGTCCGGGACGGATCCCGGGCGCACAGGGGCACTATGCTGTGGCACGCTTGTTTACGAGGTTGATGACGGCGCACAGAAGGCGCCATACAAACTCAATATCCTAGCACGTTTTCCGCCAGTCCCCATATCACCCCTCGCATCCGCACCGCAAGACGGACGACGGCGTCACGCACGGCAGCCTTTCGGCCCACCCATGGTGCCTGTCCCCCGCCGGCCCAGGCGCCGGCGTCGTCCGCGGCGTCCGAAGGGTGCCTGGCGTGACACTGCCGGCCCTTTAAACGAGGAAGCCCCCACTCCCGGAAGGGAGCAGGGGCAACAGCTAAGCAGCAGGTGCTACTTGGCCTTCTCGAGGATTTCCACGAGCCGCCAGTTCTTGGTGGCGGACAGCGGACGGGTCTCGGCGATGACAACGAGGTCGCCGATACCGGCGGTGTTCTCTTCGTCGTGTGCCTTGACCTTGGAGGTACGGCGGATAACCTTGCCGTACAGGGCGTGCTTTACGCGGTCCTCAACCTCAACAACGATGGTCTTTTCCATCTTGTCGGAGACCACGTAGCCGCGACGCGTCTTGCGGTAACCGCGCTCCCCAGCCTTGGCGGCGGTAGCAGTTTCCGTCACGTTCTCGTCCTTTTCACTCACTTGGCATCCTCCTCGGTCTCAACCGTTTCAGCCTTTTCGGCCTTCTTGGTTGCAGCCTTCTTGGACTTCTTTTCTTCCTTGGCTTCCACAACCGGTGCGGCAACCTCGGCACGAATGCCCAGCTCGCGTTCGCGGAGAACGGTGTAGATGCGGGCAATGTCCTTCTTTACTGCACGCAGGCGACCGTGGTTCTCCAGCTGTCCGGTGGCGGACTGGAAGCGCAGGTTGAACAGCTCTTCCTTGGCCTTGCGGAGTTCTTCAACGAGACGCTCGTTGTCGAAACCGTCCAGCTGTGCGGGAGCCAGATCCTTGGATCCTACTGCCATTTCTACTCACCACCTTCGCGACGCACAATGCGTGCCTTCAACGGCAGCTTGTGGATTGCCAGGCGCAGGGCCTCGCGAGCTACCTCTTCATTGACACCGGAGAGTTCGAACAGAACCCGGCCCGGCTTGACGTTGGCGACCCACCATTCCGGCGAACCCTTACCGGAACCCATGCGGGTTTCGGCAGGCTTCTTGGTCAGGGGACGGTCCGGGTAGATGTTGATCCAGACCTTACCGCCACGCTTGATGTGGCGGGTCATCGCGATACGGGCAGATTCGATCTGGCGGTTGGTGACGTATGCCGGGCTCAGAGCCTGGATACCCCACTCACCGAACGAGACCTCGGTGCCGCCCGTTGCAGCGCCGGAACGACCCGGGTGGTGCTGCTTACGGTGCTTGACTCGACGTGGGATAAGCATTTAAGCCTGTCCTCCTTCTGCTGCTGCAGGTGCAGCTTCAGCTGCCGGAGCTTCAGCAGCAGGAGCTGCGTCAGCGGCCGGGCGGTCGTTGCGACGGCGGCGGTCACCGCGGTCGGCGCCACCCGGACGGCCGGGACGGTCGCCACGGTTGCCGCGGGACGGTGCCGAGGCAGCCTGGGCGGCCAGTTCCTTGGCAGTGACGTCGCCCTTGTAGATCCAGACCTTCACACCAATGCGGCCGAAGGTGGTCTTGGCTTCGTAGAAGCCGTAGTCGATGTTCGCGCGGAGGGTATGCAGGGGCACACGGCCTTCGCGGTAGAACTCCGAGCGGGACATTTCAGCGCCACCGAGGCGGCCCGAGCAGGCGATACGGATGCCCTTGGCACCTGCACGCTGTGCGGACTGCATGGCCTTCTTCATCGCACGGCGGAATGCCACGCGGGAAGTCAGCTGCTCTGCAACGCCCTGGGCCACAAGCTGGGCTTCCATCTCGGGGTTCTTGACCTCGAGGATGTTCAGCTGGACCTGCTTGCCGGTGAGCTTTTCGAGCTCGCCGCGGATGCGGTCTGCTTCTGCTCCACGGCGGCCGATGACGATGCCGGGACGGGCCGTGTGGATATCCACGCGGACACGGTCACGGGTGCGCTCGATCTCGACCTTGGCGATACCGGCGCGCTCCATGCCCGTGGACATGAGCTGGCGGATGCGGATGTCTTCGCGAACGAAGTCCTTGTACCGCTGGCCGGCCTTGGTGCTGTCAGCGAACCAGTGCGATACGTGATCGGTGGTGATGCCGAGTCGGAACCCGTGCGGGTTTACTTTCTGTCCCACTTAGCGAGCCTCCTCTTTCTCCGGGGTAGCGACTACCACGGTGATGTGGCTGGTGCGCTTCTTGATCTGAAATGCACGACCCTGGGCACGCGGCTGGAACCGCTTCATGGTCGGGCCTTCATCAACAAACGCTTCGCTGATGATGAGGTCACCTTCGTCAAACGCCACGCCGTCGCGGTCCGCGAGGACCCGGGCGTTGGAGATTGCCGACTGAACTACCTTGAATACCGGCTCCGAAGCTGCCTGGGGGGCAAACTTCAGAATTGCCAGAGCCTCATTCGCTTGCAATCCACGAACAAGGTTGACGACGCGCCGGGCCTTCATAGGCGTTACGCGGATGTGGCGCGCAATTGCCTTGGCTTCCATTGCTTTCCTTCTCTCGTCTTTGACGTAAACGCAGGCGCCTAGCGGCGCTTGCCCTTACGGTCGTCCTTGACATGGCCGCGGAATGTCCGCGTGGGAGCGAATTCGCCGAGCTTGTGCCCGACCATCGACTCAGTGACAAACACCGGGATGTGCTTGCGTCCGTCGTGTACGGCGATCGTGTGCCCGAGCATGTCGGGGATGATCATCGAACGGCGGGACCAGGTCTTGATGACGTTCTTGGTGCCCTTTTCGTTTTCCCTGGCGACCTTCACAAAGAGGTGCTGGTCAACGAAAGGACCTTTTTTCAGGCTGCGTGGCATGTGTCCAGGCTCCTATCGCTTGTTCTTGCCAGTACGACGGCGACGCACAATAAGCTTGTCGCTCTCTTTGTTCGGGCGGCGGGTGCGGCCTTCACGCTTACCGTTCGGGTTGACGGGGTTACGTCCACCGGACGTCTTACCCTCACCACCACCGTGCGGGTGGTCAACCGGGTTCATGGCGACACCACGGACGGTCGGGCGGACGCCCTTCCACCGCATACGGCCGGCCTTGCCCCAGTTGATGTTCGACTGCTCGGCGTTGCCGACCTCGCCGACGGTTGCGCGGCAGCGCACGTCAACGTTGCGGATTTCGCCGGAAGGCAGGCGCAGCTGGGCGAAACGGCCTTCTTTGGCAACGAGCTGGATGGATGCACCGGCGGAGCGGCCCATCTTGGCGCCGCCGCCCGGGCGCAGTTCAACTGCGTGGATGACGGTACCCACCGGGATGTTGAGCAGGGGCAGGTTGTTACCGGGCTTGATGTCTGCACCGGCACCTGCCTCCACAACGTCACCCTGGGAGAGCTTGTTGGGGGCGATGATGTAACGCTTGGTGCCATCAACGTAGTGCAGGAGGGCGATGCGAGCCGTGCGGTTCGGATCGTACTCGATTTCGGCAACGCGGGCGTTGACGCCGTCCTTGTCGTGGCGACGGAAGTCGATCAGACGGTACTGGCGCTTGTGTCCACCACCCTTGTGGCGGGTGGTGATCTTACCGGTGTTGTTACGGCCGCCCTTCTTGGGCAGCGGACGTACCAACGACTTTTCCGGCGTCGACCGCGTGATTTCGATAAAGTCCGCTACGCTCGAGCCACGACGGCCCGGGGTAGTCGGCTTGTACTTACGGATTCCCATAATTTATTTCCTCGTTAAAGTGGTCTCCGCTACGCGAGCGGACCGCCGAAGATGTCGATGGTGCCTTCTTTGAGGGTGACAATCGCACGCTTGGTGTTCTTGCGGGTACCCCATCCGAATTTGGTGCGCTTGCGCTTACCGGCACGGTTGATGGTGTTGATCGATTCGACCTTGACGGAGAAGATCTTCTCCACGGCCAGCTTGATCTCGGTCTTGTTCGAACGGGGGTCCACCAGGAAGGTGTACTTGCCCTCGTCGATCAGGCCGTAGCTCTTTTCCGACACGACGGGTGCAAGCACGACGTCGCGGGGATCCTTGATGGTGGCTGCACTCACTTGGCATCCTCCTCGTTCTTAGCTGCCTTGGCGGCTACGAATGCTTCGTAGGCTGCCTTGGTGAAGACAACGTCATCGGAGACGAGAACGTCGTAGGTGTTCAGCTGGTCTGCGTACAGAACGTGAACGCCGGCGAGGTTGCGCACGGACAGTGCGGCAACGTCGTTGTCGCGCTCGATGACGACCAGCAGGTTCTTGCGGTCGGAAACACCGCGGAGCGTTGCCAGTGCGGTCTTGGCGGAAGGCTTGGTGCCTTCAACCAGTTCAGCGACAACGTGGATGCGTCCGTTGCGGGCCCGGTCGGAGAGTGCGCCGCGCAGTGCAGCAGCAATCATCTTCTTGGGGGTCCGCTGGCTGTAGTCACGCGGGGTGGGACCGTGGACAACGCCACCGCCGGTCATGTGGGGAGCACGGATGGAACCCTGACGGGCGCGGCCGGTGCCCTTCTGCTTGAACGGCTTGCGTCCTGCACCGGAAACTTCAGCGCGGGTCTTGGTCTTGTGGGTTCCCTGGCGGGCAGCAGCGAGCTGGGCAACGACAACCTGGTGCAGCAGCGGCACGTTGGTCTGAACGTCGAAGATCTCTGCAGGCAGGTCAACCTGGACAGTGTTAGCCATTGAACTAGGCTCCCTTCACGGCGGTACGTACGAGGACGACCTGGCCGCGGGCACCGGGAACGGCACCCTTGATCAGGAGCAGCGACTTCTCGACGTCAACCGCGTGAACGGTGAGGTTCAGCGTGGTGTGACGAACGGCGCCCATGCGGCCGGCCATTTTCATGCCCTTGAAGACGCGGCTCGGGGTGGATGCGCCACCGATTGAACCGGGCTTACGGTGGTTCTTGTGGGCACCGTGGGAAGCTCCAACGCCGTGGAAGCCGTGACGCTTCATAACACCGGCGAAGCCCTTACCCTTGGTGGTGCCGATGACGTCGATCTTCTGGCCGGCTTCGAAGACCTCTACGGAGAGCTCCTGGCCCAGCTCGTACTCGGCAGCATCTGCGGTACGGAGTTCGACGACGTGGCGGCGAGGCGTGACGCCTGCCTTTTCAAAGTGACCAGCCAGCGGCTTGGTGACCTTGCGGGGATCGATCTGGCCGTAGCCGATCTGGACGGCGACGTAGCCATCGGCCTCAGCGTTGCGCAGCTGGGTGATGACGTTCGAATCTGCCTGGACCACAGTGACGGGGATGAGCTTGTTGTTCTCGTCCCAGACCTGGGTCATGCCGAGCTTCGTGCCCAGCAGGCCCTTTACGTTACGGGTTGCGGTCATAGTTTCTCAGCACCTCCCTACAGCTTGATTTCGATGTTCACGTCAGCCGGCAGGTCGAGACGCATGAGCGAGTCGACGGCCTTCGGCGTGGGATCGATGATGTCGATAAGACGCTTGTGCGTGCGCATTTCAAAGTGCTCGCGGCTGTCCTTGTACTTGTGCGGAGAGCGAATCACGCAGTACACGTTCTTCTCCGTCGGCAGCGGCACGGGGCCGACTACCGTTGCGCCTGCGCGCGTGACCGTCTCAACGATCTTCCGTGCTGAAACGTCAATGACCTCGTGGTCGTATGACTTCAGCCGGATGCGGATTTTTTGTCCCGCCATGTCGCCTGACTCTCTTTCAGTCTGTGCTTCCCCGGTTTAGGGCTGCCCTGTTCACTTACCTGTTGTATGGCTGCCGAAGCATTTGAGGTCGTAACCACCATCCGCCGCACAAACTGAATCCGGATAAATCCGGGTTCCTCACCTTGCCGGCGTAACCGACCCCCGCGGTCGGGCGTGTCGCGCTGGGCGCGCATATGAATCCGCAGTTCCATGGGGGTGGGTTATGTTTGGTCTTCAGCTTGGACCCTGCACCCGGCATTATCCGGATCGGGACGCGAAGAAGCGCTTGAACAACTCATCTAGTATGCCGGAAAACCCTGCCAGATGCGAATCGCCGCTTTTCAGCCCCATGAACTGCCATTGCCGTGGACCGGAAGCCACTGGATGATAGGGGCATGACCATGGAAGGCACGGAATCGGTGACCGAACTGGCCGGGCGGGTGCCGCCGTCGTTCACCCTGGGTGTTGCGGCTGCGGCGTTCCAGATCGAAGGCTCCCTCAAGGCGGATGGCCGGGGACCCTCCGGGTGGGACGCCTTCGCCGAAAAGCCCGGGGCAATCCTGGACGGCCACTCCCCCGCCGTCGCCTGCGACCACTACAACAGGTTGCCCGAAGATGTGGCGCTGCTCAAGGAGCTCGGCGTTGGCTCGTACCGCTTCTCGCTCTCCTGGCCCCGCATCCAGCCCGACGGCCAGGGCAGCTTCAACGCCCAGGGACTGGATTTCTACGACCGGCTGATCGACGAACTCCTCGAGGCCGGCATCTCCCCCATGGCCACTCTCTACCACTGGGACACTCCTTTGCCGCTCGAGCACAGGGGCGGCTGGCTGAACCGGGACACGGCGCATCGCTTCGCCGAGTACGCCAGGGCGGCCGGCGAGCGGTTCGGGGACCGGGTGCCGCAGTGGGTCACCCTCAATGAGCCCGTATCGGTAACCCTGAACGGCTATGCCTTAGGGGTGCATGCACCTGGACGCCGCCTGATGTTCGATGCCTTGCCCGCCATCCACAACCAGCTCCTGGCGCACGGGTTGGGGGTCCAGGCGCTGCGGGCCGCCGGAGTTGTTGGCGGCATCGGCCTGACGAACCTGCACTCACCGGTCAGGCCAGCGTCCCGGAAGATCGGCGACCGGATGGTCGCCCACCTGTACGACCTGCTGATGAACCGGCTGTATGCCGACCCCGTCCTGCTGGGCCGCTACCCGTCCCTGCCGTTGTATGCCAGGCCGTGGTTGCGTTCCATCGGCAGGATCTCCGACGCAGACCTGAAGACCATCCACCAGCCGCTGGATTTCTATGGGCTCAACTACTATTTCCCGGTCAAGGTGGCGCTGGGGCCCGGCATTACGCCCCTGCCGGCGGACATGCACCAGGAACTGGCGAAGCTTCCCTTCCACGAAGTGGGGTATCCGGAGTACGGCAGCACCGGTTTCGGCTGGCCGGTGGCACCACACCACTTGGGGATCCTGCTGCAGGAAATGCGGGACCGTTACGGTGACGCCCTGCCGCCGGTGTACATCACCGAGGGCGGGGCCAGCTTCCCCGAGCCCGACCGCGTGTCCGAGACTTTGGACGACGCCGACCGGGTGGACTACTTGGCGACGCACCTGGGAACTGCGCTGGAGGCCACGGCGCCCGGCGGTATTGCGGAGGGCGTGGACCTGCGCGGCTACTACGTGTGGACCCTGATGGACAACTTCGAGTGGGCAGCCGGCTACTCGCAGCGCTTCGGCCTGGTTCATGTGGACTTTGAGACCCTTGAACGGACCCCCAAGAAGTCCTTCTACTGGTACCAGGCCCTCTCGCGGGCCCGGGCACGCCGGGACAGCTAGCGCAGGGCTGCCGGCGCCGGCTCAGCTATGTCCGGACACCGTGAGGACGATCAGGACACAGTTCAGTCCGACGATCAGCGCGGCACTGGTCCAACCGGCAAGCCGCAGCGGCTTGGAATCCACATGGATGCCCATCACTTCGCGGCTGCCGGTGAGCCGGATCAGGGGGATCAGCGCGAATGGAATCCCGAAGCTGAGGAGCACCTGGCTCAAGACGAGGGCAAGCGTCGGCTCTATCCCGGCACCCAGGACCACCAGCGCAGGGATCAAGGTGATGATCCGCCGGACCAGGAGGGGCACCCTCACCTTCAGGAGGCCGCCCATGATCGTGGCTCCGGCGTAGCAGCCAACCGAGGTGGAGGCCAGGCCGGAGGCAAGGAGGCCTACGGCAAAGACGACGCCGATCACCGGCCCGAGTGCCGACGTCACAGCAGCATGCGCCCCGGCAATGGTATCGGTTCCTTCCACCCCCCGGAGGCTGGTGGCGGCCAGCAGCAGCATGGCGATATTGACGATTCCGGCAAGAAGCAGGGCACCGGCGACGTCAACGCGCGTTGCCCGGATGAGCCTGGACCGGACCCCGGGATCAGGCGAGAAGCCATGGCGGTCCCGCGCCAGGGCCGAGTGCAGGTAGATCGCGTGCGGCATGACCGTTGCCCCGAGCATGCTGGCGGCCAGCAGAACCGTGTCTGTCCCCTCGAACCGCGGGACAAGGCCGGCCAGCGCACCGCCCGCGTCAGGCGGGCTGACGAACAGGCCCGAGACGAACCCCACCGCTATCACGCCCAGGAGCGTCAGGATGGCGATCTCGAAGGACTTCTGGCTGCGGTGCGATTGAAGGGCCAGCAACAGCATGGAGGCAACACCAATGATGAATCCACCGGCCAGCAGGGGCACTCCGAAAAGGAGGTTCAGCGCCACAGCGCCACCGATCACTTCGGCCATGTCCGTAGCCCCGGCCACAAGCTCTGCCTGGGCCCAGTAGGCGCGGCGGCGCCGGGTACCCAGGCGCTTGCCCAGGATTTCCGGCAGGCTCATGCCGGTGGCGAGACCAAGCTTCGCGGATTGGTACTGGATCAGCACCGCCATGGCGTTGGCGGCCACGAGCACCCACACCAGCAGGTACCCAAAGTTGGCCCCGGCCGTCAGGTTTGCGGCCACATTGCCCGGGTCCACGTACGCGATGGCCGCCACAAAGGCGGGTCCGAGCAGCAGGAGCCGGGACCAGGCCTTGGGGCCTACAGGTCCGGCCGTCAGTGTGGGAGCAGCCATTACGTGTCCTCATCGTTGCGGGCATCTACAAGACGAGGATAGCGCGAATTTAGGTATACCGAAAAGAAGGACTACGGTGTACCAGCGAATCTGCTCAGCACGGTGTTACTGGTTCTTGTTGGACCTGTTGATCCGTTTGGCGCGATCGATCTCGTGCCGGAAATACCTTTTGGCCCAATACGCCCCGGCGACGACGACAACCGCGATGATCAGGAAAATAAGCCACCCCATGATGGACTCCTTTCAGTGCTGAAACAGTATCAGGGCGCGTTCCCGGCCTTGTCCGCACCAGCGTTGCCACGGTTGAGGCGCCAGACCGCAAAAGCAATAAGGCCGACGGCCACCACGGTCAGGAGCGCAAACGTGTACTGCCGCATTGCCCAAAGGACGCAGACGGCAATCCCCGCGGCGCCCCACCTGACAAAGAGCCTGTCACCAAGGACCAGCCCGGCGACCAGAAGCACGGCGAGCCAGACCAGTACCCACAACTGCTGTGACGCTTCACCCCCGAACACCGTGCCCGCCCCTGACAGGCTGAGCAGCGCCGCGGCGGCACACACATAGCGCCGGCCGATGGTGCGACTGTTCGCCAGGTATCGCAGGCCAGCCAGCACGGAGGCCAGCAGCATGTACCACTGCGCCACCCAGAAGGGGTCCGCGTGGGAATCGGCTGGCCACGGCAGGAGTCCTTGGACCGCGCTGAACTCGAACAGGGCGGCCCGCTGGACAGCAGCCACGATCGCGAATGCCGCCAGCTCCGCTGCAGGCCGGCGCATGCGGGGTGTCGCTTCGGCGACAGCAACAGCGGCGGCGGCAACGAGGACGCCCACACCGGTCCAGGAAGTTCCATCACGGTAGAGGCCCGCAAGCGCTGCCAGGAGAAGGCCGGCAAAAGCGCCGCCGGCCAAGGACCAGCGCCGGAACGGATCATCCGTTAGGGCCCTGGACCGTGCCCGGCGCACGGCGTAGAGCCCCGCTGCCGCCACGCCTGGCCCTGCCAGCCATGGCAGGTACTGTGCCCACTCCCCCGGGCGATTGCCCTCGGATTCTCCCAGCCAGGCGGCCGCCAGCATGAAGGCTCCGCCGAGCACGGCGGCCGCAGCCGGCGGATAGAGGAGCGGCCTCGCTTCCACATGGGACGCCGTCAGCAGGACCGTTGCAACGGCAAGCACGGAAGCGCCCGGAACCCAGTGGGAAGCCTGGGGCGACACAGCCAACGCCGCAGCGGTGAACGTTCCTGCTGCGGCGAGCCACAGGCGGCGCTCCGGGCCCGTAGAGACACTGCGGCGCTGCCACTCCGGACCGGCGGCGGCTGCCGCAAGGCCCAGGAGCAGAAGCACAACGGCTGTCCCGGTGAAGCTGAAGGCAGCCACGTCCCGGAAAGCAACCACCGGGCTGAGGGACAATACGCCGAAGAGCAGCCCGTAAACGCCGAAGTACAGCGCACCCCGGGCAACGAACAGCCTGCGGGCCACGGCGGCCGACACCACCAGCAGCCCGAGCTCTAGAAGCAACACCCAACGGCCGGCGCCGTCCACCCCGGTTCCACCGCCCGGCAGCGGAGCACCAAGGGTCGGGCCAAGCCGCAACGCCCCGTGCTGCACGGCGTACACCAAGGGCAGCAGAGCCTGGCCTGCAAGGGTGATCCACACGGCGGCCTGCTGGAAGGGCACGGCAGCGAGCCGGAAACGCATCAACCAGCGAATGACATGCTGGGCAGCAAGGACGAGCGCAAACGTTACGGAAACAGCGGTGGGTGACGCCGTCACGTCGTCGCTGAGCACCAAGGCAAGGACGGCAGTCAGGACGCGCGCGGCAACGAAGTACCACCCTTTGCTCCGAGGCCGGGGCACCGCTGCCACCATGACGCCGGCAAACACCGCGAAGACACCCAGCAGAACCTCCATTGCCCGGGCATTTCCGAGCGACAGGCCCGCGAGAACAATGAAGGACACAGGGGCAAAGACTCCAGCGGCCGGCTCCGTCCGCAGGACGTAGGCAGTCAGTGCGGCGGAAACTGCAGCTCCGGACACGGCAGCAAGGTGCTGCCAGCTCCCGGATGCCTGGAGCGCCAGGACAGCACAGGCGGCGAGCTGCAGCACGATGACACCGGCAGCGTCGAAAACTACGCCCGACGGGGCCCGTCGCAGGATCTTCGCGCCCAACGGCAGGGACATCTGGGCAAAGAGGGCGGCGACGAGAACGGTGGCCGGATGCAGCGCCTCCCCTCCGACAACGAGGCTGCCGGTGCTGTGCTGCAACTGGGAGGACGCCGTCAACACCAAAACGGTTCCTGTCGCCCGGGCGGCCCACCAATAAGCCCACCTGTGCCCCAGCGCCGGGAGCCTGGACGCAGAAGCCACCAGGTACGCCAGCAACAGCAAGAGGACCACGTTCCCGGCCCCCTCCGTCAGCCTGCCAAACGCGAACGCCGCAAGCATCGCGCCCACCACCGGCGCCAGTACCTCTCCGGCGCCGGGCCGCCAGTTGCGCCAGTCCGCAGGTTTGCCGGTCAGCAAGAAGCCGGTCACGAGAGCAGCCGTGAGCAGGATCAGCGCTGACGCCCACACCAGCCCCTGGGACCCGAGGCCCGCGACTGACGAGAGGCTGGCGATGCTCCCGAGGCCGAGGAGCGTGAAGCCGACCAGGCTCATGCTGGGCGCCAGGGCCCTTATTCCGAAACGCTGCATCGCCGCAGAGAGAAGTTGCTGCACAGCCGCCGCGATCAGCAACGTGAACCACACGGCCCGGTTCTGCCCGGCGCCTTCGGTCAGGGCTGCTGCCAGCGCAGGAGCCAGCACCGTGCAGGCCAGGCGCGCGTTGAGCACCATGCGGTGCCGCAGTGCCCCGTCCGCCACGTAGGCCCGGACTGCCCAAAAGACGCAGGCCAGGAACAGCATCAGCGCAAACACGCCCTCACCGAGGTGATGGCTGACGAGGGCTGCCAGCAACAGTGCCGGGAGTGGCGCGATCTCCGCGCGGCCGCGAAGCCTGGCAGCCAGCGCGAAGCCTGTGACAAGGCTCAGCAGGACTGGAAGCCACAGTGGCACAGGACTTGCAGATATCCGGGCCGGCAGGAAGTAGCCCGCGACGACGACGGCCAGCGCGTAGCCGGCCGTGGCCGCGAACTGGATGCCGAACGTGACGAACGCGTCACGCCGCCAGCGTGCCGTGCCCGCCTGCGGGCCGGCGTCGACCGTCCGTTGGTGCCCGCCGGACCCGCTTGCTGCCCGCGTGATCCAGCCTTCAAGGTGTCCGCCCATGAATGCCACTGCCACTGCCTGGGCGCCGACCACAACGGCAAGGGTGAACAGGGCGACCGTCCCGCGTCCTGACACGTGCCAGATCCCCACCGTGGCCGCGATTGTCAGAGCCACTCTCGCGGCCCTGAAATACGCCACCCGCAGACCAGCCGTCGTCACTGCAAACACGGCGAAGTATGCCCCGCAGGCGCCGACGACCAGCGCATACTCGGCCTTGGTCAATCCCGGGCCACCGGGCAGGAACGGCGATAACGTGGCCGCAACCGCGACACCTGGCACCACATAGGGGTGCAGTGCGGCAAGCGGCCCGGCGAAAATAGGCGGCAGCCAAGACGGGCGCCGATGCGACAACAACGTGAAGGCTACGGCCACGCTGATCATGGCCGCGAAATAACAAACGAGTGCTCCTCCGAGGACAGCAACCCCCGACCACGCCGTCGACACCACAAACGTCAACGAGAGGTAGGTCAGGACTTTACTGTCCAGCCTGATGGCGGCCGCCACATAGGCAGCGGTCCCCAGCAGGGACGTCAGCAACCAGGTGGCCGGCCCGTTGTGCCAGGCAAAGTTGTACAGTGCCAGGCCCGAAACCGGCACCAGCGCCAGCCCGGTGCCGGTGAAGGCAACGGCGGCCGGCCTCAACCGGGCGATCTTTGCATGCAGCCCGAAGCCCAGACAGTAGAACGTTGCGGTGACGGCTCCAACACCGGCGAAGCGCAGCATCGGGGGCAAACTGCTCCCGACGAAGAGTGCCGCAGCCGCCACCAGGAGCATGCTTGCGACGTAGAGCGTGATGTTGATGTTTTGCCGGTCCCGGCGTTCCCGGCGCGCCTGGCGCTCGGCCGGCGTGACGGCACGCGGCACGGCACGGGCACCCGATGGGACTGGCGCGGGGGGCCGCGGCGGTACCGCCCGTCCGGGGCCGGAGACGATTCCCAACCGGTCGGCGTCGGCCTGCCGGGTCAGTGCGGAGGATGCCGGTGCGGGCTGCCCGAAAGCGGCTGCCGCGGCGAGCGTTCCGGCAACTGGCGGAAGCACAGGAGGAGCCGCGTCCACAGAGACCCGCGCCGGGTTCACTTCCTGCGCCGCGGGTTGGTCCGCACTGGCCGGACGTCGCATTTGGTCTACTTGAGCCATGGCGTCCAGCCACCCCTGCAGATGACCGGCGCGGTAGCCTGCGGCATACGACTCGTCCCTCATGTCGGGCCTTCTTCCATAAGACAACGGTCCCCATTTATTTATCAAACGACTGGATAAATGGTAGCAAAAGAAAACCCCGCTGCACTGGGCAGCGGGGTTTCCTGTGGATTACCGAATCAAGGATTCGGATGGTCCGTGATCAGCAGAAACTACTTGATGATCTTGGTGACACGTCCCGAACCAACGGTGCGGCCGCCTTCACGGATTGCGAAGCCGAGGCCCTCTTCCATTGCGATGGGCTGGATGAGCGCAACGGTCATCTCAGTGTTGTCGCCGGGCATAACCATTTCCGTGCCCTCGGGCAGGGTGATAACGCCGGTTACGTCCGTGGTGCGGAAGTAGAACTGCGGGCGGTAGTTGGAGTAGAACGGGTTGTGACGTCCGCCTTCGTCCTTGGAGAGGATGTAGACGTTGGCCTCGAAGTCGGTGTGCGGGGTGATGGAACCCGGCTTGACGACAACCTGGCCACGCTCGACATCGTCGCGCTTCAGACCGCGGAGCAGGAGGCCACAGTTCTCGCCGGCCCATGCTTCGTCGAGCTGCTTGTGGAACATCTCGATACCGGTAACCGTGGTCTTCTGGACCGGGCGGATGCCGACGATCTCGACCTCGGAGTTGATGGCGAGGGTTCCACGCTCGGCGCGGCCCGTAACAACGGTGCCACGACCGGTGATGGTGAAGACGTCTTCGATCGGCATCAGGAACGGCTTGTCGCGGTCACGTACGGGGTCCGGAACGGACTCGTCGACTGCAGCCATCAGGTCCTCAACGGACTTGACCCACTCGGGGTCGCCTTCCAGGGCCTTCAGGCCGGAGACGCGGACAACCGGAGCGTTGTCGCCATCGAAGCCCTGCGAGCTCAGGAGCTCGCGAACTTCCATTTCGACGAGGTCGAGGAGCTCTTCGTCGTCAACCATGTCGGCCTTGTTCAGCGCGACCAGCAGGTAGGGAACACCAACCTGGCGGGCCAGCAGAACGTGCTCGCGGGTCTGAGCCATCGGGCCGTCGGTGGCGGCAACCACGAGGATTGCGCCGTCCATCTGGGCAGCACCGGTGATCATGTTCTTGATGTAGTCAGCGTGGCCGGGGGCGTCAACGTGTGCGTAGTGACGCTTCTCGGTCTGGTACTCCACGTGGGAGATGTTGATGGTAATACCGCGCTGACGCTCTTCGGGTGCAGAGTCGATCGACGCGAAGTCACGCTTCTCGTTGAGAGTCGGGTACTTGTCGTACAGCACCTTGGAAATGGCGGCCGTCAGCGTCGTCTTACCGTGGTCAACGTGACCAATGGTGCCGATGTTGACGTGCGGCTTAGTCCGCTCGAACTTTGCCTTTGCCACAGGTTCCTCCTAGAACGTTTTCAAATGACATACCCTCCTGCCGCTCTTGTCGCGGCAGAAACTCAGGTAAGTCTACTTGGGGGGCTTTGGATTGGTGAAATTGCAGATTCAGGAACTAATACTAGTCCCTAGAGCCTGTTCGTGCAGATGGCCGGGAACCGGCTTGACCGGACGAATCCGACCGTGCCCCGGCCACCTGCACCGGCTGTGCTTTCCGTAACCGGCAAGCGCACCCGAGTTTTTCGCTGCGAAAAGTCCGAAGGACTACTCGCCGCGGGTCTTCTGGATGATCTCGTCGGCAACTGCCTTCGGGACCTCGGCGTAGCTGTTGAACGTCATGGAGTACACAGCACGGCCCTGGGTCTTCGAGCGCAGGTCACCGATGTAGCCGAACATGCCGGACAGCGGAACGTGCGCACGGATGACCTTGACGCCCTGTGCATCTTCCATGGACTGCATCTGGCCACGGCGGGAGTTGAGGTCACCGATAACTTCACCCATGTATTCCTCAGGGGTGCGGACCTCGACATCCATCAGCGGTTCAAGCAGAACCGGGTTCGCCTTGCGCGCAGCTTCCTTGAAAGCCATGCGGCCGGCGATCTTGAACGCCATTTCCGAAGAGTCAACATCGTGGTACGCGCCGTCAATCAGCGTGGCCTTGATGCCGACAACCGGGTAGCCGGCCAGGACGCCGTCGTTCAGCGCATCCTGGATGCCCGCGTCAACGGACGGGATGTACTCGCGGGGAACGCGGCCACCGGTGACCTTGTTCTCAAACTCGTACAGCTCGCCCTCGGCGGTGTCCAGCGGCTCGATCGCGATCTGGATCTTTGCGAACTGGCCCGAACCACCGGTCTGCTTCTTGTGCGTGTAGTCGTGGCGTTCGACGGCGCGCTTGATGGTTTCGCGGTAAGCAACCTGGGGCTTGCCCACGTTGGCCTCGACCTTGAATTCGCGGCGCATGCGGTCCACCAGGATGTCCAGGTGGAGCTCGCCCATGCCGGCGATGATGGTCTGGCCGGTGTCTTCGTTGAGGGACACCTGGAAGGTGGGGTCCTCAGCGGAGAGCTTCTGGATGGCCGTGGAGAGCTTCTCCTGGTCACCCTTGGTGTTCGGCTCGATGGCAACCGAGATCACGGGCTCCGGGAAGCTCATGGACTCGAGCACGATCTGGTTGTTGGCATCGCACAGGGTGTCGCCCGTGGTGGTGTCCTTCAGACCGATGGCTGCATAGATGTGGCCGGCGGTAGCACCCTCGACGGGCATTTCCTTGTTAGCGTGCATCTGGAACAGCTTGCCGATGCGCTCCTTCTTGCCCTTGGTGGAGTTGACCACCTGGGCGCCTGCTTCCACGTGACCGGAGTACACGCGGATGAAGGTGAGCTGGCCGAAGAAGGGGTGGGCCGCAATCTTGAAGGCCAGAGCCGAGAAGGGCTCTTCCGAGGAAGGCTTGCGGGTCAGTTCCTTCTCTTCGTCGCGAGGATCGTGGCCGACCATCGGGGGGACGTCGAGCGGGTTCGGCAGGTAGTCCACCACGGCATCGAGCATCGGCTGGACGCCGCGGTTCTTGAAGGCGGAGCCACAGAAGATCGGGTACAGCTCGGAGTTGATGGTCATCTTGCGGATGCCGGCCTTGAGCTCGTCGATCGAGATCTCTTCGCCCTCGAGGTACTTCTCCATGAGTTCCTCAGAGGACTCGGCGACCGTCTCAACGAGGTTCGCGCGGTACTCTTCAGCCTTTTCCTGCAGGTCGGCAGGGATCTCGCGGATTTCGTACTTGGCACCCATGGTCACGTCGCCCTTGGCGTCGCCCGGCCAAACCAGGGCACGCATGTAAAGCAGGTCGACGACGCCGATGAAGTCGTTCTCGGCACCGATGGGCAGCTGCATGACCAGCGGCTTGGCACCGAGGCGGCTGATGATGGTGTCTACGGTGAAGTAGAAGTCAGCACCGAGCTTGTCCATCTTGTTGACGAAGCAAATACGCGGAACGTTGTACTTGTCAGCCTGGCGCCAAACGGTTTCCGACTGCGGCTCAACGCCTTCCTTGCCATCAAAGACGGCAACTGCACCGTCGAGGACGCGCAGGGAGCGCTCAACCTCAACCGTGAAGTCAACGTGGCCGGGGGTGTCGATGATGTTGATCTGGTTGTTCTCCCAGAAGCAGGTCACGGCGGCAGACGTGATGGTGATGCCGCGTTCCTTTTCCTGTTCCATCCAGTCAGTGGTCGAAGCGCCGTCGTGCGTTTCGCCGATCTTGTGGTTCACACCCGTGTAGAACAGGATGCGCTCGGTTGTGGTGGTCTTGCCGGCATCAATGTGGGCCATGATGCCGATGTTGCGGACCTTACTAAGGTCGGTAAGCACGTCCTGTGCCACGGGGTCTCCTTTTGGGATGGACTACACGTTCGCCGCCGGCTCTGTTGAGCCGGCGGCGCCCGGGGAGTATTACCAGCGGTAGTGTGCGAAGGCCTTGTTGGACTCGGCCATCTTGTGGGTGTCTTCGCGACGCTTCACAGCGGCACCGAGACCGTTGGACGCATCCAGGATTTCGTTCTGGAGGCGCTCGGTCATCGTCTTTTCGCGGCGGGCCTTGGAGTAGCCAACCAGCCAGCGCAGGGCGAGTGCGGTGGAGCGGCCCGGCTTGACCTCAACCGGGACCTGGTAGGTGGCGCCACCGACGCGGCGGGAGCGAACTTCAAGCGAAGGCTTGACGTTGTCCATGGCCTTCTTCAGCGCTGCGACGGGGTCGCCACCGGACTTGGCGCGCGCGCCTTCGAGGGCACCGTAGACGATGCGCTCTGCAGTGGACTTCTTGCCGTCAACAAGCACCTTGTTGATGAGCTGGGTTACCAGCGGGGAGCCGTAAACCGGATCCGAAACGAGCGGCCGCTTGGGGGCCGGACCCTTGCGAGGCATATTACTTCTTCTCCATCTTTGCGCCGTAGCGGCTGCGGGCCTGCTTACGGTTCTTCACGCCCTGGGTATCAAGGGCGCCACGGACGATCTTGTAGCGGACACCGGGGAGGTCCTTAACACGACCACCGCGGACGAGCACAATGGAGTGCTCCTGCAGGTTGTGGCCAACACCGGGGATGTAGGCGGTGACTTCCACGCCGCCATTGAGGCGAACACGCGCCACCTTACGCAGAGCCGAGTTCGGCTTCTTCGGGGTGGTGGTGTAAACGCGGGTGCAAACACCGCGGCGCATGGGGCTGCCCTTAAGCGCGGGAGCCTTGGTCTTTGAGACCTTAGGCGTGCGGCCCTTGCGGACCAGCTGGTTAATCGTAGGCACTCTCGTGTTCTCCGTTTTATCCGGAGTGGCTGTTTCCGGCCACTCTCTTGTTGCGTTGCCCCGCCGCCCGAGCCCTGAAGAGGATCTTCATGGCGGCGAAGGCGAAGCCTTTAATAGTCGGATCGCATACCGGGAAGGAGCTTGCGATCCCATCAGTCCCTAGGCATGCAAAAATGTGGCATACGTTGCACAAGAACCCTGCAAACCGGAAACGTCGCTCTGGTCCAGCCTTTCAGCTGATACCGGCGCACTCATCCACTGCCACAATAACAATTGGTAACCAGTCTACCACGGACAGTGTCCAGGCCTTAATCGACGGGTTAAAGGGGGATGGTCCCCCACCGTGCGGTGCGGGACCATCCCTTTCGGCTAAGCCGGCTTCTGCTGGTTAGCGGAAGTCGTTGCCGAGGTCGTAGTCATCCAGCGGGATGGCGTGGAACTCGGGAGCTCCGTCACCGCCCAGGGTGTCGTACGAGAAATCGCTGAATGCGCTGGGGCCGGTGAACAGGTTGGCCTTCGCTTCTTCAGTAGGCTCGACCGTGACCTCCGTGTAGCGCGGGAGGCCCGTGCCGGCGGGGATCAGCTTACCGATGATGACGTTCTCCTTCAGGCCAAGCAGCGGATCGCTCTTGCCTTCCATGGCCGCCTGCGTCAGGACGCGGGTGGTCTCCTGGAAGGAAGCGGCCGAGAGCCAGGACTCGGTGGCCAGCGACGCCTTGGTGATGCCCATGAGCTCAGGACGTCCGGAAGCCGGAGTCTTACCCTCGGACACAACGCGGCGGTTGGCCTCCTCGAACCGGCTCCGCTCGGCGAGCTCGCCGGGCAGCAAGTCCGATTCACCGGACTCGATGACCGTGACGCGCCGCAGCATCTGGCGGACGATAACCTCGACGTGCTTGTCGTGGATACCGATGCCCTGGCTGCGGTAGACGCCCTGGACCTCGTCCACCAGGAACTTCTGGGCGGCACGCGGACCCATGATGCGCAGGACCTGCTTGGGGTCCACGGGACCGTTGATCAGCTTCTGGCCAACGGTGACGTGGTCACCGTCTTCGATGAGCAGGCGTGAACGGCGCAGGACCGGGTAAGCGATCTCTTCCGTTCCGTCATCCGGGGTGATGACCAGGCGCATCTGGCGCTCGGACTCTTCGATGGTGATGCGGCCGGCTGCTTCGGCAATCGGCGCGACACCCTTCGGAGTACGGGCTTCGAAGAGCTCCTGGATACGGGGCAGACCCTGGGTGATGTCGTCGCCACCGCCGGCGGAAACTGCACCACCGGTGTGGAACGTACGCATGGTCAGCTGGGTACCGGGTTCACCGATGGACTGTGCGGCAATGATGCCCACGGCCTCGCCGATGTCCACAGTCTTGCCGGTGGCCAGCGAACGGCCGTAGCACAGGGCGCAGGTGCCGACGCTGGACTCACAGGTGAGGACCGAGCGGACCTTGACCTCGGTGATGCCTGCCTTGAAGAGTTCCGCGATGACGACGTCGCCGCAGTCGGTGCCGGCGGCTGCGAGGACATTGCCCTCGGAGTCCACGACGTCGACGGCCAGCGTACGGGCGTAGGCGCTGTTCTCGACGTTCTCGTCCAGGACGAGCTCACCGTTGGAATCGGCGACGGCGATGGGCGTGACCAAGCCGCGCTCGGTGCCGCAGTCTTCTTCACGGACGATGACATCCTGCGAGACGTCCACCAGGCGACGGGTCAGGTAACCCGAGTTGGCGGTACGCAGGGCGGTATCGGCCAGGCCCTTACGGGCACCGTGCGTGGCGATGAAATATTCCAGCACCGACAGGCCCTCACGGTAGGAGGACTTGATGGGGCGCGGGATGATCTCACCCTTCGGGTTGGCCACCAGGCCACGGATACCCGCGATCTGGCGGACCTGCATCCAGTTACCACGTGCACCGGAGGACACCATGCGGTTGATGGTGTTCATCGGTGAGAGGCTCTCGCGCATCACCGAGGCGATGTCGTTGGTGGCCTTGTTCCAGATCTCGATCAGTTCCTGGCGACGCTCGTCGTCGTCGATCAGGCCCTTGTCGTACTGGCCCTGGATCTTGGCGGCCCGTTCCTCGTAACCGGCAAGGATTTCCGGCTTGGCAGCCGGGACCTCGATGTCGGAGATGGCAACCGTGACGCCTGAGCGGGTGGCCCAGTAGAAACCGGCGTCCTTCAGGTTGTCCAGCGTTGCCGCGGTGACGACCTTCGGGTAGCGCTCGGCGAGGTCGTTGACGATCCGGGACAGCTCGCCCTTGTCGGCAACAGCCTCGACCCAGGGGTAGTCCTCGGGCAGGGTCTCGTTGAAGAGGACCTGGCCCAGGGAGGTCTGGACGAGAGCGGGCTGACCCTGCTCCCAGCCTTCCGGAGCTTCCCAGCCGGCGTAGGGCACGAAGCCTTCGAGCCGGATCTTGACCTGCGAGTTCAGGTGCAGCTCGCGGGCGTCGAACGCCATGATGGCTTCCGAAACCGAACCGAAGATGCGGCCTTCACCGGCTGAACCCTTGCGCTTGGTGGTCAGGTGGTAGAGGCCGATGATCATATCCTGCGAGGGCAGGGTGACCGGGCGTCCGTCGGAGGGCTTCAGGATGTTGTTCGAGGACAGCATCAGGATGCGGGCCTCAGCCTGCGCCTCGGGGCTCAGCGGCAGGTGGACTGCCATCTGGTCACCGTCGAAGTCTGCGTTGAACGCGCCACAAACCAGCGGGTGCAGCTGGATTGCCTTGCCTTCAACAAGCTGCGGCTCGAACGCCTGGATGCCCAGGCGGTGCAGGGTAGGTGCACGGTTGAGCAGCACCGGGTGTTCGGTGATGATCTCTTCGAGAACGTCCCAGACCTGCGGGCGGTAGCGCTCCACCATCCGCTTGGCCGACTTGATGTTCTGGGCGTGGTTGAGGTCAACCAGGCGCTTCATCACGAACGGCTTGAAGAGCTCCAGGGCCATCTGCTTGGGCAGGCCGCACTGGTGCAGCTTCAGCTGCGGGCCGACGACGATGACCGAACGGCCGGAGTAGTCGACGCGCTTGCCGAGGAGGTTCTGGCGGAAACGGCCCTGCTTGCCCTTGAGCATGTCGCTCAAGGACTTCAGCGGACGGTTGCCCGGTCCGGTGACCGGACGGCCGCGGCGGCCGTTGTCGAAGAGGCTGTCAACAGCTTCCTGAAGCATGCGCTTCTCGTTGTTGACGATGATCTCCGGAGCACCAAGGTCAAGCAGGCGCTTGAGGCGGTTGTTCCGGTTGATCACGCGGCGGTAGAGGTCGTTCAGGTCAGAGGTCGCGAAGCGGCCACCGTCCAGCTGGACCATCGGGCGCAGTTCCGGCGGGATCACCGGGACGGCGTCGAGCACCATGCCGAGCGGGCTGTTGTTGGTGGTCAGGAACGCGTTGACCACCTTCAGGCGCTTGAGGGCGCGGGTCTTGCGCTGGCCCTTGCCGTTGGCGATGATGTCGCGCAGCAGGTCGGACTCAGCCTGCATGTCGAAGTTCTCAAGACGCTTCTTGATGGCCTCGGCACCCATGGAGCCTTCGAAGTACATGCCGTAGCGGTCGCGCAGTTCGCGGTACAGGCCTTCGTCACCTTCGAGGTCCGCGACCTTGAGGTTCTTGAAGCGGTCCCAGACCTGCTCGAGGCGCTCGATGTCGGCGTCGGCGCGCTTGCGCACGTTGGCCATCTGGCGGTCGGCGGAGTCGCGGGCCTTCTTCTTGTCAGCTGCCTTGGCGCCTTCGCCCTCGAGGCGTGCGATTTCGCCTTCGAGGTCGCGGGCGATCGCCGCGATGTCGGCGTCGCGGTTGTCGATCAGCTGCTTCTTCTCGATGTCGTGCTCAACCTGCAGGTTGGGCAGTTCCTCGTGGCGGGCGGCCTCGTCGACGCTGGTGATCATGTAGGCGGCGAAGTAGATGACCTTTTCGAGGTCCTTCGGAGCCAGGTCAAGGAGGTAGCCCAGGCGGGACGGAACACCCTTGAAGTACCAGATGTGCGTGACGGGAGCGGCCAGCTCGATGTGGCCCATGCGCTCACGGCGGACCTTGGCGCGGGTGACTTCGACGCCACAGCGCTCACAGATGATGCCCTTGAAGCGCACGCGCTTGTACTTGCCGCAGTAGCACTCCCAGTCCCGGGACGGGCCGAAGATCTTCTCGCAGAAGAGGCCGTCCTTCTCGGGCTTGAGCGTGCGGTAGTTGATGGTTTCCGGCTTCTTAACCTCGCCGTACGACCAGCCGCGGATGTCTTCCGCGGTGGCGAGGCCGATCTGCATGAGGCCGAAGGAGGATTCGCTGGACATATGGTCCCTGTTCTCTCTTGTTCTCTAAATTCTGAAGTCTTGACGGCGCCGGGGTTTCGACAGCTCAACCACCGGGCGCCCTGGGTGCGGGAGGAGGGAGGGGGCGTACGACGGCGGGTGGTCACCCGCCGTCGTCAGCCTCCTGCTAGACCTCTTCTACGGAGCTGGGCTCTGCGCGAGACAGATCGATGCCCAGTTCTTCCGCAGCCGTGAAGACTGCGTCATCAGAGTCACGCATTTCAATTGTGGTTCCGTCCGTGGAAAGCACTTCCACGTTCAGGCACAGCGACTGCATTTCCTTGATCAAGACCTTGAAGGATTCGGGAACACCCGGTTCGGGGATGTTCTCGCCCTTGACGATCGCTTCGTAGACCTTCACGCGGCCGTGGATGTCATCCGACTTGATCGTGAGGAGCTCCTGGAGCGTGTAGGCGGCGCCATAAGCTTCGAGCGCCCACACTTCCATTTCACCGAAGCGCTGGCCACCGAACTGTGCCTTACCACCCAGCGGCTGCTGCGTGATCATGGAGTACGGGCCGGTGGAGCGCGCGTGGATCTTGTCGTCCACCAGGTGGTGGAGCTTCAGGATGTACATGTAGCCGACCGAGATCGGATCCGGGAACGGTTCGCCGGAGCGGCCGTCAAACAGGCGGGTCTTGCCCGAGGAGTTGATCAGGCGGTCACCGTCACGGGTCACGTTGGTGGAATCCAGCAGGCCCGTAATTTCCTCCTCGCGGGCACCGTCGAACACCGGCGTGGCAACAGTGGTGGGGCCACTCTCGCGCGGCAGGTTCGGCAGCTGCTTGACCCACTCGGGCTCGCCTTCAATCTTCCAGCCGGTCTTGGCAACCCAGCCGAGGTGCGTTTCGAGCACCTGGCCCACGTTCATGCGGCCCGGAACACCCAGCGGGTTCAGGACGATGTCAACGGGGGTGCCGTCGGCAAGGAAGGGCATGTCCTCGACCGGGAGGATCTTGGAGATAACGCCCTTGTTGCCGTGGCGGCCGGCGAGCTTGTCGCCGTCGGTGATCTTGCGCTTGGCGGCCACGTAGACGCGGACCAGCTGGTTCACGCCCGGGGGCAGCTCGTCGTCGTTGTCGCGGTCGAAGACGCGGACGCCGATGACGGTGCCGGACTCGCCGTGCGGCACCTTCAGGGAGGTGTCGCGCACTTCGCGTGACTTCTCACCGAAGATGGCGCGCAGCAGGCGCTCTTCCGGGGTCAGTTCGGTTTCACCCTTCGGGGTGACCTTACCGACCAGGATGTCGCCTGCTTCAACCTCGGCACCGATGTGGATGATGCCGCGCTCGTCCAGGCCGGCCAGGACTTCCTCGGACACGTTGGGGATGTCACGGGTGATCTCCTCGGCACCAAGCTTGGTGTCGCGGGCATCGATCTCGTGCTCCTCGATGTGGATGGAGGAAAGGACGTCCTCGGCAACGATGCGCTGCGAGAGGATGATGGCGTCCTCGAAGTTGTGGCCTTCCCAGGACATGAATGCCACGAGCAGGTTCTTGCCGAGCGCAAGTTCACCCTGGTCCGTTGCCGGGCCGTCAGCGATGATGCCGCCGACTTCCAGGCGCTGGCCTTCGTTCACCAGGACGCGGTGGTTGTAGCAGTTGCCCTGGTTGGAGCGGGCGAACTTGTTGATGCGGTAGTTAGTCTCGGTGCCGTCGTCGTTGAGCATGATGACGAGCTCGGCGGAAACCTCGGTGACCACACCGGCCTTCTTGGCGATGACAACGTCACCTGCGTCGACGGCGGCGGCGCGTTCCATGCCGGTACCCACGAACGGGGCCTCGGAACGGACCAGCGGCACGGCCTGGCGCTGCATGTTGGCACCCATGAGTGCACGGTTGGCGTCGTCGTGCTCCAGGAACGGAATCAGGGCGGTTGCCACGGACACCATCTGGCGCGGGGAGACGTCCATGAACTCGACGTCGGCGGCGGGAACCAGGACGGGCTCGCCTCCACCACCACGGGCACGGACCAGGACAGTGTCCTCGGCGAACTTGTTGTTCTCGTCCAGCGGGGCGTTGGCCTGCGCGATCAGCACCTCGGCCTCGTCGTCGGCCGTCAGGTACTGGACGTCGTCGGACACGACGCCGTCCTTGACCAGCCGGTACGGGGTTTCGATGAAACCGAACGGGTTGATCCGGCCGTAGGACGCCAGCGAACCGATCAGGCCGATGTTCGGGCCTTCAGGAGTTTCGATGGGGCACATACGTCCGTAGTGGGACGGGTGCACGTCACGGACTTCCATGCCGGCACGGTCACGGGACAGACCACCCGGGCCAAGCGCGGACAGGCGGCGCTTGTGGGTCAGGCCCGAGAGCGGGTTGTTCTGGTCCATGAACTGGGACAGCTGGGACGTTCCGAAGAACTCCTTGATGGCTGCAACCACAGGGCGGATGTTGATCAGGGTCTGCGGCGTGATGGCCTCGACATCCTGGGTGGTCATACGCTCGCGGACGACGCGCTCCATGCGGGACAGGCCGGTGCGGACCTGGTTCTCGATAAGCTCGCCGACGGCGCGGATGCGGCGGTTGCCGAAGTGGTCGATATCGTCGATTTCGACGCGCAGGTCCACTTCCTGGCCATCGCGGGTGCCCTTGATGGTCTTCTCGCCGGCGTGCAGCGCGACGAGGAACTTGATCATGGCAACGATGTCTTCAACGTGCAGGACCGAGGCTTCCTTGTCGCCAAGGGAGCGGTCGATGCCGAGCTTGCGGTTGATCTTGTAGCGGCCAACCTTGGCCAGATCGTAGCGCTTGGAGTTGAAGTACAGGTTGTCCAGCAGGGACTGGGCAGCCTCGACGGTGGGCGGCTCGCCCGGACGCAGCTTGCGGTAGATGTCCAGCAGGGCGTCTTCGCGGGTCTCGGTGGCGTCCTTCTCCAGGGTTGCCCGCATGGAGTCGTACTGGCCGAACTCTTCGAGGATCTGGCCTTCGGTCCAGCCGAGGGCCTTCAGCAGGACGGTGACGGACTGCTTGCGCTTGCGGTCGAGGCGGACACCTACCTGGTCGCGCTTGTCGATCTCGAGCTCGAACCAGGCACCGCGGGACGGGATGATCTTGGCGGTGAAGATGTCCTTGTCGCTGGTCTTGTCAGCGGCGCGCTCGAAGTAGGCGCCCGGCGAACGGACCAGCTGTGAGACGACGACACGCTCGGTGCCGTTGACCACGAAGGTACCCTTCTCGGTCATCAGCGGGAAGTCGCCCATGAACACGGTCTGCTGCTTGATTTCGCCCGTGTTGTTGTTCATGAACTCGGCCTTCACGTACAGCGGAGCCGAGTACGTTGCGTCCCGGTCCTTACACTCGGCCATTGTGTACTTGGGGTCAGCGAACTCCGGATCGGAGAAGCTCAGGGACATGGTGCCCTGGAAGTCCTCAATCGGGGAGATCTCTTCAAAGATGTCCGACAGGCCGGACGTGGTGGCGACGCTGAGATCGTTTTCTTCGACAGCCTTTGCCACGCGTGCCTGCCAGCGCTCATTGCCGACCAGCCAGTCGAAGCTGTCTGTCTGCAGGGCAAGCAGATTCGGAACGTCAAGAGGTTCGTGAATCTTTGCGAATGAGAGCCGGCGAGTGGCACCATCAGTGCTGTCGGCGGTGTTAGCGGTTTCGTTATTAGAGGTGCTCGAGGCGACCAAGAGGGATCCTTCCACAGACCTTCAGGCGTTTTCAGATCTCCCCCGCTGTGCACCCTGCGGAGTGACTCCGCAGCGCTACCATCCGGTTCCGCTATATGACCCGGGACCCGCGCTGACGATGCTGTGACGTTGTCACGGCACGTTTATTGCCAGCTGCCAGGCAAAGCCCACCGCTATATGAAGGCTGAAGGTAAACAGGGAAGACGCAAATATCTACGATACGGCAAAACAACCTACGTGTCTACCCCACATCCGGCCGGATTGCAAGCACCTGTTTCACGCTGTGCACCGGGCACCCTACAGGCGCAGCGTGACGCCTTCCGCCGTGCAGGTTCCCGAGTTGGCGAAGACGGCGTCACGCACGGCGTCCTTGGACTCCTGGGCGGGCGTGCCGCCGGACTCAGCGGCAGCCGAGTGGTCGATCGCAAGCAGGCTGAGCGAGGCGAAGAGTCCCTCAAGGTCGCCGGAAACCGTGGCTTTGGCATCTTGGGCCTTCAGGTAGACGTCCTCGTAGCCTTTTGCATCGGTGGGGGAAACGGCAGCATAGTCCGCGAACAATGTGTTGAAGAGCTCACAGGCTTCCTTGGTACCCGCAGCCGCGTTGCCGGCGCCTGTTGACGTTGCTGACGCACGGGGCGTGCTGCCATCGCTGGACCGGACCGAGGGCGAAGCGGACGGCTGAGTTGAGTCCGCCGGCGACGGTGTCGATACCGAGCAGCCGGTGAGCGCGGCAACGGCGGCAAGGGCTGCTGCGGCAAATGTCGTCTTCATGTTCTCGCTCCGTCCGTCACGGCCCCGGAACCGGTGTCCCCCTGGAAAGCCTCGCCCACCACCCTACGCAAGCCGCCGCCGTCGTGCACAATGCCGGGATGGGGACCTCTCCCCCGCCTGCCGCGGCCTCCCGCCCGGAGGGGAGGATTCCTGCCGCAACCGGGACGCCGGAATGCACACAGACGATTCGGCGTTTGAGTATATGGGTGACCAGGCTCACGATAGCCTTGGTGGCTTACACCTGAACCGGATTGAAAGTGATGACCATGGGCAACTCTCCTGACAACAGTGACGTTGTCATCCTTGCAGCAGCGCGGACCCCGCAGGGCCGCATCAACGGCCAACTGTCCAGCCTGACGGCGGTGGACCTCGGCGCCCACGCCATCAGGGCTGCCTTGGCGGCCAGCGGCATTGATGCAGCCGACGTGGAAGCCGTGATCATGGGCCAGGTACTGCAGGCGGGTGCCGGCCAAAACCCTGCGCGGCAAAGCTCCATCGGCGCCGGGATCGGCTGGAACGTCCCCGCCGTGACGGTCAATAAGGTATGCCTCTCCGGGCTCACCGCCGTGATCGACGCCGCCCGCATGATCCGGGCCGGCGAAGCAGCCGTGGTGGTGGCCGGCGGCCAGGAATCCATGAGCCGGGCACCGCACCTGCTCCCCGGGTCCCGCCAGGGATGGACCTACGGCTCCATCCAGGCACTGGACGCAGCCGCCCACGACGGTTTGACCGACGCCTTCGACGGCGAGTCCATGGGGTTGTCCACCGAGACGCGCAACCTCACCCTGGGCATCGACCGGACCTCCCAGGACAACGTGGCCGCACAGTCCCACCAACGCGCGGCCCTCGCGGCAAAGAACGGAACGTTCGACGGCGAAATCGCCCCGGTCAGCGTGAAGCAGCGGAAGGGCGATCCACTGGTGGTGGACACCGACGAGGGCGTGCGCCCCAACACCTCCGTGGAGTCGCTCGCCGGGCTGCGCGCCGCATTCGTTACGGACGGAACCATCACGGCCGGCAACTCTTCTCCCCTGTCCGACGGCGCCACCGCACTGGTGCTCGCTTCCCGCGCCTACGCCGACGAACACGGCCTGGAGTACCTGGCCGTCGTCGGGAAGCCGGGCCAGGTTGCCGGACCGGACAACTCCCTGCATTCACAGCCTTCGCACGCGATCATGAATGCCCTCGGCAAAGCCGGCTGGGGCACGGCCGACCTGGACTTCATCGAGATCAACGAGGCCTTCGGTTCCGTTGCCGTGCAGTCGCTCAAGGATTTGGACTACCCCCTGGAAAAGTGCAACATCCATGGCGGGGCGATCGCCCTGGGACATCCGATCGGGGCTTCCGGGGCGCGGCTGGCCGCGCACGCCGCCCATGAGCTGAAGCGCCGCGGTACAGGCAAGGCCGCGGTGGCACTGTGCGGCGGAGGGGGGCAGGGCGAAGCGCTCCTGCTCTACCGCGACTAATGGCGGGCCTGACCGCAAACGGAACGGACGGCGTCGGGCGGGAACGTTTCCTGGCCGACGTCGCCGCGCGCGGCCTGCACGTTGACGTCGTGGAACGTCCGCAGGCACGCAGCCTCGCGGAAGCGGCCGATATCCTGGGCATCCCGCCGGCCGACATTGTGAAGTCACTGGTGGTCAAGCACAAGGACGGTTCATTCCTGTTCGCGCTGGTTCCGGGCGACCGGCAGATTTCCTGGCCGAAACTCCGGTCCCTGCTGGGCGTCAACAAGCTCTCGCTGCCACCGGCAGACGTTGCCCTGGAAGTGACCGGCTACGAGCGTGGCACCATCACGCCGCTGGGCAGCACCACGGCATGGCCTGTCTATGCCGACGCCACGATCACCGGGCGCAGGATCTCCATGGGCGCCGGAGCCCACGGCTACAGTGCGTTCGTTGACGCCGACTCGCTGACCGCAGCCCTGGATGCCGTAGTCGCCGACATCTCAGATCCCGGCTGACCCTTCGGCCCCGCTTAAAGCAGGAAACCCCGCCCAACTGGCTCGCAGTGGGGCGGGGTTTCCCGAGGAAAAGGCGTTGTTACTTGAGGGTAACGGTGGCGCCTGCAGCCTCGAGCTGCTCCTTGGCCTTCTCGGCAGCTTCCTTGTTGGCGCCTTCGAGAACAGCCTTGGGGGCGCTGTCAACCAGGTCCTTGGCTTCCTTGAGGCCGAGGGAGGTGATGGCGCGAACTTCCTTGATGACGGCGATCTTCTTGTCACCGGCAGATTCGAGGATGACGTCGAAGTCGGTCTTCTCTTCAACCTCTTCAGCAGCTCCGCCACCGGCGGGGCCGGCAACTGCAACAGCAGCGGCGGTAACTTCGAAGGTCTCTTCGAAGAGCTTGACGAACTCGGAGAGCTCGATGATGGTCAGTTCCTTGAAAGCTTCAATGAGCTCTTCGTTGCTGAGCTTCGCCATGGTTGGCGTCCTTCCTGTTGTGGTGTCCGAGCGGCGCGGAGCCGGGCCTGACACCGGAGTCTGGTGGGGTAAAGAGAATTAGTTCTCTTCGGCAGCGGCAGCTTCGGCGGGTGCCTCGGCTACTGCTTCAGCTGAAGAGTCAGCAGATTCTTCAGCGGCAGGCGCTTCGGCAGCTGCCGGTGCACCGTTCTCTTCTTCAAGCTTGAGGCGCAGTGCGTCGATGATGCGTGCAGCTGCGGCGGCGGGTGCCTTGAGGACGCCCGCAACCTTGGCGAGCTGCAGCTCACGGGACTCGAGGGCAGCCAGGGCTGCAACCTCGGTGGCGTCCAATGCCTTGCCCTCGAAGTAACCGGTCTTGATGACCAGCTGCTTGTTGGCCTTGGCAAAATCCGTCAGGCTCTTGGCAGCGGCAACTGCGTCACCCTTGATGAACGCGATTGCAGTGGGGCCGGCAAGCTGGCCGTCGAATGCTTCGACGCCGGCTTCCTTGGCTGCAATGGCGGTCAGGGTGTTCTTGACGACCGCGAACTTGGTGTCCTGGCCGAGAGAAACACGCAGCTGCTTGAGCTGTGCAACGGTGAGCCCGCGGTATTCGGTCAGGACAGCGGCGTTCGATTCCTTGAAATCGTTAGTGATCTCAGCTACTGCTGAAACCTTGGTAGGCGTTGCCATAACCCTCCTTCCGGGGATAGTGCCGGTATTCGACGGTCCCCGCTCAAGAGAGCTAAAACTAAAAACGCCCCGCGCAGATGCACGGGGCTTGGCTCAACACGGCTGAGCCGTGGAGCTTTGCTTCGTTCACCTGCGCCGGCCGCCCTGCGTTGAGGGTCCTTCGTCCGGAAACCTACTGTGGCCTCCGGCGCACAACTGCAGAGTTGAGCCATGAACAGGAGAGTGGATTTCCAACAACCGACGGTCTTTGGTACTCCCAGCTTACGTGAGGGAGCACCGGTCCGCCAAATCGGGCGTCAGCTGGTGCTGGTCCGCAAGGTGGGAAGTTCCTTTTGCCAGATACCCGTCACCCCTGCCGTCTGGAACCCAAGCTGCTTGTTGACCGTCAGCAGGTACCGGTTCTCGGGGGCATTCCAGGTGTAGATGATGCGGGCATCCGGGAACTGCTCGCTGAGCCGCTCCATGTTGGCCACTTTGATCAGCAGGCCCAGCTTGTTGCCGCGGTGCTCCTGCAGGACCAAGGTATCGTCCTGGAAAACGACGTCGGCGCGGTGGGCCAGCACGGTGATGGTGGTCAGTCCCACCAGCGATCCCGTGGCGATGTGCTCGACGGCGGTGACCACCGTCCGCCTTCCCTGCGCGATGGCGACGTCTTCGGCCTCACGCAGGATCCCGCCGTCGAACACCATGTCCTGCTCAACCGGCACGTCCAGGGAGGGGTCGACGTCGGCACCCGCCTGGTTCTCCAAGACCGCCACGGCCTCCAGCCACTGGTCCGGGCAGCGGTCCGTCCAATGGTGCAGCCGGTACCGGCCGCCATTGGCTTCCTCGGCCTCAGCCTGGAGGTCGGCCACCAGCTTCGTGTCGAGGGGAAGCAGGCAGGAACTGAACTGCTCAATGTGCTGGAGTGTGTACCCGGTCCGCTGCGCGAACTCCACCTCCCGGCTTTCCAAGGGAACGAACCCCTGGCCGGTGCCCGGGACCAACTGGGCCTGACCAAATTCGTGGAGTGATGCGCCGGGGTGGTTGGTGTCCACCAGGATCATGGTGCGTCCCTCGCCGCGAGCCAGCTGTTCGGCCGCCTCAAGCAGGCGCCGGCCCACGCCCTGGCGCTGGAACTCGGGCAGGATGTCCAGGGTGAGTTCGGCAAGGTCCAGGTGGTCCGTCAGCGGCAGCGCGATGTCCACAGTGCCCACGATGTCTCCGTCCACCTTGGCGACGAGGATCAGCTGCCGCTCATAGGGATCAGCGAACTCGAGCAGTTTTTCCAGCGGACCGTAGGCGAGATCGTCACTCCCCCAGGTCTGCATCCGCACCTTGCGCCCCACCTCGACGGCGGCCAGGAAGTCGGCTGCGTCCGGGGTGTCCAGGGAATCCGGAATCCACAGCTGTTCGATCTTTACGTCTATCGCCATTCGGGCATCATCCCAGCCGTTTCTGCCACTCACCTTCATAGCCGGCAGGCTTGAATCCAAGTGCGGTATTAATCGCCAGCATATGCTGGTTTTCGCTGGCATTCCATGTCAGGACCGAGCGCGCCGGAAGCCACTTTTCCTGCGCGCGGCGGAGGTTGGCCACCTTGACCAGCATGCCCAGCCGATGCCCGCGATGCTCTGCCGACACCAAGGTGTCTTGCTGGATCAGCGACTCCGGCACCTCGGGGCGCCAGGTGAGGACCGTGTACGCCACCAGCTCGCCAGTGGGCCGGTGCACGGCGGCCGCCACGGAAGACTGGACGCCACTGCGGACAAGGGCCGATTCGTCCCCCCGGACCCGGGCCGCATCCCAGTCCTCGCGTTCCCAGTCCATGCCCGCGGTAGGCGCATCCGTGCTCATCCGCTCCTTGAGCCGGGCAAAGGCGGCAACAAGCTCTTCCGGGCAACGATCATCCCAGGCCGTCAGCGTGTAGCACTCTGCACGCGCGATCCCTTCCGCTTCGAGCCGGGCCAGCCGGTCACCAGCCACGGGCAGGGCCAGCCGGCTGGAGCGTTCCACCTGTTCCAGCTGGTAGCCGGCGGACAGGGCAAAAGCGCTAGCGGGGTGGTCCAGTGGCAAGTGCCCGGCCCCGGACTTCGCGGCCAGCCTGCCGGCGCCATGTCCCGAAGCGTCCAGGGGTATTTCATGGAAGCCGCCAAGGGATGACCGACCCCGGGAGTGGGCCACGGCCTCGACATGGCCCAGCAGCGCACGCCCGATCCCCTGGCGGCGCCAGCGGGGAACCACCAGGACCTCAATGCCCGCCGTGGCCGTGTTGTCCCGCAGCGGGAAGGTGACCGAGCACAGGCCCACCGGTTCGCTGCCGATCCGGGCCAGGAAGAGCTGCCGTTCTTCATAGGGGTTGCCACGCCAGTACTCAAGCGCCTCCTTGTCGGTCAGGCAGCGCTCCAGGCTTCCCCACACAGCCATGTCCTCCGCTGCCCGCATGGACTGGCACTCCCGGAAGTCCACCAACGTACCGGAGGGACCTTGGCCGCTTCCGGCGGCAGGGATCGCGACGGCGGCAATCACCAGTACGTCACGTGCCGGCAGAGGCGGGACGCCAGCGGGGTCCGGATTATCCATGCAGCCAGCTTAGGCAAATACGCCGGACAACAAAGGAGCCCGCCCCGGCGCATGCGCGTCGGGGCGGGCTCCTGATGCTCCGGGCTCAGCCCGGGGCAGGAACTTTCATCAAGGACTAGGCCTCGGTGAGCACCTTGGTGACGTTGGGGTCGACAGAGATGCCGGGACCGAACGTGGTGGCAACGGTGGCCTTCTGGATGTAGCGGCCCTTGGCAGCGGACGGCTTCAGGCGAAGGACCTCTTCCAGGGCTGCTGCGTAGTTCTCGGCCAGCTTGATGGCGTCGAACGACACCTTGCCGATGATGAAGTGCAGGTTGGAGTGCTTGTCGACGCGGAAGTCGATCTTTCCACCCTTGATGTCGTTGACGGCCTTGGTGACATCGGGGGTCACGGTGCCCGTCTTCGGGTTCGGCATCAGGTTACGCGGACCAAGGACCTTACCGAGGCGGCCAACCTTGCCCATGAGGTCAGGGGTGGCAACGGCTGCGTCGAAGTCGGTCCAGCCGGCGGCGATCTTTTCGATCAGGTCGTCGGAACCAACGAAGTCGGCGCCGGCTGCGATTGCTGCCTCAGCCTTGTCGCCCGTGGCGAAGACCAGGACGCGGGCGGTCTTACCGGTGCCGTGGGGCAGGTTGACCGTACCGCGGACCATCTGGTCGGCCTTGCGGGGGTCAACGCCCAGGCGGAAAGCCACCTCGACGGTTGCGTCGAACTTGGACGGGTTGGTGTCCTTGGCCAGCGTTACTGCCTCGAACGGTGCGTAGTGCTTCTCCGCGTCGATCTTGGCGGCTGCTGCCTCATATGCTTTGCTGCGCTTTGCCATGCTGCTTATTTCTCCTTGTGCAGTTGTGGTCTGCGGACCGCGCTGGGCCCTGCCACAGTCGGTGGTCCGGTTCGTTATCCGGCCCGGATGCCCGACATTTCATTGTGTTTGGTGCCGGTGTCCCGGCGGTGCCGCCCGTCGTCGTCAATTACCTTGACGCTGGACAGCGGGAAGGGTGGTTAGCCCTCGACGGTGATACCCATGGAGCGGGCGGTGCCGGCGATGATCTTGGCTGCGCCTTCGAGGCTGGTGGCGTTGAGGTCTTCCATCTTGGTGGAGGCGATCTCGTTGACCTGGGCCTGGGTCAGCTTGGCAACCTTGACGGTGTGCGGGGTGGATGAACCCTTGGCAACGCCTGCAGCCTTCTTGATGAGCTCTGCAGCCGGCGGGGTCTTGGTGATGAACGTGAAGGAACGGTCCTCGTAGACCGTGATTTCCACGGGGATGACGTTTCCGCGCTGGGCTTCCGTCGCAGCGTTGTACGCCTTGCAGAATTCCATGATGTTGACACCGTGCTGGCCAAGCGCGGGACCGATCGGCGGGGCCGGGTTGGCGGCACCTGCCTGGATCTGCAGCTTGATGAGGCCGGTGACCTTCTTCTTGGGAGCCAATGTAGGGTCCTTCTCTCAATAACGTCCTGGGGCACAGGAGCGTGCCTCAGGTTTGTGGCCGCCATGGCAAGGCGGCCGGCCGTTCCGGCGCCGCTAAGCGGGCGGTGCCGGAACGAATTCTCGGTTGGTCAGATCTTGGTGACCTGGTTGAACGCCAGGGTGACGGGCGTTTCGCGCTCGAAGATGGAGACCAGCACCACGAGGGTCTGGGACTCGGGCTTGATCTCGGAGATCGTGGCGGGAAGGGTCTCGAACGGGCCTTCCTTGACGATGACGGACTCGCCGACCTCGAAGTCGACGGCCACGGGAGCCTGGTTCTGCTTGTTGACCGGCTTGCCCTTCTCGGCCTGCTCTTCCTCGAAGACCGGGGCGAGCATGGAGAAGACCTCGTCCAGGCGCAGCGGGACCGGGTTGTGGGCGTTGCCCACGAAGCCGGTTACGCCGGGGGTGTGGCGGACGGCGCCCCAGGAGGCGTCGGTCAGGTCCATGCGGACCAGGACGTAACCGGGGATGCGGACGCGGTTGATCACCTTGCGCTGGGCGTTCTTGATCTCCACGACTTCTTCCATGGGCACCTGGATTTCGAAGATGTAATCTTCCATGTCCAGGGTCTGGATGCGGGTTTCAAGGTTGGCCTTCACGCGGTTCTCGTAACCTGCGTAGGAGTGGATGACGTACCAGTCACCCTCCTGGCGGCGCAGTTTGGCCTTGAACTCCTCGGCGGGATCAGCGGCTGCGGCGGCCGCTGCGGCGGCCGCTGCGGCGGCGAGGGCGTCGGCGGACTCGTCGTCGCCGTCTTCCGTGGCGTCGGCTTCTTCACCGGCGGCACCGTCAGCATCGGAGCCGGCGTCGTCGGATTCGGGCGCGAAGGACTCAACCTCGGACTCTTCACCGGCTTCTGCCGCGACGTCCTGGGACTCTTCCAGCCCAGACTCGGTTACCTCGAGCTCCTGCTCAGACACTTGGTCTCCTGCTTCCTCATTGCCTAACATGCCTATTTAAATGGCTCAATTCCGCACACCGGCGCTTCCCTTCCGGTTTCCCGGACGAAACACGCGGCCTGCGGACCATCCAGCCTTAGCTGTCCGTCGAGCCGGTACCGCCGAAGATCCAGCTGACAGCGGTTCCGAAACCAATGTCCAGCAGGCTGACGATGACCATCATGATGGCCACGAACACCAGCACCACGAGCGTGTAGTTGATCAGTTCCTTGCGGGTGGGGGCCACAACCTTCTTGAGTTCGCCAATGATCTGGCGGACAAAGAGAGCAATGCGGGCGAAGAAGCTTGCCTTGGCTTCCTTCTTAGCTGGGCGGCCCTTGGAGCTGCTGGCAGCTGTTTCGGTCACCTGGTCCTCGCTCATCTTTGCAATGGTGGATTACCCGGCCCTGATCAGAACCATGGTTGCTGCGCCTGCCCCGGGCTTTCGCCCGGAGACAGCTTGCGCAGGGCAGACAGGACTCGAACCTGCAACCTGCGGTTTTGGAGACCGCTGCGCTACCAATTGCGCCACTACCCTATGGAGTGAATGCCACTCTTTGACGACCCATGCACCAGTTTGAACTGGGGCGCACGCCATCATCCGTGTTTCAACACCGGTGAACCAGTCTACGCAAGAAGTCCGCGTAGGTAAAACCGGCCCGACCCGGCCCATCCGCCGGCCGGTCCGACTTGTGCAGCAGTCAGCAGTCACAAAACCAAACCGGCTCCCCGGAGGGTCCGCTGAACAGCTTAGAGTAGAACTCGTCGAAACCCACATTCCAGCCTTCAGGCTGCAAGCGAAGAACGGACCTGCCATGTCTGCCGCCCGCGTTTCCAAGCGCATATCCGCAATTGCCGAATCCGCAACCCTTGCCGTTGATGCCAAGGCGAAGGCGCTCAAGGCAGCAGGCCGGCCGGTTATTGGCTTCGGCGCGGGCGAACCCGACTTCCCCACCCCGGACTACATTGTCCAGGCCGCCATCGAAGCGGCCGGCCAGCCCAAGTACCACCGCTATTCCCCTGCGGGCGGCTTGCCGGAGCTGAAGAAGGCCATTGCCGAAAAGACCCTCCGGGACTCGGGCTATACCGTTGACCCCTCGCAGGTGCTGGTCACCAACGGCGGCAAGCAGGCTGTGTACAACACGTTCGCCACCTTGGTGGATCCGGGCGACGAAGTGATCGTGCCCACCCCGTTCTGGACCACCTACCCCGAGGCGATCCGCCTGGCCGGCGGCGTGCCCGTGGAAGTTTTCGCAGGGCCCGAGCAGGAGTACCTGGTAACCGTCGAGCAGTTGGAAGCGGCTGTCACGGACAAGACGAAGATCCTGTTGTTCGTCTCGCCGTCGAACCCCACCGGCGCTGTCTACTCGCCGGAGCAGGTGGCTGAGATCGGCAAGTGGGCCGCAGCAAAGGGCCTCTGGGTTGTCACGGACGAGATCTACGAGCACCTCACCTACGACGGCGTCCCCTTCACCTCCATCGCCACTGCAGCCCCCGAACTTGGCGACAAGGTGGTCATCCTCAACGGCGTCGCCAAGACGTACGCGATGACCGGCTGGCGCGTTGGCTGGATGATCGGCCCCGCCGACGTCATCAAGGCCGCCACCAACCTGCAGTCGCACGCCACGTCCAACGTCTCCAACATCATGCAGATTGCGGCCCTCGCCGCCGTGTCCGGTCCGCTGACCGCGGTCGATGAGATGAAGGTGGCCTTCGACCGCCGCCGCAAGGCCATCGTCGCCGGCCTGAACGCCATTGACGGCGTGGAATGCCCGACGCCGAAGGGCGCCTTCTACGTCTACGCGGACGTCCGGGGGCTGCTGGGCAAGGAATTCCCCACCGCGTCAGGCACCGCCACGCCTCAGACGTCTGCCGAGCTGGCCGCCCTGATCCTGGATGAGGTAGAGGTGGCTGTGGTCCCCGGCGAGGCGTTCGGCCCGTCCGGATTCGTGCGCCTCTCCTACGCACTGGGCGATGACGACCTCGCCACCGGCGTCCAGCGCCTGCAGGACTTCCTGGGCAAGGCCCAGTAGACGCCCGCTCACTTCCGGCCGGTTAGACACCGACGCCCGCTCACTTTCCTTGAGGAAGTGAGCGGGCGTCGGTGTTTAAGGCGTCAAAGGTGAGCGGGCGTCGGTGATTAAGGCGTCAAAGGTGAGCGGGCGTTGTTAGAGGAGGCGGCGCTCGGCGGCCCACTTGGTCAGCTCATGCCGGCTGGAAAGCTGCAGCTTCCGGAGCACCGCGGACACGTGGGTTTCCACCGTCTTGATGCTGATGAAGAGTTCCTTGGCCACTTCCTTGTAGCTGTAGCCCCGGGCGATGAGCCGCATGACCTCCAGTTCGCGTGCCGAGAGCTTGTCCAGCTCGTCGTCGGCAATGTCCGCGGGAGCGGTTCCGAATGCGTCCAGGACGAACCCGGCCAGGCGCGGAGAGAACACGGCGTCGCCGCCGGCCACCCGGAACACGGCATCAGTGATCTCGGCGCCGGAAATTGTCTTGGTGACATAGCCCCTGGCCCCGGCGCGGATCACCGCCACCACGTCCTCCGCTGCGTCGGAAACGCTCAAGGCCAGGAAGCGGGTGGCGGAGAGGAGGGGTGCGGAGCCGGCGATGACTTCCCGGCCGCCGCCGCCCAGCCCACCGGGCAGGTGCACGTCCAGGAGGACGACGTCGGGCCGCTGCTCGGCGATCACGGCGATGGCCTGTTCCACGGTGGCGGCTTCCCCCACCACGTGGATGCTGGCGTCGAGGTCGGCCATCAACCCGGAGCGGAAGATCGCGTGATCGTCCACGATCACCACCCGCACGGATTTGGCCGGCCGGGCGGCTGCGCCCCCTGTTCCCTGGATGGTGCTCATGGTTTCCCTTCCGCGTTCTCCGCTGCCGGCAGCCTCAGCCGAACCTCGGTGCCGTCATCCGTACTGAGGATGGCAGCCGAGCCGCCATGCCTTTTCATTCTGCCGATGATCGATTCCCGGACGCCAAGCCTGTCCGAGGGAACGTTCCCCAGCTCAAAACCGGGGCCCCTGTCCTTGATGAAGATCTCGGCTTGCCCGTCCGAAGCCTCAAGATAAACGGACACCGTTCCGCCGCCGTGCCGGGAGGCATTAAGCATCGCCTCACGGCTGGCCTGGACCAAGGCTTCGTGAGCCTCCGTCATGGCGGCGTCACCCACCGTGACCACCTCCACAGCGTTGCCGAGCAGGTCCTCCACCTCGGCGGCTGCGGCCTTGATCCGGTCCGACAATTGGCCGCTTTCCCGTCCGTGGTCCTGAAAGAGCCAGCCACGCAACTCACGCTCCTGCGCGCGGGCCAGGCGGACGACGTCGTGCTCGTTGCCCGCCCGCCGCTGGATCAAGGCGAGCGTCTGCAGCACTGAGTCGTGCAGGTGGGCCGCGATCTCCGCGCGTTCCGTTTCCCGGATGCGGCCCGCACGCTCGGCTTCGAGGTCCCGCCAGAATTTCAAGGCCCACGGCAGCAGGACCAGCACCACGCCGCCCAGGACCGCCACGGAAGCCAGCAGCGCAAGCCACGTCTGTTCCCAGGAACCCGAGCCGGACACCATCACCAGGACACCGGCAACCACCAGCGCCAGCCCCGCTGCGAGCCGGCCCCAGCCGCCGGCCTGGTCCGCCTTGGTCTTGTCCACCAGTCCCGCCCGGCGGGTCTCGTCCAGTTGCATCCAGGCGATCGAGGCGCCACCCAGGACAGCGGCGGCGGGGATGAGGGTGCCCAGGGACACATCAACACCCAGCAACTGGGCGATCATGATCCCGGCGACCAGCAGGAGCCCGCAGCCGAGCAGGATCTCCTTGCCGTAGCGCATGCCCCGCACCCGGAACCAGGGAGCGCCAGGGGTTGCGCCCGTGCCGGCCGGGCCGGAGCCCGCGGCACCCGTGGGACTTCCGTCGTCGTCCGTTGTTGCGGCGGCGGGCCGGCTCACCGCCGGGGCAATGGGCGACGCCGGGCGGCGGGTATTGCGCCGGGCAGCCTCATCCGCGGTGGGAACCATGATCCAGAGCCACGCGTAAAACACCAGGCCGGCCCCGCCTGCGAAGGACGCGAGGACCATGCCCCAGCGGACGGTCTTCACGGGCCACCCGAGGTGCAGGGCCAGGCCGGAGCACACGCCGGCGATGACCCGGTCACTGCTCCGGGCCAGGGGCGGCCGCGCGGGGAGGGTTGTCATGGATCAATCCAAGCATGGATCAGGGTAGCCCGGACCGGGTTGTGCGCTTTCCCGGGGGTGGCTCAGGGACCGTTCAGGGTTTCCCCCAGTAGAGCGGCGACGGGCTTGGACGGGAGGATCGAAGTATGAACTCGCAGACCCCTTCCCCCGACGACGAACACCCAACCGGGCCGTTGCCCGGCTCCGGCAACCAGCGGCCCACCGAGCCGCTGCCGGCCTCCGACGCGATTCCTCCGGGCCCGGCGTCGGGCCCCGCCCAGGGCGGCCCCGGCGGTTCGCAGGATGGCCCCACCGCTCCCCCAGCTTCCGACCCGGCACAGGGCTATGCCTTCCACGCCGGCCCCACCCCGCCAGCAGCCTCAAGCGACTTCTTCGGCTGGATCCGCAGCCAGGGCATCTCCCGGGGCAGCGACCGCTGGATCGGCGGCGTCTGCAGCGGCATAGCCCACCGGCTCGGCGTGGACCCCATCATCATCCGCGGCGCCCTTATAGTCCTGACCCTCCTGGCAGGCATCGGCGTACTGCTCTACGGCCTGGCCTGGGCCTTCCTCCCGGAACCGGACGGCCGGATCCACGTCCAGGAAGCCGGCGCGGGCCGCTGGTCCAGTGGCATGACGGGCGCACTGATCGCCACCGTCCTCGGATTCACCGGCCTGGGCGGAGGGTTCTGGGGGTGGAGCCACAACGGCTTGAGCGGCCTCCTCTGGACCGTGTTCTGGGTGGCCGGCGCGATCTTCCTGATCTACCACCTCTCCCAGCGCAACAAAGCACGTCCCACCATGGCGGGCCATGCTCCGGCGGCTCCGGGTGCGCCATACACGGCGGGACGGCCAGGTTCCGAACACACGTCGTCCTTCTCCGCGGCCACCACGTCCGGCCCCGCCCAGGCGTTCCCTCCAGCGCCCGCCTATGGCGGCGGCACCGCCGGCGGGCCCGCAGGGAATGGCCCGGGAGCATTCGGAGGGACCGGCGGCCCGGGCGGTTCCGGCGGGGACGGATACCCGGCGCCGTGGGTTCCGCCGCGGCCGCCCAAGCCCCGGCCGGCCGGCCCGGGTGCCCCCGCCGTCGCCATCGCCACCGGCTCTGCCCTGCTGGTGGGCGGAGGCCTCAAGGCACTGGACGCCGGGCATGTCATCGACCTTGGCGGCTCCGGCAACGCGATTGTCTGGGCCAGCGCCGCGGCAGTCCTTGGCCTGGGCATCCTCGTGGCGGGACTGCGCGGCCGGACCTCGGGGATCCTGAGCCTGTTCGCCGTGATCGCCCTGGTTACCGGCGGCGTCTACAACGTGGCGAACGACGGCAGGATGCGTTTCCAGCAGGTGGACTGGAACCCCGCCAGCATCGAGGAGGCGCGCGGCGGCATCGACATCACCGCCGGACGGGGAACCGTGAACCTCACGGACCTGTCCCCCTTAGCCCCCCTGACCTCCGACGTCGTGGTTCCGCTCGATATCACGGCCAGCAACGTCACCGTGGTGATCCCGCAGAACGTGCCCGTGGATATCAAGGCGGACATGACCATGGGCAACCTGAACGAGGCCACAGGCCAGCGCGGCGGGACCACCACCCGCGAGAGCAGCTACAACGCGGACAAACCCGGCAACCACCTGGTGGTGCGGATCGATGGCACCTTCAGCAACGTCACAATCCAGGAAGGCAACTGACATGGACAGCAACATTCCGACGACGGCGGGCCACGAGCCTGCCGATGCGGCGCCGGCCAGGGTGGGAACCGTGGTGTGGGGCCTGATCGTCCTGGCTTTGGCCGCGCTGATCATCGTGGCGCAACTGGGCATCGTCACCCTCAACGGGACCTACGTCCTGATCGGCCTCATGATCGGCGCCGGAGTGGCCCTGGTGGCCGGCGGCCTGCTCTCTGCCCGCAAACGTGACAACGACCCACTGAAAAGGAAGTCTTGAACCATGGATAAGTTCTTCAGCATTGTCAGGGGCCTTGGCCTGAAGCGCGGCCCGCAGCGCTGGCTCGGCGGGGTGCTGGGCGGCATCGCGGCCAAGCTGAACGTGGACGTGGCCTACGTGCGCATCGCGTTCCTGCTGTTCTGCCTCCTCCCGGGACCCGCCGTCGTCTTCTACCTGCTGGCCTGGGTGGTGCTTCCGGACCAGCGCGACGAGATCCCGCTGCAAACCTTCCTGGAGCGCCGCTCGACCAACGGCCCACGGATGTAGCTACGGAAGGTGCCTCCCCCACTGGGGGACCAGGCCCCCGCCCTCGTGAACGGATCACGGATGCGGGGGCTTTTTCCTGCCCGCGGCCACCCGCCGGGAAAGCGCACCGCATGTAACCGGTTTGTGTCGTACCCCACACACCCCACTACACTTCTAGGTGAGCTCAGCGTGGCGCTCTGCCTGTAAACCTTCTCCCAGGATTTGAGCTGAACATGAAAATTGGAATCCTTACCAGTGGTGGCGACTGCCCCGGCTTGAACGCCGTGATCCGCGGCGCCGTGCTGAAGGGCATCGCCATCCACGGCCACGAATTCGTCGGATTCCTCGATGGCTGGCGCGGCGTGGTGGAGGGCGACATCATCGACATCCCCCGCACCATGGTCCGCGGCATCGCGAAACAGGGTGGCACCATCCTGGGCACCTCCCGCACCAACCCGTTCGAAAACGGCGGCGGCCCCGAGGCCATCAAGGCCCACATGGACCGGCTGGGCATCGACGCCATCATCGCTATCGGCGGTGAGGGAACGCTCGCCGCCGCCAAGCGCCTGACCGACGCCGGGCTGAAGATTGTCGGTGTCCCCAAGACCGTGGACAACGACCTCGACGCCACCGACTACACCTTCGGCTTCGATACCGCCGTCCAGATCGCCACCGAAGCGATTGACCGGCTCCGCACCACCGGCGAGTCCCACCACCGCTGCATGATCGCCGAAGTCATGGGCCGGCACGTGGGCTGGATCGCCCTGCACGCCGGCATGGCCGCGGGTGCGCACGCCATCCTCATCCCGGAGCAGAAAGTCAGCATCGAGCAGATCACCGAGTGGGTCAATGAAGCCCACGCCCGCGGCCGCGCGCCGCTGGTGGTGGTGGCTGAGGGCTTTGTCCCGGAGCACATGGAGAGCCCGCACTCCGAGCGCGGCCTGGACACGTTCGGCCGGCCCCGGCTGGGCGGCATCGCCGACCAGCTCGCGCCCGAGCTGGAGGCCCGGACCGGCATCGAAACCCGGGCAACCATCCTGGGCCACATCCAGCGCGGCGGCGTACCGTCCGCCTTCGACCGCGTCCTGGCCACCCGGCTGGGCATGGCCGCCATCGATTCCGTGGTGGAGGGGTACTGGGGCACCATGGTGGCGCTGAAGGGAACCGATATCCACCACGTCGCGTTCCAGGAAGCCCTCGGCCAGCTGAAGACCGTTCCGCAGAACCGGTACGACGAAGCGGCTGTCCTGTTCGGATAAGCCGCAAGGCCGCCCTAGGCTGGGACCATGACACTCGACCCCGGCTCTGCTGCCATCATCCAGTTGGCGTGGGCACGCCGGCTGGGCCTTGACGACGACGCATTCGGGACCGGACTCGCCTCGGCCGAACGGATTGTGCGGGCCGACGAGTCAGTCCGGACCGTTGAGTTCGTGCGGCTTTTCGGAAGTTCGGTGCTGGTGGGGCCGCAGAGCGTGATCGACGCCGCCGCCGGCATCCCGGATGAGGAAATGGCCCAGCACGTGACCCTCCTGACCCTCACCAGGGACCGAGGCGGTCACGGCCTCGGTGCCGCGGCACTGTTCTTCGCGGACGACCTGCCCCTGCAGCAGCCCTCCGACGAGCTCACCGTGTCCCACGGCAACCCCGAGGCCATCGAGTTGGAGGGCCGCTGCCCGCCGGATGACGTCAACGAAGTTGGCCTCTCCGAGCTGGAAAACCGGTACACAATCGTCCACGAGCAGGATGGCCGGCGCGTGTCCTTGGCCTGCGGGGCCTACGGCGAGTGGGAAGGCCTGCTGGCGAACATGGGGGTCTTGGTCGACCCGGAGTGGCGCCGGCGCGGCCTTGGTTCCCTGGCGGGCTCCATCGCGGCCCACGAAGCACTCGCAGCGGGACTGACGCTGCAGTGGCGCGCGGACGTCAGCAACACGGGCTGCCTGGCGTTGGCCCGGAAGCTTGGCCTCTCAGCCGGCGGAATCCAGACCAGCGTCCACCTTCGCTGACGGCTGGCCTTGGACCGGCGCTCCCCAACCCTGGACGGGCTGCGGCTTTGCGAAGAACAACGCGACGGCTGCCCCCACCAGGATCACCCCGGCGGGAAGCAGGATGGACTGGCCCATCGCCGTCGAAAATCCGCCGTGCAGGAATTCGGGCAGCGAGCCGCCCATCGCCAAGCCTTCGCCGGCGGATCCGCCGGGGCCTCCCGCAGGCAGTTCGGCCGCGAGCCGCGACTGGATGAGCACCGCGATGGCGGCACTGCCCAGGACTGCGCCGATCTGGCGGGTGGTGTTGTAAACGCCCGAACCCGCCCCTGCCTGCCGTGGCGGTAGGTTCCTGGTGGCCGTAGTGCTCAACGGGGCCCAGATGCCTGCGTTGGCGAAGCCCAGGACAGCGCTGGGCAGCAGGAACATCAGGATGGGTGTGTCCGGTTGCATCAGGGCTGAGTTCCAGAGCAGCGCCACAGCCATCAGCACGAGCCCGGTGGCGGTGATGTATTTGGGGTTGACGCGGTCCACCAGCTTGCCCACGACGGGCGCGAGTCCGCCGGATATCAGGGCCATGGGCACCATCATCAGGGCGGACTGGGTGGGAGTCAGGCCCCGGACCAGCTGGTAGTAGAAGATCAGCGGCAGGCTGAAGGCGGTCACGGTGAAGCCCACCGTGGTGATCCCGATGTTGGCGAGCGAAAAATTCCGGTCCTTGAACAGCGCCAAGGGAAGCAGCGGTTCACCCTTGTTGAAGCGCTGCCACGCCACGAAGGCCGCCAGCACCACGATGCCGGCGATGATCAGGCCCCATACGCTGATGGGTCCGGTGATGGTGCCCCAGTTGTAGGTCTCGCCTTCCTGGATGCCAAAAACCAGCAGGAACAGGCCGACGGCGCTGAGCAGGACCCCGGGGATATCGAACTTGTGCGGGTGCGTGCTCAGTGCCGGCACGTTGCGCCACGCCAGGATGAACCCGACCAAGCCAACCGGGACGTTGATGAAGAAGATCCATTCCCAGCCGAGCCCGTCCACCAGGACGCCGCCGAGGATGGGCCCGACGAGGGTCGCCATACCGGCGGTTGCGCCCCAGACTGCCATCGCGGAGCCGCGGCGGTCCGGCGGGAAGATCCGGGTGATGACAGCCATGGTCTGGGGAGTCATCATGGCGGCGCCGAGGCCTTGGAGCACGCGGGCCGCGATCAGGACCCGGACGTCGCCGGACAGGCCGCACCACAGCGAGGCCAGCGTAAAGACCACCAGGCCGGAGAGGTACAGCTTCTTGGGCCCGAACCTGTCGCCGAGGCGGCCGGTGATGAGCAGCGGGACAGCGTAGGCCAGCAGGTAGGCGCTGGTCACCCAGATGACCGAGTTGATGTCCGCGTCCAGGCCTTCCATGATCCGGGGGTTGGCCACGGACACGATGGTGGTGTCGATCAGGATCATGAAGAACCCGATCACCAGGGACCACAGGGCCGGCCAGGGCTTCGCTACGTTTTCCACTCGATCATCCTTTGAAATTTTGGTGTTGGTGCCGGGCGGACCCGGCGAAAGCGCTAGCCCAGCAGATCCAGGATCTCTGCGCGGGCGAACATTTGGGCAGCGGCCCGTGCCGACGGCGCTCCGGCATCCGGATCGGCTCCGGCGTCGAGCAGGACACGGGCCACGTCCGGGTAGCCCTTGAAGGCTGCCCCGGCAAGCGGGGTCTGGCCACGGTCGTTGGCAGTGTTGGCGTCGGCGCCGTGCTTAAGGAGCAACTCCACCGTATCGGCGTGGCCGTGGTACGCGGCCAGCATCAGCAGGGAGTCTCCTGTGGCGTTGGTCATGGTTGCCGGCGCCCCGGCTTCAAGGTAGGCGCCAAGCAAGGCGTCGTTGCCGTCGCGGGCCGCCTGGAACAGCGAGTGCGCCAGCGCCACCGCGGCATCATTGTCCTGCGTGGCCTCCGGCGCAACACCCGGTGCGGTGTGGTCTGTCATCAGCGGGGCCCTCTCAGGAATCCGGTCTGCCGCCCAACAACCTGGCCGGCGTCCGGGGCGACAATGAGCTCCTGGACGGCCGGATACGGTTCATCGCCGTCCAGGACCGTCAGTATTTCATCCGGCGCCACGGAACGCTTTATGACCGCCAGCGCCACGGGACCCATCTCGTGGTGTTGCGCAACGGACGTCACCGTGCCCACTTTGCGTTCCCCTGCCATGACCGGGCTGCCGGCCGCGGGCAGTGTGTGCTGCGAACCGTCCAACTGCAGGAACACCAGCCGCCGCGGCGGGTGGCCAAGGTTGTGCACGCGGGCGACGGTTTCCTGTCCCTTGTAGCAGCCCTTGGCCAAGTGCACCGCGGTGCGCAGGAGGTCGAGTTCGTGCGGGATGGTCTTGTCATCGGTTTCTGCGCCGATCCTGGGCCGCCAGGCAGCGACGCGGAGGGCTTCGGCCGCGAGCACTCCGGCCAGCGGGCGGCCGGAGACGGCGGCCTCGAGTTCCTCGGCGGGGATGAGGTATTCGAACCAGGGACGTTCAAGGCCCGGGTGGTTTTCCTCGGACACAGTGGCGTACGAGTACCCGCCCGCCGAGACATGCGGCCAGGGATCCTGCCAGGCAAGGCGTCCGGCCCATTCGGGAACTGCCGTGGTGCTGCCCACCACGGCCCAATCGGCGGAGACGTCGGCGATCTCCACCCGCAGCATGAACTTCATCCGGTTCAAGTACTCGGCCAGCGGTGCAGCCTCGGCGGCCTCCACGATCAGCCAGGTGGTCCCGCCGTCGTCAACAACCCTGGCATCAAAGTCGATGCGCCCTTGGACGCTGAGCAGCAACAGTTCGCTGGACTCACCCGGCGCCAGCGCTGCCACCTGCTGGGACGAGAGGGTGTTGAGCCAGCTCAACCGGTCCGGTCCGGTGACGGTGACCACACCGCGGTGTGACAGGTCGACGACGGCGGTTCCGGCAGCGAGTGCGCGCTGCTCGCGCAACGGCTCGCCGTAGTGGGCGGCGACACCGGCGTCGGGGCCGGCGGCCTCAACGGCGCCGGGACGCGACAACAAAGGGCTGGGCGTACTCATATTGGCGGCAACGTCCTTTAGCAGCGGGGTATTCCGGGTTGTGAAGGTTCAGCCAACGCTAGCGGTATTCCGGGTTCTCAAAATCGAACCGCGTACCGGCCTCCCATTCACCGGGCAGGTTGCCGTAGGCCGGGTAGCCTCCGGCATCCTTGAGGATCCTGGCCAGGTGCAGGAGGTTCCAGGTCATGAACGTCGTGTTCCGGTTGGTGAAGTCTGTCTCCGGGCCGCCGGAGCCCTCGTCCAGGTAGCTGGGGCCGGGCCCTACCGGCCCGATCCACCCGGCGTCGGCCTGCGGCGGGATGCTGAATCCGATGTGCTGGAGGCTGTAGAGGACGTTCATGGCGCAGTGCTTGATGCCGTCCTCGTTTCCGGTGATGAGGCAGCCGCCGACCTTCGGGTAGAACGCCCACTGGCCCTGGCTGTTGAGCTGGCCGGAGTGGGCGTAGAGGCGCTCGATCAGCTTCTTGGTCTGGGACGAGTTGTCGCCCAGCCAGATGGGGCCGGCCACCACCACGATGTCCGCTTCCTGGACGGCGGGGTAGATCTCCGGCCATTCATCGGTGGCCCAGCCGTGCTCGGTCATGTCCGGGTAGACGCCCGTGGCGATGTCGTGATCGACAGTGCGGATGAGCCTGGTGCTGACGCCCTGCTTCTCCATGATCCGGCGGCTGATGGTAATCAGCCCTTCGGTGTTGGAGGTCTGGGGTGACTTCTTCAGGGTGCCGTTGAAGAAGACGGCCTTGAGGTCGCTGTAGCTGGTGGGCTTGCCTGCGTGTTCCGTTCCGTCTTCCATGGCGGGGCCTTTCCGGGTCAGGAAACTCTTTTCAGGAATGCAGAGGCGTGGGCCTCCAGCCCTTTTCCGGCCTCTCCACCCGTTGCCACGTCCCACCGCCACAAAAGGTTCCCGTCCACCAGTCCGAAGATCCGGGTGGCGGCACTGTAGTCCTTGGAATGGCTGCCGCGCATCACCATGTCGGTGGTCAGCTGGATCTGCGGTCCCTTGATCTGGCCGTAGTACAGCTCCGTGATGCCGCCAGGGTGGGCGATGGATACGGAGATGTCGAAGCCGCCGTCCTTGTTGCGCAGCGCTTCCACCTCGTCGGCGCTTTTCAACACGGGAACGATGTCGGCCGGCACCAGCCCCGGGCCGCCGTCGGCGTCCAGCTGTTTGCGCTCCAGCGCCCAGAAGCCGGTCTCGACGGTGAGCGGCCGCAGCCGCGTGCCGTCGTCGTCGGTCAACCAGCTTTCGGCGCGGTACTGGAGGTACGGCAGCCCGTTGTGGGTGAAGGACACGTGCTGCAGGAAGTGCTCGGAATCCTCGTCACCGCTGCCCAGCCGGCCGCGTCCTTCCCACTCACCTATGAGCCAGGATAGGGGGACGAGTTCGGGAGTCAGGTCTGTGGGAATCTCAATGGGCACTGTCTATTACCTCGAGATACGGCGGTGGGAAAGGATGTGGCTACTTCTGGCCTTTGAAGAGGCGGTAGACCACGAAACCGGCAAACCAGGCCATGGAAACGCTCGCGATACCGAGCAGGACGAGGAAGAAGATTTCAAATGCAAGTACGGACATGGTGCAATCCTAACCCGTTAGTAGATGAGTAGTTTGTCGATGAAGTACGCCAGGGATCCTACGGCTGAGACCGGGGCCAGGCCCATGCTCAAGGCTGCCGGCATATTCAACGGTGCGCCGCGCAGTGTCGCGAGCCTGCGGAAGCTGGCCAGGACCGCACCGACGATGACGCCGAAGACGGCCGCGGGCAGGACAGCAATGTCCGACAGGACCAGGCCGGCGAGCGGACCGGCCAGGCCGGCCAGCACAACGCCCAGGGGCGCGACGATGCTGTCCGGCCATTGGATGAGTCCGGCAAGGAGCGCTACGGCGGCGCTGATCGCGGCCACCAGGAGCATTTCGCGGACGCCGTTGAACCGGGCGCCGGCTATCCAGCCGGCGCCGAGGCAGGACAGGAGGACACCGACACAGCACCCGAGGGTGGATTCCAGCCGTTGCGCCTGGCCGGTGCCGCGGATGAGCTGCACCACGAAGACGGCCATCATGCCCAGGGCGACGAAGGCGGGCGTCCAGTCGAGGTAGCCGGGGGGCGGGGCCACGGAGGCGCAGACCGCGGCGGCGGCTCCCGGCAGGGCGATCACGGCGGCCAAGGTCTTCTTCGCCGGAATGCGGAGGAAGTGCGGCCACCCGATGCCCACGGCTGCGGCGATCAGGATGCCGACGGCGGCCAGGGCTTCCGGGGAGGAATAGACGCCGGCGATGATGGCAATGAGCCCGGCGATCCCGACGACCCCGATGGTCCAGGAGCCAAGTGACCGCACAGGTGACTGCAGTTCCGCCGTCATCCGGGGCCCGGCCTGTGCTTTGTCGGTGCACTCACTGCGCTGATTTCCCATCCTGGCGTCGGCTGGAAGGCTGGTCCGCCCCCTCGTGGCAGGGCTGGTCCGCCCTGCTCCAATCCTGCCCTATATGAACCGCTTATGTCGCAAAACGTACCTGTCCAGGGCCCCAATCTGTGGCTTGGAAGGGGGTGCCGGGTATACTCAAGGTTCAGCTACGCTCCCTGCTGAGGTGGCTGGCCGGCGGCGCGCTGACGGTCCACAAACCTCCCGCAGGAAGCCCGTACCGGCCGGTGAGAATCCGGTTCAGTCGCCCAAAGATGCGCGGACGGCCCTTGGAGGAACAATGTCGCACATCCTGTTACTGACGAACAGCACCGGTTCTTCGGTGGACATCCTGCCTGCCCTTGAGCTGCTGAACCACCGGGTCCATATCCTGCCCGCGGAACCCACTGCCCTGCTGGAGACTGACCCGTGCGACATCGTCCTGCTGGATGCGCGCAAAGACCTCGTGGGTGCCCGTTCCCTCACCCAGCTGCTGAAGGCCACCGGACTGAGCGCCCCCCTCGTCCTGATCCTGACAGAGGGCGGCATGGCCGCAGTTTCCTCGGCATGGGCCGTTGACGACATCGTCCTCGATTCTGCCGGACCCGCCGAGGTGGAAGCCCGCATCCGGCTGTCCGTAGCAAGGGCCGTCCCGGAGCAGGAGGACACGCCGAGCGAGATCCGGGCCGCCGGTGTGATCATCGACGAAGCAAGCTACACGGCACGCGTCAACGGGGCACCGTTGAACCTGACCTTCAAGGAATTCGAGCTCCTGAAGTACCTGGCGCAGCACCCCGGCCGCGTCTTCACCCGCCAGCAGCTGCTCACGGAAGTCTGGGGCTACGACTACTACGGCGGCACCCGCACTGTGGATGTCCACGTCCGCCGGCTTCGCGCGAAGCTCGGCGCGGACCACGAGAACCTGATCAGCACGGTCCGTAACGTGGGCTACCGCCTCACCCTGGTCAGGCAGCAGGAAGACGAACTCACCGAAGCCTGAGCCCTGCGCGCCTTCGCCGTATAGCCTTGGCTCATGACTCCAGCGCATCCGCAGAAGTGGCCCGTCCATGTTGTCCGGGGCGGCGTTGACCAGCAACTCCTGAAAGACTGCCGCGACCTCCTCGCGGCGGCCGAGGAATCGGACGGCAATCCCTCGATCTCCGAACAGACCCTGGTGGCCATGCGCGCCGGCGACTCGCCGGACCACACCCTGCTGACGCTGGCCCTGTACGCGCCGGATGAGGACTCCGACCCCGCCACCGGCCAGGACCTGGCCGGGTTCGCCGTGGTGGTGGACGAGACGGACGGCAACGGCGTCCTGGAAATCGCCGTGCACCCCTCCTACCGGAACCAGGGCGTGGCGGACCGGCTGGTGGGTGCGCTCAGGGAGGTGCGGGGCTTCGACGGGCTGAAAGCCTGGTCCCACGGGAACCATGAGGCTGCCGCGGACCTCGCGGCCCGCTACGGCTACGCGCCGGTGCGCGAATTGTGGAAGATGCGGATGACGACGGCGGGCGCGGAACTGCCCGACGCCGGCCTGCCGGACGGGGTGGCCATCCGCGCCTTCGTGCCCGGCAAGGATGACGAGGCCTGGCTGGCGGCGAACCGGGCGGCGTTCGCACACCACCCCGAGCAAGGAAACCTGACCCGCGCGGACCTGGACGCCCGGATGGCGGAGGACTGGTTCGATCCAGCCGGGTTCTTCTTAGCCGAGGACCGTGAAGGCCATTTGCTCGGCTACCACTGGACCAAGGTCCACCCGCGCCACGGAGAGCATCCGGCCATCGGCGAGGTGTACGTGGTGGGTGTTGCGCCGGAGGCGCAGGGCCTGGGCTTGGGCAAAGCCCTGACGATCGCCGGCATCAAGCACCTGCGCGACTCCGGCCTCAACGGGGTCATGCTGTACGTAGATGCGGACAATACGGCGGCAGTTGCCCTGTACCGGCGGTTAGGGTTCACCCGGTGGGACATGGACGTCATGTATGGCCCGGCTGCAGGCTAGATTACGGGCCCCGGGACAAAGCCCGGCGGTGCGTTAAACAGGGCCGTGGGGCCGGTGAATGCTTGTAAGGTTGGAATGGAGCCGCGCGGGGCGGAAGCGCCGGCACCACAGCGCCAGCCATAAGGAGAAGCCATGAACCCGGAACCCTCCGGAACAGCCACGTCCCAGGATGTTGCGTTGCCTGCCCGGGCGCGCTTCGGCTCCTCCGAGGTCCCCGCGGCACGGGCCACCCAGGACCGCATCGACATCCCGGAATTCGCGCCCAACCTGCAGCCTGAGGGCGACATCCGGCCGGACCGATTCCTGGACCGCGAACTGAGCTGGCTCGCATTCAATTCCAGGGTGCTGGAGCTGGCCGAAGACCCCACCCTTCACCTCCTTGAACGCGTCAGCTTCCTGTCCATCTTCGCCTCCAACCTGGACGAATTTTTCATGGTCCGCGTGGCCGGCCTCAAGCGGCGCATCGCCACCGGCCTCGCCGTTCCGTCGCCCGCCGGACTCAGCCCGGTGGAGGTGCTGGAGCGGATCAGCGACGAAGCCCACCGGCTGCAGGAGCGGCACGCCCAGGTTTTCGCCGACCAGATCCGCCCGGCACTGGCGTACGAGCACATCCACGTCATGCAGTGGGGCGAGCTGGACGACGCCGCCCAGCAGCAACTCAGCGTGATGTTTGCCGAGAAGGTCTTCCCCATCCTCACGCCGCTGGCAGTGGACCCGGCGCACCCGTTCCCGTACATCTCCGGGCTGTCACTGAACCTTGCCGTCGTGGTCCGGAACCCGGTCAGCGACAAGGAGCTCTTCGCCCGCGTCAAAGTGCCTGACCAGCTTCCCCGCCTGATTTCCATCGACGGTCCACGGGCCGGTGCAGTTCCCGGGCGGGTGGCACGGTTCATCGCCCTTGAGGAAGTCATTGCCGTCCACCTGGACAAGCTGTTCCCCGGCATGGAAGTGCTGGAGCACCACACCTTCCGCGTTACCCGCAACGAGGACGTGGAGGTGGAGGAGGACGACGCCGAGAACCTCCTGCAGGCGCTGGAGAAGGAACTGCTGCGCCGCCGCTTCGGCCCTCCGGTGCGGCTTGAGGTGACCACGGACATCAACCCGAACATCCGTGCACTCCTGATCCGCGAACTGGGGGTGGAGGAATCCGAGGTGTATTCCGTCCCCGCGCCGCTGGACATGCGTGGCCTGTCCGTCATTGCCGGAATCGACCGCGCCGACCTGCACTACCCCAAGCACATGCCGCACACGTCGCGGTACCTTAACGAGTCCGAAACCTCCAAGGCCGCCAACGTCTTTGCTGCCATGCGGCGCCGGGACATCCTGCTGCACCACCCGTACGATTCCTTTTCCACCTCGGTGCAGGCGTTCCTGGAGCAGGCGGCGTCGGATCCAAAGGTCCAGGCGATCAAGCAGACCCTCTACCGCACGTCCGGGGACTCCCCCATTGTCGATGCCCTGATCGACGCCGCGGAGGCAGGCAAGCAGGTCCTGGCCCTGGTGGAAATCAAGGCACGCTTCGATGAGCAGGCCAACATTTCCTGGGCCCGGAAGCTGGAGCAGGCAGGTGTCCATGTGGTGTACGGCATCGTCGGCCTGAAGACGCACTGCAAGCTTTCGCTGGTGGTGCGCCAGGAGGTTGACGGGCTGCGCCGCTACTGCCACATCGGCACCGGCAACTACCACCCCCGGACCGCCCGGTACTACGAGGACCTGGGCCTCCTGACCGCGAACGACCAGGTAGGCGAGGACCTTTCCAAGCTGTTCAACCAGCTCTCCGGCTACGCCCCCAAGTCCACCTTCAAGCGTCTGCTCGTGGCGCCCCGGTCCGTCCGCTCGGGACTCATCGACCGGATCGAGACGGAGATCCGCAATGCGCGGGCGGGCGTTCCCGGCCTGGTGCAGATCAAGGTGAACTCGATGGTGGACGAGGCCATCATCGATTCGCTGTACCGTGCTTCGCAGGCCGGCGTAAAAGTGGACGTCATCGTCCGCGGCATCTGCTCGCTGCGCCCGGGCGTCCCGGGCCTGAGCGAGAACATCACCGTGCGCTCCATCCTGGGCAGGTTCCTTGAGCACTCGCGGGTCTTCGCCTTTGCCAATGGCGGCGACCCCGTGGTGTACATCGGTTCGGCGGACATGATGCACCGCAACCTGGACCGCCGGGTGGAGGCACTGGTCCAGTTGAGCAGTGCGGACGACATCACCTATGTCCTTGACCTCCTGCAGCGCTACATGGACCCGGAAACGTCCAGCTGGCACTTGGACAACGAGGGCCGCTGGACCCGGCACCACCTTTCCGACGACGGCAAGCCGCTTGAGGATGTCCAGTCCTGGTTGCTGGCGTCCCGGCCGCGGCAGCGCAGCCTGAGCCGGCGCTAGGCAGCGCATTGTCGAGCGATGCACTCGTAGCCGACCAGACTGACCACCCGGGGGAACCCGTAGCCGTGACGGCTGCGGGTGCCATCCCATGGCGGGTCAACAAAGACCGGCTGGAAGTCCTGTTGATCCACCGGCCGCGCTATGACGACTGGTCATGGCCCAAGGGAAAGATCGACGACGGCGAGACGGTCCCGGAATGCGCCGTCCGGGAGGTGCGCGAGGAGATCGGCCTCGACGCGCCGCTGGGAATTCCCTTGCCGCCCATCCACTACCACGTCGCCTCCGGCCTCAAGAAGGTCCACTACTGGGCGGTCAAGGTCAACGGAAATGGGCTTGTTCCGGACGGCAAGGAGGTGGACAGCGTGATGTGGTGCGGCCCCGACAAGGCAGCCCGCCTGCTGTCCAACCCGTCCGACGTCGTCCCTTTGGAGTACCTGCGGGACGCGCATGGCCGCGGCAGCCTGGACACGTGGCCCCTGGTGGTACTCCGCCACGCCAAGGCCAAACCCCGTTCGTCCTGGAGCAAGGCCGAGGGCGAGCGGCCGCTGGCTGCCACCGGGACCCGGCAGGCGCAGGCCGTGGGCAGGCTCCTGCAGGCATGGAAGCCGATGCGGGTGGTCACCAGCCCGTGGCTGCGCTGCGTTGCCACCGTTGCTCCTTACGCACGGGCCACCGGGGCGAAGGTGAAGCTCGCCGAAGGCCTCACCGAGCACAGGCACCAGCGGAGCCCGCGCAAAACGGCGGCCGTGATCGAATCGCTCTTCGACAAGCAGCGGCCGGTGGTTGCCTGCACCCACCGGCCGGCCCTGCCGACAGTCCTCAAGCAGCTTGCCGGCCACATGCCTTCGCACCTGGCGAAATTGTTGCCCGCGGACGAGCCCTTCCTCTCCCCCGGCGAGCTGGTGGTGTGCCATGTAACCCATGGCGGGAAGAAGCGGATCGTGGCTGTGGAACAGTTCAAGCCGTTCGACGATTAACCGGGCACCGGCTTGACCGAGGGCTCCAGTCCGTCTTGACTGGGGGACCACGCACTGTTCTGGGGGGATAACGTGCACGCTGCCACCATTGCTGTTTTCGACGACGTTCCACCGCTGGCCCTGCTTTGGCCCCTTGTCCTGGCCGGTGGAGTGTACTGGCTCCTCTCGTGGGTCATCCGGGGAGCGAGGGAGGGCAGCCCCAGGGCGTCGGCGTCGCGCCACGCCTTCCTGGCGGGGCTGGTCGGGTGGCTTGCCAGTTCCCTGGTGCCCGCCGCGAACGCAGGGATCATTCCCCTCCCCCACTCAGCGGCCATCCCGGCAGCCATCCTTCCTGCCCTTGCCTGGCCGGTCCTCGGTTGCTTGGCTGCGCATGTCCTTGGGCAACTGAGTTATCCCCGCCGGCAGTCGCCTCCGGACACTCCAGGCGGACCCCGGCGGCGGATCCGTGACATCGTTCCGCGCCGCCTTGGATGGACGGTGGCGGCCATCTTCGCGGGAGCCGCCGCGCTCATCGCGTGGATGTCCGCGCTGCCGGGTTTTCCTTCCCGCGCCTACGAGTCACGGCCCGACGGCCATGGGGGTTTCACCACTTTCGGTGGGGAAGGGCGCATCCCGGGCCAGGAGCTGGCACCGTACCTGGGCGGCTCCCTGATCGTCCTGGCGGCAGGGACGTTGTTCGTCCTGGCCTTGGCCGCCCGCCGGCCGCCTCTCACCGGCCTGACTCCGAGGGAGGATCACCTGCTGCGGATGATCGCCGGCAACCGCCTCCTCCGGACGGTGGCAACTGTGGCGTCCGGGCTGGGGGCGATCGCCGGAAACCACGCAGCGCGTCCCGATCCGGCCGCCGGAACCAACAGTTGGGCCAATCCTGCCGGTGCCCTGAACCTGGTGGTCCTGGTGGTGATGCTCCTCTGGCGCCCGCCTGCCCTCCCGGGCCAACGGCCACCCCTCAAGTCCGCCCAGGTCACTGCCCGGCCCGAGACGATGCTGGCTGTATCAGTGGGACCGGCCATGGGGCTCGCGGCGTTCGTTCCCGTGCCGGTGGCCATTTTCGTCCCGTGGGCGGTGACAGGGCATGCCGCCCCGGTGGCGGCCGTGTCAGCGGCTGCGGTGCCGGCCGTTGTTTCACTCGGTGAATTGGTGATGCACCGCAATCACGGCTGGGCTGGCGCGCCCCGGCATTGGCCCCGGCAGCCCGTGCATCCCGCCCTGATGGTGGCTCTTGTGGCTGCGGCAGCTCTCCAGACGGTGGTGATCGCCTGTGTCGCGGGCCGGCAGGCTGAACTCGGGGTGCAGGCCGCGTGGGAGGTGACAGTATGGGCCAGCGCAGGCACAGCGCTCCTCTCTGCCGTCCCCCTCGCGCTCGCGAGGCGGACGGCAGTGTTGCGCCCGGGGTTCCGGGACTCGACGCAGCCCTCCGGGCCATCACGGTATACCGTGTGGCGCGGACGCTGACAGCCTTCTTCGCTGCCCAAGCGGGGGTGCTCCTGATGAGCGCGGGGCCCACCCTTGGGCGGCCGGCGGCTTCCGGTCCAGGCCCATGGGACGCGGTGTGGCAGGGGGCATCCGGCCTCGGCGCCTTGTTGACCGCCACCGCCGTACTGATCGCAGTGGCCCCGGTCTCCGTCATTGCCCGGGGCCCGAAGCCAGCCTTTCGTTGGGACCACCCAGTAGACTTGGGGCGTGAGCATCCCTACGCCTTATGAAGACCTCCTGCGCGATGTCCTGGCCACCGGCACCCATAAATCAGACCGTACCGGCACCGGAACCACCAGCGTTTTCGGCCGCCAGATGCGCTTTGACCTCTCCAGGAGCTTCCCGCTGATCACCACCAAGCGGGTCCACTTCAAGTCGGTCGCCGTTGAACTCCTGTGGTTCCTGCGCGGCGAGACCAACATCAAGTGGATGACGGACCAAGGCGTCACCATCTGGAACGAATGGGCCGACGAAGACGGCGACCTGGGCCCGGTGTACGGCGTGCAGTGGCGTTCCTGGCCCACCCCCGACGGCGGCCACATCGACCAGATCGCCGAACTCATCGAGAACCTGAAATCGAACCCGGACTCCCGCCGGCACCTTGTGTCCGCCTGGAACGTCTCCGAGCTCAACGACATGGCGCTCCCGCCCTGCCATGCGTTCTTCCAGTTCTACGTGGCGAACGGCAAGCTCTCCTGCCAGCTCTACCAGCGCTCGGCTGACATGTTCCTGGGCGTGCCGTTCAACATCGCCTCCTACGCATTGCTCACCTGCATGATCGCCCAGCAGGTGGGGCTCGAACCCGGCGAGTTTGTCTGGACCGGCGGAGACGTCCACATCTACGAAAACCACATGGACCAGGTCCTCAAGCAGCTCGAACGCGAGCCCTACGAGTATCCACAGCTGACGATCACCCGGAAGCCCGCGTCGATCTTCGACTACACGCTGGAGGACTTCGACGTGGTGGGCTACCAGCACCACCCCACCATCAAGGCGCCGATCGCGGTATGAGCACCGAAAACTTCACCGATCCGCAGTCCTTCACGGAGGAACTGGCCGCCTCCATCACCGGCGTGGGCCTGGTCTGGGCCCAGACCTCTGACGGGGTCATCGGGATGGACGGAGACATGCCCTGGCACCTGCCGGAGGACCTCAAGCACTTCAACCGGCTGACCACCGGGCACCCGGTCATCATGGGCCGCAAGACCTGGCTGTCCTTCCCGGACAAGTACCGTCCGCTGCCGGGGCGCACCAACATCGTCATCACCCGGCAGAAAAGCTGGGCCGGCACGCCGGAGGCGGAGGGCGCCGTGGTGGTTCCCTCCCTGGATGACGCGCTCCTTGAGTCGCAGTTCGTCGACGGCGGCGAGACAGTCTGGATCCTGGGCGGCGGCGATGTTTTCCGCCAGTCCACGGACCTCGCCAACGTCGCGGTGGTCACCACCATCGATGTGAAAGCCGACGGCGACACGTTCGCCCCGGAGCTTGGCCCCAGTTGGGAGGCCACGGCCTCCGTCCCGCCGGACGGCTGGCTGACTGCCGCCAACGGCACACGCTACCGATTCACCAAATGGTCACGGACCGAGGGCTAGGAACATGCTGAAGAAACCCGAAACCCTGTTCGTCCTGGGCTACATGCTGCTGCCCCTGCTGGCCTTGCTGTCCGCGATCGTGGGGCTGACCATGATCCTGGGCGGCAACAAGATCGCCGGGGCCATCGTGCTGGTGGTGGTCACTCAGGTGTTCACCTTCGGCGCGTTCTTTGCGCTGCGCGCCCGGAAAGCTGCCGTGCTGGAGCAGTCGGACCAAAGCTAGCGCTTACGGCAGCGGCATGGGGAGGCCACCCCATCGCGGGTAGCCCGGTCCTGGCCTAGGCTGGGAACGCGGCACTCTGGGGGCTGTCGAATTAAATATTGGGGGGAATCCTGGTGGCAGGAACTTTGTGGGGCGACGACATCGAGCAAACGAGGGCCCTCGCGCAGCATTTCAGCACGACGGCGGACGTGCTGCAGCAGTGACCTTCGACAGTGACCGTGAGCGTCGCAACGATGCCGTCCACGCCGAACACAAGGCCGCGCTTGCACGCGGTGAAAAGCGGGTGCTGCGCACCACCAGCACCGGCGAATTGCACAGTTACCCCGCCGACGAAATTGGGTTTTCCCCAGGCCGTGGCCACGTACAGGTCCAAACCTGGTGGGGTATGGGGATCCTGACCGGCGTCATGGTGCTCTTGACCCTCCTTTCCCTCGTCATACTGCTCAGGCCCCTGCCGGACGGCGGCCAGCCGTTCTGGGGCGCCCTGGTCCTCACTGCATTCGGCATTTTTGGAGCCTGGTATACCTTCGGCATGGCGAGGGACGAGTACCGGGCCAAGAAACTGCGGAAGGAAAGGCATGCGCCGGAACCCGGAGCAGGACCCCTCAGTGAATGAACCGCATGGCCGCACGAGGCGCCCGCCACCTCGACGGGGAGGGCCCGGCCGGGCGTGACGTAACCGACTGCGCCCGGCTGGTTCCGAAGTCTAAACTGGTCGAATGACTACAGCAGCTACCCCTTCCGTCGGCCTGGTCGGATGGCGCGGCATGGTCGGCTCCGTCCTCATGCAGCGCATGCAGGACGAGGACGACTTCGCCAACATCAACCCGGTGTTCTTCTCCACCTCCAACGCCGGAGGTGCCGCGCCGTCGATTGCCGGAACAGCAGGAGGCAGCGCCGGCAAGCTCGAGAACGCGTTCGACGTCGACACGCTGGCCAAGCTGCCCATTATCGTCACCGCCCAGGGCGGTGACTACACCAAGCAGGTCCACGGCGAACTGCGCAGCCGTGGCTGGGACGGCCTTTGGATCGACGCCGCTTCCACCCTGCGCATGAGCGACGACTCCATCATTGTCCTGGACCCCATCAACCGCGACGTCATCGACAAGGGCCTGGTCAACGGCACCAAGGACTTCATTGGCGGCAACTGCACCGTGTCCTGCATGCTCATGGGCCTGGGCGGCCTGTTCAAGAACGGGCTGGTGGAGTGGGGCACCTCCATGACCTACCAGGCTGCCTCCGGCGGCGGAGCCCGGCACATGCGTGAATTGCTCAGCCAGTTCGGCACGCTCAACGCCGAGGTGAGCACGGAGCTGGACGACCCCGCATCGGCCATCCTGGACATCGACCGCAAGGTCCTCGCCCACCAGCGCACGGACATCGACGCCACCCAGTTCGGCGTCCCCCTGGCCGGCTCCCTGATCCCCTGGATCGACGCTGACCTGGGCAACGGGCAGTCCAAGGAAGAGTGGAAGGCCGGGGTTGAAACCAACAAGATCCTGGGCACCTCCGACGAAAACCGGGTGATCATGGACGGGCTCTGCGTCCGTATCGGCGCCATGCGTTCCCACTCCCAGGCACTGACCCTCAAGCTCCGCGAGGACCTGTCCGTGGCCGAGATCGAGAAGCTGCTGGACGAGGACAACCAGTGGGCCAAGGTGGTTCCCAACACCAAGGAAGCCTCCATGGCGGACCTGACCCCCGTCGCCGCCTCCGGAACCCTGGACATCCCGGTGGGCCGCATCCGCAAGATGGAAATGGGCCCGCAGTACATCAGCGCCTTCACCGTGGGCGACCAGCTCCTCTGGGGGGCCGCTGAGCCGCTGCGCCGCATGCTCAACATCGCCACCGGCAACCTGTAACAGCCGGCCCGGCCGCCGCGCAGGCAGATCATGGCATTCCTGGTCCTCGCCCTGATCACCGTGGTTGCCATGGCCGGCCCGTTGCTGGCGCTGCCTGCCAAATGGCGGGTTCCAGTGGTGGCCGGCGAACTGTTCGCCGGCGTCGCCATTGGCCGTAGCGGGCTGAACCTGGTCGACGCCTCCGACCCCACGCTGCGGCTCCTGTCCGACGTCGGCTTTGCGCTGCTGATGTTTGTCGTCGGTACCCATGTGCCCGTCAGGGACGCCAGGATCCGGGCAGCCCTCGGCCACGGTGCGGTGCAGGCCGGGGTGGCTGCGGTCCTGGCTGCCGCCACCGGCGTTGCCGTGGCGGCGGCCTTCGGTACCGGCCATGCCCCGCTCTACGCGGTCCTGCTCGCTTCCTCCTCGGCGGCGATGGTCCTGCCGATCGTTGACTCCCTGGGCCTCAGCGGCCCTCCCGTGCTGGCCATGACGGCACAGGTGGCCATCGCCGATGTCGCCTGCATCGTGGCGCTCCCCCTTGCCCTGGACCCCGTGAACGCCGGCCGGGCCGCGGTAGGCTCCCTCGCCGTCGCGCTTTGCTCAGTGGTGCTGTTCCTGCTGCTGCGGCGCGCCGAGCAGTCAGGCGCCCGGGCCAGGCTGCATAGACTGTCGGAAAACCGGAGGTTCGCCCTGGAACTCCGGATCCAATTGGCAATCCTCTTCGCCCTGGCCGGACTGGCCGTGCTGAACAACGTATCCATCATGTTGGCCGGCTTCGCCTTCGGCCTGGTGGTGGCGGCCGTGGGTGAGCCCCGGCGCCTTGCCCACCAGTTGTTCGCGGTCAGCGACGGGTTCCTGGGCCCTGTCTTCTTTGTGTGCCTGGGCGCCTCACTGAACCTAAGCGAGCTGGCGGCGCACCCTGGCATGATCCTGCTGGGACTGTGCCTCGGTGGCGGATCACTGCTCATCCATGTGGTCCTCCGCCTGCTGGGCGTGCCGGCCATCCTCGGCGTCCTGTCCGCTGCCCAGCTTGGCATCCCGGTGGCCGCGGCCAGCATCGGAACCCGGACGGGAGTCCTGCTGCCCGGGGAGGGCGCCGCAGTGCTGCTCGGGGCCTTGGTCACGATCGCCGCGAGTGCCTTTGCAGGGCAGCGTGCCGCCCGGCGGTGGACGCCACCGGCAGCTGCGAAGCCGCTTCCGACAACCTAGCGGGCCAGGAACTCCAGATACTCCCGCGCGGCCTTGGCAAGCGCTCTTTGGGCTGCCGGGCCGAACGCCGCGGCTGCGTCGAACATTTCGGGAACGACGACGGCGCTCCGGCCGGTGCCCCGGACCCTCCAGGTGCCAGCCACCATTCCCGCGGCCACCAGGGTCTTCTTGAAGACGCCGTTGCCGCCCGGAACGATCAGGTCGAAGTGCTCCGGCGCCAGGACGGGCGTGCGGTCAGTGTAGCCGAGGACGAACTCGTCGAACCCGGGCAGCAGGTGCACGGACCGGGCGCCCGGCAGGCCGGTATCGATGAGGGACGCCGTCTCGGGCGACATCCAGTATGTGGTCCCCTCCCATTCCAGCTGAGCGAGTTGCGCACTGACCTCCATGAGCGCGGACCTCACCTCGGTCAGCGGCAGCTGCGTCCACCAGGCGAAGTCCCGGAGCGTGGCCGGGCCGTGGCTGCGGAGGTAGCGCAGCAGGAATTCCGCCAGTGCCTCCTCCCGGTCCAGGCGGCGGGACGAGGGTATCCACTGGTCGAACGCGGCGATCAGCTGCTGGTTCCCGGCCAGGGGGCCCAGCACCAGCCAGCCGTGCCGGCAGAGCGAGCCCAGGAGGTGGACGCCCCGCTGCCCTTGGGTCGGCTGGCCGCCAGCGTCGAATTCCCGGAACAATTCCGGGCGGCTGATGGGGCCATCCGCCAGGATCCGGTCAAGGGCGATGTCCCGCGCCTTCTCAACGTCCGCCCACGCAATGTCCAGCTGGCGGTGCCGGGCAGCGATGCTACGGGTGAGCCGCTCGGCCGTTAGGTCGAGCATCCAGCGCAGGTCTTCGGGGGCCACCAGATGAAGCGTTCCGCGCATCGGCCAGGACCGCACCACCGCGCCGGTGTTGATGGCGGCACGCACGTCCGTGAGTCCGGCACCCGGCACCCGCACTCCCACCGCCCACAGGGCTGCGGGCAGGTCCTGCGCCTGCAAGGCTGTCATCCACCGGACCAGTTCCGGCACCGTGCCGCCTCCGCCCGCAAGCCGTTGCGACGCGAGCCGCAGCCTGCCTATCATCCTGCGGTCGCGCAGGGCACCTCGTGCAGCCATGGCCCCATCCTAGGCCGGGGACGGCTGCCCGGAGCTACACCCGGTCCCTTAGAGTTCCAGTCCGATAAGCAGCGGCTCGGGGTGCAGCAGGATCCCAAAACGGCGTTCGACGCCGGTGCGCACCTCCCGCGCCACGGCCACCATGTCCGCCGCGCTGGCTGAGCCGCGGTTGGTGACGGCGAGCGTGTGCTTGGTGGACAGGGAGGCGCGGCCCGCGGATACGCTTCCCGGTTCCAGCCCGAACCCCTTGCCGAACCCGGCCTGGTCAATCAGCCACGCTGCCGAGAGTTTCACCAGTCCGTCCCCTCCTGCCGGATAGCGGGGAGCCGATTCGGGCAGCGTGTCGGCCACGTCCGCCGGGACGATGGGGTTGGTGAAGAACGACCCGGTGGAATAGGTATCCCTGTCGGCGGCGTCCCACACCATCCCCTTGGAGGCGCGCAGGCGCAGCACTTCCCGGCGGACGTCATTGGCGTAAGCGCGCTTGCCCACCTCGACGCCGAGGGAGCGGGCCAGCTCGGTGTACCGGATGGGCGCGCTCATGCGGCCCAGCGGCAGCTGGAATTCAACAGTGAGGACAACGTACCGGGGGGAACCGTCAACGGTGGTCCGCTTCAGGATGGAGTCACGGTAGCCGAATTCAAGTTCGGAATTGGTAAACGTCTGCACCGCGTTCCGTTCCCGGTCCCAGGTGCGGACGGCGGCGATGGTCTGGGATACCTCGGCACCGTACGCTCCCACATTTTGGACGGGCGTGGCCCCGGTGGAGCCAGGGATACCGGACAAGGCCTCTATCCCCGACCAGGCATGGCGAACGGCGTACTCCACCAACCGGTCCCAATTGTGGCCTGCCTGCACCACGACGGCCACGCCGCCGCACGAGTCCTCCGCATTCACGGTGAAGCCCTCCGAGGCGATCTTGACCACGGTCCCGGGGTACCCGTCGTCGGACACCAGGAGGTTGGAGCCGCCGCTGATGATCAGGACCTGCTCGCCGGCGGCATCCGCCGACCTGACGGCGTCGATAATCTCGCCCTCGGTCCGGGCCTCGATGAAGGTGCCGGCGGGGCCGCCGACGGCGGACGTGGTCAGCTGGGAAAGCTTGGTGGCAGTCACCCGTCAACAATACTAGGGAACGCCCAAGGTGCCCCGGCCAAGCGCCGCCGTGCAAGGAGTAACAGAATCAACAATTAACTAACAAGCTCAGTGTTGAATATTTACAAAGTTGTCATATGTGCGTATTTTCGAGCCAGCGGATCACAGACCTGGGTCCGCTTTCCCCGATACCGCATAGGACTGCTATGACCATTACCAGGACTCTGGCCACGAGCCTCATGAGCCTATCGACAGCCGCAGTGTTCGCTTTCTCCTCGGCCGGCGGCGCAACAGCGGCACCCTCCGCCCCCGGGAACGACGCAACTCCCGGGATCAGCAGCACCAGGACAACCGGTGACGCCGCGGACTACTGGACGCCGGAGCGGATGCGGGCAGCCGTCCCGGGCGATGCGCTCGCCAAGAAGGCACTGCAGCGGCAAAAGGGCAATGCTGCCCCGCTGGGGGAAACGCCCAGTAATGGCACCGAAACCAAAATCAAGGGATCGGATCCAACGGTCCAGCCGATGGCGAACGCCAGCGAAAGCCCCGTCCCGCATATCGGCAAGGTGTTCTTCACCCTGGGCGGAACCGACTATGTGTGCTCGGCCAACTCGGTGGCCGCCGCGAACCGGAGCACTGTGTCCACTGCGGGCCACTGCATCAACGAGGGCCCCGGCGCCTTCGCCACCCGGTTCACGTTCGTCCCCGCCTACCTCAACGGATCAGCCCCGTACGGCAAGTGGACGGCCCGTGCCCTCTACGCCCCCACCCAGTGGAGCTCCTCGGGCAACATGCAGTACGACACCGGTTTCGCCGTCATGTCGCCGCTGAACGGCCGCAACCTCGCGGACGTCGTGGGCGCCTCCGGGGTCCGGTTCAATGCCGCCCGCGGCCTCGCCTACAAGGCATTCGGCTACCCGGCCGCGCCGCCTTTCAACGGCGAATCCCTCAAGAGCTGCTCGGGGACGGCCACCAACGATCCCTATAACCCGCAGTTCAACACCCAAGGCATCCCGTGCAACATGACCGGCGGTTCGTCGGGCGGTCCCTGGTTCATTGGCACCTCCGCGGGCGGTTACCAGAACTCGGTCAACAGCTATGGCTACGGCAGCAACTCCACCACCATGTACGGCCCGTATTGGGGCTCGGTCATCCAGTCGGCCTACAACGCCGCCGCCGCTTCCTGACACACACGTGCCAAAAAGGTTGAGGGAGGATGCCCGCGGGGCGTCCTCCCTCAACCGCATTAGACAGCCGCACCCGTGAAAACGGCCGGGCTGGATGCCAGCGCCCGGTCAGGCCAGCTTGACCAGTGCCTGGGCCTTCATCAACACCTTCTGCCCCGCGGCCACAACCGTGAGGTCAATCCGTGCGGTGTTGGCCTCGGCATCGAGCTTTCCGATGGTGCCGCTGACCTCCACGGTGGCGCCGGGTTCCGTGGTGCCTGTGGTATCGGTGACCAGGACGGGCTTGGTGAAGCGGGTCTGGAAATCGACGACGGCGGCAGGGTCGCCCGCCCAATCGGTGACCAGCTGGACGGCAGAGCCCATGGTGAACATGCCATGCGCGATGACACCGGGCAGTTCCACGCTGGTGGCGAAAGCCTCGTTCCAGTGGATGGGGTTGAAGTCCCCGGAGGCGCCGGCATATTTGACCAGGTCCGTGCGGGTCACCTCGATGGTGCGGTTGCCGATGTCCTGGCCGGGGCTGAGTTCAGTGAGGCTGGGGCGCATGGTTACTGTCCCTCTCCGCGGACCAGGATGGATGATGTGGTGGTGGTGACCTGCTCGCGGGAATCCCCGTCGCCGAGGGCAAAGATCTCTGAGCGGGTGGTGATCATGGCGCCGCCGCCCATGGCCCGGACACCGTCGACGTGCAGCTCCGCGACGAGGCGGTCTCCGGCCACGATGGCGCGGTGGTGGGTGAACCGCTGGTCGGCGTGGACCACGCGGGAGAAGTCGATTCCGGCTTCCGGATCCTCAATGAGCTGGGCATCGGCCCGCTGGGCGATGATGATGGCGAACGTGGGTGGGGCCACGAGATCGCGGTGGCCCAACGCCTTTGCTGCCTCAACGTCGAAGTGTGCAGCGTGCGTGGCCTTCACGGCGCGGGCGAACTCGCGGATTTTCTCCCGGCCAACGTCGTACACCTCTGCGGCAGGGTAGCTGCGGCCCTGCAGGTCCGGATTGATAGTCATGGATTCCAGCCTATCCTCAGCGCGTTGGCGGCAGGAAACGTGCGCCGAAACGCTACCGGCGGAGGTTCTTCCGGATGGACTGGCCGCGGACCACCATGCCGACGACGTGCAGCACCAGGCCCAGCCCGATCAGGGGCAGGGAAGCCATGGCCAGGCCCTGGTTGCCGCCGGTGTTGCCGATGAGGTTGAGGACAATGCCGACGGCAATCAGTCCCATCGCGCTGAAGACCAGGACTTTGTAGCGGGTTGGCGCGGTGGCCCAGAATTCGTTCAGCACCGTCCAAGTCTACCGAGCCCGGGGGCCCGGCAAACCCGGCGGGTCAGAACAGGGCTTCCTGAAGTGCCGGCACTGGTGAGGCGTACTCCCCCAGCACGATGGTCCTGGCGGCCAGTTGGGACAGGTTGACCACGAACCCGGCGTCCGTGCCGTCCAGCCGGGCCAGGGCGTTCGCTCCGCTCAGGGACGCGACGTCGAAGCCGTGGCACCCCCGGTCCAATGCGTGCGGGTACGCGTGGCGTGGCCCGGCCGCATGGAGGGCCCCGGCATGCACCGGCCGTACCCACTGCTCCGACACGGCGTCGAAGCCCTCGACGGCGGTGCGGGCCAGCAGGGCCCGCACCTGACCCGCGGCGCGGGCGTTGACGGCCGTCAATTCGGCGGCCGGAAGGGGGTACAACAGGGCCTCGGCCTTGGCCGCGGACCGGACCTGCTGGGTCAGGCCGGCCTGCTCCGTCACCAGGTCCTCAAGGACACGCACCACCTTTCCGTCCCGTGCCCTGGCGACGTAGGTTGCCGCCGCGGCTCCCTGTTCGGCCAGCCGGTTCCACTTTCGCGGTCCGGAGGCCGTTCCCACCTTCGTGGTGCCGCCTGCGAAGGTGGCCACATACAGCCAGTGTTCCTGCATCAGGTAGTCCCGCAAGCCGGGCGTGACCCGGCCGCCACGATGGAAATCATGCATCAGCCGGGACTCGTCCAGCACGAAGCACCGCTCGCACTGTTTTCCGCGGGCTGCGGCCGCCGCCGAGGCGCAAGGGATATGGTCCCGCCGCGTTGACGAGTGAACCACCGTATGCCCCAGGCAGGATTTCCCGGTAAGGGCCACCTCGAAGCCCAGGCGTGCCCGCGGCGTGAGGCTGAGCTCCCGGAAGTCCCCGTCCGGTGACTGCAGGCGCAAAACCGGGCTGCCGGCGTCGTGCGCTGCTGTGGACGCCTGCGCCGCCGGGGAGGCGGGCACCCCATCCCAAAAGACCCCGTGGACCAGATAGGGGGTATCGGTCAACGGGGTCTCCTGCGGGAACGGGGCGGCGTTAAAGGGCCGGCTGGACCCCGAAGGCTACGGCGAGCTTCATGATCTTCTCGGCGCGGCCCAGGCGGGGCAGGTCGGAGCCGTCACGGATGACGCGGCCGTTGGCTTCGAAGTCGTTCATGAAGTCGGTGGCCCAGGCGACGTCGGACGGGGTGGGGCTGATGACCTCGTTGATCACCGGGGTCTGGTCGATCGCCAGACAGAGCTTGCCGGTCATGCCCATCATCACCGTGATGCCGGTCTGTTCGCGCAGGATGGGGTGGTTGGTGCCCACGGTGGGGCCGTCAATGGGGCCCGGCAGGTTGCCCACCCGGCTGGCGACCACCAGCTTGGCGCGGGGGTAGGCCATGGCCTCCGGGGTGGCGGCCATGCCGGTATCGCGGCGGAAGTCGCCGGAACCGAACGCCAGCCGGAACGCGCCCTGTGCCTTGGCGATGTTGTTGGCTTCCTCGATGCCGACCGCCGATTCCACCAGCGGGATCACGGGGGTCTTGCCGTCCATGCGGTGAAAGCTCTCGGTCACCTGGTCAGCCGACTCGGTCTTGGCGAGCATGACCCCCAGCAGGCCCGGGGTGCCGCGCAGGCCCGCGAGGTCATCGGCCCAGAACGGGCTGGTGGCGTCGTTGATCCGGACCCAGGCCTGGCCGCCGGCGGTCAGCCAGTCCACCACATTGGCCCTGGCCTGGTCCTTCTGCGACGGGTCCACGGCATCTTCAATATCCAGGATGATCGAATCGGCCCGGGACACGGCCGACTGGTCGAAGAGCTCCGGCTTCATGGCATTGACGAGGAGCCACGAACGGGCGATCTCTGCGGGGATATTGCGTTCCGGCCTTACGGTTTCGGCGGCGATGGTAGACGTCATGGTTTCTACAGTATCCGCCCGGGAAGCGGCACGGCGAAGAAAACGGCCGGCTTGTGAGGATCAATACGAACTAAACGCGTTATGACCGGATACGGAAGCGGCGGGCGCCCTGATGACCATGCATCGGGACGCCCGCCGCCACCGCTGCGGAACGGTCAGGGGATGTTGCTGCCGCGCGCCGTCACCCAGAGCCGGTACCAGTCGGCCCGGGTCATGGCACCGGCCACCCTCTCCGCATCCGCACAGGCGAGGATGCGTTCGGGGTTTGCCGTCCCGATCACCGGCGCGATTCCGGATGGGTGCTTCATCAGCCAGCCCAGCAGGACCGCCTCGCCGGTGGTCCCGTACTGCACCGCGAGTTCCGCAACAAGTTCTGCGGTGGCGGCCTCTGCAGAGGCGGGGCTTTCCAGCTCCGCCCCGGTGTAGGCGCCGCGGGCGAGGGACCCGTACGCCTGCAGGGTGATGTTGTTGCGGGCGCAGTACTCCAGCGTGCCGTGCGGGAAGCTGTACTCCAGGTGCTCCGGGTGGTTGACCAGGACCTGGCTTTCCAGCCATGCCCGCTTGAGCAGGCTCATCTCAAGCTGGTTGGCCACCACCGGCGTCTCCAGCCGGTCCTGCAAAGCCTCGATCTGGGCGGCGGACATGTTGGATACGCCCAACTGCCGGACCTTGCCTTCGGCCATCAGCTGCCCGACGGCGGACGCGACCTCCGCCGGGTCCGCCAGCGGATCCGGGCGGTGCAGCAGCAGGACGTCCACGAAGTCCGTCCGAAGCCTCCCGAGGCTGCCGTTGACCCGCTCCAGGATGCCTTCCCGGCTGAGGTCGTAGTGGGTCTGCAGGCCGCGTTCATTGAGCCGGATGCCGCACTTGGTCTGCAGCCGGATCCGCTCCCGCAGGCCCGGGGTGGCCGCCAGCACCTCGCCGAAAACTGCTTCCGACTTGCCCCGCCGGTAGATGTCCGCGTGATCGAACAGGGTGATCCCGGCGTCCATCGCCGCCTGGACGGCGGCAGCGGCCTGGTCCACATGCTTGGCTTCATGCGGCTCGTCAGACCAGCTGCCGCCCAGTCCCATGCACCCGTAGATGAGTTCCTGCATCAGGGGCACCCGGTCCCACGGCTGCCGTGCATCAGCGCAGCCACGCGGTGGTGTTCGCCGGCAGCTTGCCATCCTCCAGCGGCGAGCTGCTGACCAGCACTTCACCGGCGGGAAGGTCCACAGCCGTGGTCCCGAAGTTGGTCACCGACTGCCAGCCGTTGGGGCGCTTGAAGTGCAGCACATCCGGTGCGCCGGACTCGATCCACTCCAACTCTTCACCCGTGAGCAGTTCCCGGCGCAGCTTCAGGGCCTTGCGGTAGAGCTCCAGGGTGGAGCCGTCGGTGCCGTCCTGTGCCTCGACGGCGTACTTGCTGAACCAGTCCGGCTGCGGCAGGTGCGAGCCGCCGTCACCAAAGCCGAACGAGGTTCCCTCAACCTTCCACGGCAGCGGCACGCGGCAGCCGTCGCGGCCGATTTCCACGCCCTTGTTGCGGAAGTAGGACGGATCCTGGCGTTCCGATTCCGGGATGTCAGCCACTTCCTGCAGGCCCAGTTCCTCGCCCTGGTAGAGGTAGGCGGAGCCGGGAACTGCGAGCATCAGCAAGGTGGCGGCACGGGCCCGGCGTTCGCCGAGTTCCACGTCCAACTGGTCCTGTGGTCCGCCGGCGAGCAGCCAGTCCTTGCCGTCCTGGCCCTTGGCACCGGCCTTCTCCTTGGCCACCTGCGGCAGGCCGTAACGGGTGGCGTGCCTGACGACGTCGTGGTTGGAGAACACCCAGGTGGAGGAGGCACCGGTGGCAGCGGCCTCGGCAAGGTTGCGGGTGATGATCTCCTTGTACTCGGCGGCGTCGAAGTCGGCCTGCAGCAGGTCGAAGTTGAACGCCTGGCCCAGTCCCTGCGGACTGGCGTAGCGGGCGCGCCGGGTGGCGTGCACCCAGGCTTCGGCCACGGCGGTGCGCGGCGGGTTGTACTCGTTGAACACCTCACGCCATTCGGCGTAGATTTCGTGGACTTCGTCGCGGTCCCAGAACGGGTGCGAGCCGTCGTCGAATCCGTCCACACCGGTGTTGGCCGCGCTCAGTTCCAGCTTGGACAGCAGGGGCTCGGTGAGGTCCTTGGTCAGCGCGTGCGCCACGTCGACACGGAAGCCGTCCACGCCGCGGTCGGACCAGAAGCGCAGGGTCTTCAGGAAGTCGTCGCGGATCTCGCGGTTGGACCAGTTCAGGTCCGGCTGCTCCTTGGCGAAGATGTGCATGTACCACTGGCCGGGCGTGCCGTCCGGTTCGGTGATCCGCTCCCAGGCCGGTCCGCCGAACACCGAGTCCCAGTCCGACGGCGGGAACTCCCCGTTGGGGCCCTTGCCGTCGCGGAAGATGTAGCGGTCGCGGGCCGGGGATCCCTTGGGTGCGGCCAGCGCCTCCTGGAACCACCGGTGCCGGTTGGAGGAGTGGTTGGGGACGATGTCGGCGATCAGCTTGATGCCGGCGTCGTGAAGGGCCTTGGCCATCTCGTCGAAGTCCGCCAGCGTTCCGAGCTTGGGGTCGACGTCGCGGTAGTCGTCCACGTCGTAGCCGCCGTCAGCGAGCGCGGAGGGGTAGAACGGGCTCAGCCAGACGGCGTCGATTCCCAGCGATTTCAGGTACGGCACCTTGGCGGTGATGCCCTTCAGGTCACCGATGCCGTCGCCGTTGGAATCCGCGAAGCTGCGCGGGTAGATCTGGTAGACGGAAGCCTGGCGCCACCAGTTGGGGTCGGCAAGGCGGTCGGAGTCGGACAGGGTTGCCAGCGTGGCGGTGGTGGACAAGGAACGGTCCTTTTCGTCGGTGCGGGTATATTTATATTGAATCTAAATTTACTTCCCCAAGTATTATCTGGTGCATTGTGCAGGAAGGTCAACAGCATGCCTGAGCTGGTTCCGGCGACTCCCCAACTGCTGCGGCGGGTCAGCGCCGGCGCGGTCCTTGAGTTCATGCGCTCCGCTGCGGCAGTGACCGTCACGGACGTCATGGCAGCCACCGGCCTGACCCGCGCCACCACCATTGCCGTCTGCGAGGATTTGGTCCGGCGGGGCTGGATCCTGGAGCGGGAGAACCAGCGCGAGTTCGGGGGCTACCAGAAGGGCCGGCCTGCCCGCCGGTTCGAACTCAACGACCGCGCCGGCGTAGTGCTGGGCATGGACATCGGATACGCCAAGGTCACCGTGGCGGTCTCGGACCTTCGGGGCACAACCATTGGACGCGCCAGCCAGCCGTTCCAGGCCAGCGAGGTGGGATCCGCGGAACGCATTGCGTTCATTGATGGCGTTGCCACGGCCGCACTGCGCTCCGCCGCAGCGGCACCGGACCAGGTCCTGGCGGTCTGCGCCGGCGTGGCCGCGCCGGTGGACCGGCACGGGGAGGTGCTGGCAACGCAGGAATTCTGGGGCCTGTTCGATCTGGGACTGCGGCCGGCTTTGAAGGAGGCCCGGGGGTGGACTGTCCTGCTCGAGAACGACGCCAACCTGGCCGCTCTGGGCGAGCGGTGGCTGGGCTCGGCCGCCGGGATCGATGACGTCGTGGTGATCCTTGCGAGCGAACGGCTGGGATCCGGAATCGTGGAAGGGGGCCGGCTGGTTCACGGCAACCGCGGCAGCGCCGGCGAGCTCGCCTACCTGGATTTGGTGGACGGGGTGGGCGACACCTACGGGATCGCCCACCTGGCCCGGACCTGGGCCGCGGAAGCCCTGGCCGGGTCCGCCCCCACCGCACTCAGGGCCTTCCAGCCGGGCCGGGTCGAGGCCGAGCAGGTGTTCTCGGCCGCCGCGGACGGTGACGCCGTGGCCCGGGACATCCTGGACCGGCTGGCGGACAGGATGGCCCGGGTGGTGGGGACCGTGGCCACCTTGCTCAATCCGGAGCTCGTGGTGATCGGCGGCGGCGTGGCCAATTCCGCGGACGTGCTGCTGGGCCCCATCACCGCACGGCTAAAGAACTTTACCGCCACCCCCGCGCGGGTGTCCGTCTCCCCGCTGGGGGACTCGATCGTGACGGTGGGTGCGGTGCGCTGCGCCCTGGACTACGTGGAGAAGCATTCGCTCGACCTTGAGTTGGCTCTGCCGGCGCAGGCGTAGCTATTCCGGCATGATCATGGTGCGCAGGTCCAGTTGCCGCAGCACCCGGTCCGCCACCTCCGGATCCATGTCCGGTTCGTTGCGGGCCGCCACCACTTCCTGCCGCGCGGCATCCAACGCAATCGTCTGGACCGCGACGGCTCAGTTCCCGCCCGCGCTTCCGTTTATCCGCCAAGGGCTCATCCGGCAGGTTGCCGCCCGCCAGCTCGACCTGCAGGCGGCGCATCCGCTCCTTGACCAGGGCCACCTTTTCCTGCGGCAGGTCCTTCATCAGGTGGTGCTGCTTCAGGGCCGCGACGGCGGCGGCCTGGGCGCGAGCGGCGAGTACCCGGACGGCGTCGCGTTCGGCCGTCCCGTCCTCGGAGGCTTTCAGGACGCGCATCAGCCACGGCAGCGTCAGGCCGGGAAGGACCAGCGTGGCCAGCAGCACCGCACAGGCAATCACCAGCAGGTAGTCCCGGCCGGGGAACGGCGCACCGTCTGCCAGGGTCAGGGGCAGTGCCAGGGCCAGTGCCAGGGTGGCGAGCCCGCGCATCCCGCACCACGTCAGGATGAGGACTTCCTTCCACGACGTGGGCTGGAGGACGTTCTTGCGCTTCCGGGCACCCGCGGCGAGGATGGCCAGCCACAGGAACCGGACAGCGAAGACCAGGATGCACACCACGGCGGCCACACCGGTCATGCCAAAAATATCGGCACCCTCATCCCGGATGACGTGCCGGATCTCCAGCCCCACCAGGCCGAAGGCCAGCCCCGTGACCAGCAGTTCCACCACGTCCCAGAAGGCGTTCCGCGTGACGCGCTCGGCGGCGTCCTGGGGGCGGGCGTGGCGCTGCATCTCGAGTGCGGTGACCACGACGGCGATCACACCGGATGCGTGCACCTCCTCCGCCAGGATGTAGGCGGCGAACGGCACCACCAGGGTCACTGCGCTCCGGGCGACCATGGACGTGACCAGCCTGGTGACCAGGGCGATGACCCACCCCATGGCGACACCGACCACCACGGCAAGCGCGGCGCCCAGGAGGAAGTTCAGGACGACGTCGGACCCCACCTTGGTGCCGCCCACGGCGGCGGCGACGGCCGCCTGGAAAATGACGATGGCGGCCGCGTCATTGAACAGGCCTTCGCTCTGCAGCACGGTAATCATGCGCCGCGGCATGTGCACCCGGCCGGCCACGGACTCCACCGCCACGGGATCCGGAGGGGCCACCATGGCGCCGAGCGCGATGGCGGCTGGAACTCCGATGCCGGGAATCATCAGCCAGGCTGCTCCGGCCACCGCAGCGGTACTGATCACCACCAGGGCCACGGCCAGCATGATCAACGTGCGCCAGCGGACCCGGAACACCGCCCACGAGCTGCGCTGGGCGGTTGCGAACAGCAGCGGCGGCAGGAAGATGGGAAGAATCAGCTCGGGTGGAATCTCGAGATCCGGAAATCCTGGAATGAACGTCAACGCCACGGCCAGGAGCAGCATCAGGACCGGGTATGGCAGCCTCAACCGGTCGCCCAATCCGACGGCCACCACCGTGGCAAGCAGCAGGCCAATGATGAGGGCGAGCTGATCCATCCGGCTTCTGCCCGGCGCCTAGGCGCGCGGTCCCAGGGCGGCGGAGACCGGAAGGGTGCCGTCGCGGAACTCGATGGTCCGCCCAGCGGTCTGGGGCAGGTCCAGCACCGCCGCCGCAACGATCGCCGTGTTGGACCGCGATGTGTCGCGGTCCCCGTCAGGTGACGGGTCGACGTCGATCAGGCCGGTTCCGGGCTTGTCAGTCAAGGCACCCGGGCCCAGGATGGTCCACTCCAGCGCGGTACCGCGCAGGTACTCGTCCGCGGCGGCCTTGGCCTCCGCATAGGCGAAGAAGCTGTTGCTTTCGGGGACCCCGTGGTCCTTGCCTGCGCCGAAGTAGGACACCATGACGTAGCGGTTGACGCCCGCCTGGCCGGCGGCGTCGATGGAGCGGATGGCAGCGTCCCGGTCAACGGCGTAGGTCCGGTCAGGGTTGCCGCCGCCGGCACCCGCGGACCAGACCACGGCGTCATGGCCCTGGAGTGCGCCGGCGATGTCCGCCGTGGTGGCATTCTCGACGTCCAGGACCACCGGCGTGGCGCCGGTCTCCTGAACGTCCGCTGCATGGTCGGGATTCCTGATGAACGAGGTGACGCTGTGGCCCTCCCCGGTCAGGAGGGCGGACAGGAGGAGGGCCACTTTCCCGTGGCCGCCAATGATGGCGATGCGTGTCATGCCCCCATTCTGCCTGCTAGGTCAGACATCTGTAACGCAGGTACACCGTGCCCGCCTCGAAGCGGCGCTCATCGACGAGCTCCAGCCCGGACTCCAGGCCGTCCGGCAGGAAACGCAGGCCGCCACCCACGGCCACCGGGGTGATGAACAGCCGGTACTCGTCCACGAGGCCGGCATTCAGGGCGTGCGCCGCGAGCGTGGGCCCGCCAATGGCGATGTCCTTGCCGCTGGCGGACTTCAGGCTGCGCACATCCTCCGGCCGGAACTGGCGTTCCACCCGGGTCCTGGGTGTCGCCGCGGCGTCAAGAGTCGTCGAGTACACCACCTTGTCCGCCCCCTTCCAGATCCGCGCATAGTCCTGGATCACGGCCGGTTCATCCGATGTGTCCCACGTTTCCCAGGCCGACATGACCTCATACATCCTGCGGCCGAAAAGGTACGTACCCACCTCCCGTTCGAGGTCGTTAATGAAGGCATGGACTTCCTCGTCGGGGGCGGACCAGGAAAAGTTGCCGTCCCGGCCCGCGGTGTAGCCGTCGAGGGACATGATTCCGGAATAGATCAGCTGCGCCATGGGCCCATTCTGCACGTGGAACTCATGCAGGCCCAGGACTTCGTGCCACCAGGTACTGCTGCCCCAAAGTCCAGAGGTTGGAGACGGTCCAGTAGGCCAGCACGCCGATGGGGAAGAAAATGCCGCCCACGCCAAAAACCAGCGGCAGCACATACAGCAGGATCTTCTGCTGCCGGACCAGCGGGCTCCCCGGGTCCTGCGTGCCCATGGCCCGTGCAGCCACGAGCCTCTGGGTCAGGAACTGGCATCCGATCATCAACAGGATCATGGCGACAGCGAGCACGGCCACGGTGGCGGGATCGCCCCCGCCGTGAACCAGGGACGCGGACAGGGGTGCCCCGAAAATGCTGGCCGAGTCGAATTGGGCCACCTGCGCCGGGCCCATGGCGCCGATGCCGGTCCCCTGCTGCGAGGCGTTTGAGACCCCTGACAGGACCTGGAACAGGGCCAGGAAGAACGGCGCCTGGATCAGCAGGGGCAGGCACGCGGAGAAGGGATTGGTGCCGTGCTTCCGGTACAGGGCCATCTGCTCCTGGGCCATGGCCTGCCGTGAAGCCTGGTCTGTCCTGCCCTTGTACCTGTCCTGCAGTTCCTTCAGGTCCGGCTGCAGGCGGCTCATCCTGCGCTGGGCCCGGACCTGGGCCAGGAACACCGGAATAAGGGCGGCACGGATCACCAGGACCAGGCCCACGATGGCCAGGGTCCACGTTAGGCCGGCCGCCGGAGGCATTCCCGCCGAACTGAGCCCGTCGTGGAAAGCCACCATGATGACGGACACCAGCCACCGGAACGGCTCCAGGACCGCAGCAACAACATCCACCGAATCACCCATCCGCCAGTCGCTGCAAAGCTACTGCCGATCCGGGAAACAGAAAAGCCCCCGGATCCTTGCGGACTCCGGGGGCTTAGCCTGTAGCGGTGGGGAGGCTCGATCTCCCGACCTCACGATTATGAGTCGTGCGCTCTAACCAACTGAGCTACACCGCCACGAATGAGAAAAACCTGCGTCAAGCCGGTCAAAACCGCCTTGACGCAGGCCCTCATTCAGAGCCCCCCACCGGAATCGATCCGGTGACCTCGTTCTTACCAAGAACGCGCTCTACCACTGAGCTAGGGGGGCAACGAGTAAATACTCTACCGGAAGATTTCCGCACCAACAAATCGGCGCCTGGAGCCCCTCCCGGACGGTTGGACAGGCTCTTTGGAGGTCCGCGAAAGGTTGTTTTTCCCCGGATTTCCGGGGCTGCAGGGGCAAAGGGCAGCAAGGAGGACGACGGCGGCAGCGGTCTTTTCGGGCCCTCTGCCCAGCGCTCCGGGGCACGAATGTGGCGAGTCCCACACCCGTGCGCTTAAACGCCGATGGGCCGGCTCGAAAGCCGGCCCATCGCCGTCGTCAATTCCTCAACGCGGGGCGTTTACCACTTGCCCTTGCGGTTGAAGTCGCGGTGTCCGCTGTCGCCGCCGTGGCGGGGCTTGCGGGAGCCGTCGCCGTGGCCACCGAAGCGCGAGTCGCCGGCCTGGCCCCGGTCGCTGAAGGACCGCTCCGACCGCTCGGTGTAAGAACGTCCGCCGCGCTCAGCAGAGGACCGTTCGCCGTCGTTCTTCCGGAATTCCTTCTTGAACCCGCCGTTGCCCTTGAAGTTGCCTCCGCGGTTGCCCTGGTAGCTGGGACGGTCGCCGGAAGGCCTGCGGCCGTTGTCCAGCTCGAGGTGGATCAGCTCGCCACCGATCCGGGTACGGGACAAGGCGCGCAGCTGCTCGGGGCTCAGGTCTGCGGGCAGCTCCACCAGGGAGTGGTCCGAGCGGATGTCGATCCCGCCGATCTGCGCGGACGAGATGCCGCCTTCGTTGGCAATGGCGCCCACGATGGAGCCGGGCATGACGCGCTGGCGGCGTCCCACGGCGATCCGGTAGGTGGCATTGCCCTCGGTCAGCGCGCGGGTGGGCCCGCGGGAACCGAAGCCGTCCTTGGAGCGCTCGCGCTTCTGGAATTCAGGAGCGGCGGGCAGCTCCTTGACCAGGAGCGGCTGGCCGCCCTGCGCCATCACGGCAAGGGCCGCAGCGATCTCTGCTGCCGGGACGTTGTGCTCTTCCTCGTAGGAGGCGATGAGGTCGCGGAACGCCGCGACGTCCTCGGAGGCGAGGGTCTCGGTGATGCGCTCGGCGAACTTGCCCAGGCGCAGCGTGTTCACGGTCTCGGCCGTGGGCAGGTGCATCTGTTCCACCGGCTGGCGGGTGGCCTTTTCGATGGAACGCAGCAGGTACTTCTCCCGCGGCGTCATGAACAGGATCGCTTCGCCGGAACGGCCGGCACGGCCGGTGCGGCCGATGCGGTGCACGTAGGACTCGGTGTCATGCGGGATGTCGTAGTTGATGACGTGGCTGATCCGCTCGACGTCAAGGCCACGGGCGGCGACGTCGGTGGCCACCAGGATGTCGATCCGGCCTTCCTTCAGCGCGTCAACGGTGCGCTCGCGCTGCTGCTGCGGGATGTCGCCGTTGATGGCGGCAGCCTGGAATCCGCGGGACTTCAGCTTGTCGGCCAGGTCCTCGGTGGCCATCTTGGTCCGCACGAAGGCGATGACGCCGTCGAAGTCTTCGACCTCAAGGATGCGGGTCAGCGCGTCCAGCTTCTGCGGGCCCATGATCTGCAGGTAGCGCTGCCGGGTGTTGGCACCGGTGGTGGTCTTGGACTTGACCTGGACCTCGGCCGGATTGTTGAGGTACTGCTTGGACATCCGGCGGATCTGGCCCGGCATGGTGGCCGAGAACAGCGCCACCTGGCGGTCCTCCGGGGTCTGCTGGAAGATCTGCTCCACGTCTTCGGCGAAGCCCATCCGCAGCATCTCGTCGGCCTCGTCCAGCACCAGGTACTGGAGTTCGGACAGGTCCAGGGAACCCTTGGAGATGTGGTCGATCACGCGGCCGGGGGTACCCACAACCACCTGGGCGCCGCGGCGGAGGCCGGCGAGCTGGGGGCCGTAGGCGGACCCGCCGTAGACCGGCAGCACGGTGAAGTCATCGATGTGCTTGGCGTAGGAGGTGAACGCTTCGGCGACCTGGAGCGCCAGCTCGCGGGTGGGAGCCAGGACCAGGGCCTGGGTCTTCCGGGAGGGGCCGTTGAGGTCGTGGAGTTCGGCCAGGCGGGACAGTGCCGGTACTGCGAATGCTGCAGTCTTACCGGTGCCGGTCTGGGCCAGGCCCACGACGTCGCGGCCTTCAAGCAGCAGCGGGATGGTGGCTGCCTGGATGGGGGACGGCTTTTCGTACCCGACGTCCTGCAGGGCGGCCAGGACGCGGCCATCGATGCCAAGATCGGCGAACTTGACGGTGTTTTCGTCTTCGTCCGCAGCAGGGGTGGCCCCGGCGGGGGCCTCGGCAGCAGGCGCTTCAACAGCGGGGGCCTCGGGAGCAGGCGCTTCAACAGCGGGGGCTGCGGAGGGAGCGGTTACGGGAGCCTCGGCGGCGTCCTCGACAACAGCGGTGGTTTCGTTCTGATTTTCGGGCATAGGGAGATATTCCTCATCCATAGGGGGCCAGGCGGCACAACCCGAGGTGAGCGGAGCCGCAGTACACGTGCCGATGGTGCCGGGCAGACGTTGACCGGCCGGTCACAGAAGTCCGGCGCTTTCGCAATCCCGTGGCAGGACTTCGCGCTGCATCTCTTGGCTGCTATCCCAGCAGTCTGTACAGCGTTTTCTTTAGCCGGCTCTCCCTATGAAAATGCCCGCATCGCTTGCGCGGGCCCCAACACTTGCCAGTCCTGCCTCAAAAATTGGGCAGGAATAAGGGATTTCCGGAGTGGGGGATATTTCAAGTGTAAGGGACGGACACCGCCTGCGGGAAATCAAGGGCCCGACGACGGCGGTGAGCTTGCGCACACGGCCGGGGAACAGCGCGCAACGGGGCTTGTGGCGGCTACTCCCCCAGCCTCCGCATCAGTGCCTCGAACCTGGTGTGGTATTCCTCCTGGAGCCTGATTTCGCCGTCGGCCTCGGCATCGCGGAGGGCCTCGACGGCCTCCGCGTCGGGCGCACTGAACCACCGGCCGATGGTGACTCCATGGCGCGGCACGAATGTTTGGTGGATGTAATCGCCCGCCTGGATGGTGCCGGTGCGGATGACGCGCAGGTAGGCGCCCACCCGCCCTTCCTCGGTGAAGCGCTTCACCCATTGGGGTTCCTTCATCCGGCGTTGGAAGGTGGCGCAAGGGACGCGCGGAGAGGTGACCTCAAGGACGACGTCGGCGCCCACCTGCCAGCGCTCCCCGATCACCGCGTTGGTTGGTTCGATGCCGGAGACCCGCAGGTTCTCCCCAAAGATTCCCGGCGGCAGCTCGCGTCCGAGCGTCCCGGCCCAGAAGTCCGCGTCCGACTGCGAGTAGGCGTAGATGGCCTGGTCCTCGCCGCCGTGGTGGACCCGGTTGGCCTGGATGTCCCCGTGCACGCCCAACTTGTGCACCTTCACGGGACCTTCGGACGGGCGTTTGTCGATCGCGGTGACACCAACGTTTCCCTGGTCTCCCTGGAGCTGGTGGACGCGGCAGACGGCGAGGACAGAAGCTGGTTCCATGGCTTCAGTCTAGGGTTCCTGCCGGTGGTGCCAATCTCGTCAACTCACTGTTGCAGGGACTACGCTGGGTCGAGACTTGCAGGTGGGGGTGCAGTGCTGCGCCCAAATAGTGTTGACAACCGAGGGGGACGGCCGTGGACTCGAACGAAAAAGACCCGAAAGAGGACCCGGAGAAGGCACCTCCGGAGGGAGGCGGAAGCGTCAAGCCGCCGCCTTGGCAGGTCCCCAAGCCGGAGCTGCGCCCCGACCTCCTCAACGAGCCCGTCCCACCAGTGGATCCGTTTGCCCGCGAGCGCGAAAAGCAGCTCAACGCCGCTGCGGCGCGGAAGAAGCGTTCCCAGCGACGGACGGTGGTGGTGGGCCTGGGCGTCACGGCCCTCCTGGCGGGAACCATCACGGCGGTGGTGGCCAGCAACGAGGATGACCCCGAATACGCGCAGGTCTGCTTCAACGACGACACCGGCGAGCGCGTCGAGGACACCAACTGCGACAGCTCCGCCGGCCGCAGCGGCGGCGTCTACGCCTGGTATTTCTACTCCCGCGGTGCCAGCGTTCCGCCGGTGGGCCAGAACAGGTCCACGGCGCCGGCTTACACGCGGACTATCCCCAGCGGGGCAAAGGCCTCCACGGGGTACAGCAGCAAGGGCGGCACGGTCAGCCGCGGCGGGTTTGGTTCCAGCGCCAAGAGCGGCTCGAGTGGCGGCGGCGGCAAGGTCTCGGGAGGCTGAGCGGTGAAGAGACTGACATCCCAACCACGGCCCGGCTGGAAGCAGAAGATCGAAGAGCAGGGCCTGGTCTTCTCCACCACCACCATGGACGACGGACGCCGGATCGAGTACTGGAACGAATCGGCGTATTACGAGTTCAGCATGGACGAGGTGGAGACCCTTGAGGTCGCGGCCGAGGACATGCACCGAATGTGCCTGGAGGCGGCGAAGTTCCTGGCCACCGGGGCCATGGGGAGCATCGGCATCGGCCCCCAGGCCTTGGAGCTGGCGGCTGAATCCCTGCAGGCCGCCGACGTGGACGTCTACGGCCGGTTCGACTTCATCTACGACGGCCGGGGCGGCCCGGCCAAGATGCTCGAATACAACGCCGACACCCCCACCGGACTCATCGAGGCCTCCGTGGCGCAGTGGTTCTGGCTGCAGGACGTGTTCCCGGAGAAGGACCAGTGGAACGGCATCCACGAGGCCCTGATCCGGCAGTGGAAGAAGTTCCAGTACCGCACCGGCATGAGCACCCTCCACGTGGCCCACTCCGAGGTGGAGGAATCCGGCGAGGACTGGATGACCGCCGCGTACATGCGCGACGTCGCCAGCCAGGCGGGATGGACCACCATCGGGATCAACATGTCGGATATCGGTTGGGACCCCAACCTGAACCGGTTCGTGGACCTGGACAACTTCATGATCAGCACCATCTTCAAGCTGTACCCGTGGGAGCTGATGATGAAGGAAGAGTTCGGGCCCCGCCTCCTGGAACGTGCCCATAATCCGCGATGGGTTGAGCCGGCCTGGAAAATGCTGCTCTCCAACAAAGCCCTGCTGGCCGCCTTGTGGCACCTCTACCCGGACCACCCCAACCTGCTGCCCGCGTACCTCACGGACCCGGGGCCGCTGAAGGAATGGGTGGCCAAGCCCCTGCACGGCCGCGAAGGCGACAACATCCGGATCCACGCGGACGGCCTCACCGTGGAACAGCCCGGCGGTTACGGCCGCGAGGGCTGGTGCTACCAGCAGTACCATGCCCTTCCCGACTTCGACGGCAACCGTCCCGTGCTGGGCCTTTGGGTGGTGGACGGCGAATCCGTGGGCTGCGGCATCCGGGAATCCGACGGCCCGGTCACGGACTACTTCTGCCGCTTCGTACCCAACACCATCGACGCACCGGCACCGCTTTCGGCCGTGGCCAACTCCAGCAAGGCAGGTATCGTCCTATGAACCCGGAGACAGCATGAGCACGGATATCACGACGACGGGAGGCCCCGGCAGCGGGCCCGGCGCCCCGGTGCCGGGCAAGGGATTGCGGGCCGGGATCCTGGACCTGGGCGACTCGGTAATGCTGGGGCTGGCCTCCACTGCCCCGGTGTACTCGCTGGCCGCCACCTTGGGCCTGATCGTTGCCGTGAACGGCAACTACACTCCCCTGATCCTGCTGTTGGGATTCGTCCCGGTCCTGTTCATCGCCTACGCCTTCCGCGAGCTCAACAGTGCAATCCCGGACTGCGGCACCACTTTCACCTGGTCCCGCCAGGCTTTCGGCCCGTGGGCGGGCTGGTTGGGCGGCTGGGGAGTGGCACTGGCCGGGATCGTGGTCCTGGCCAACCTTGCCCAGGTGGCCGGCCAGTATGTGTGGCTGCTGGTGGGTGATGGATCGCTTGCGCAGAACAAGGTGGTGGTCACCGCCACGGGCCTGCTGTTCATCGTCCTGATGACCCTGGTGAATTACCGCGGTATCCGGTTGGGCGAGCACGTCCAGCGGGTGCTGACCTATGTCCAGTACATCGCCCTGGGCGTCTTCGCCCTTGCCCTGGTGGCGCGGATCGTGGGCGGCGCCCCGGAGGGCCAGGCCTTCGACTTCGAGTGGTTCAACCCGGCGGGAGCCTTCGCCGATCCCGGAGCCGTGGTGCATGGAACCCTCCTTGCCCTGTTCATCTACTGGGGCTGGGACACCTGCCTTGCCGTGAACGAGGAGACCGAGAACCCCGCCAGTACGCCCGGCCGCGGGGCCGTGATCTCGGCGTTCGTCCTGATGGCGATCTACGTTTCGGTGGCACTGCTGGTGATGATGTACGCCACCGTGGGCTCCGAGGGCATCGGCCTGGGCAACGAGGCAAACAAGGACGATGTCTTCCTCGCCATGAAGGACGTGGTCCTGGGACCCTGGGGCTGGCTGATCGTCGTCGCGGTCCTGGCTTCCGTCCTGTCCTCCACCCAGACCACCATCCTGCCAACGGCCCGCGGCACCCTGTCCATGGGTGTCCACGGGGCCCTTCCGGCGAAATTCGCGGAGGTCCACGAGCGGAACCAGACGCCCGGTTTCTCCACCCAGGTGATGGGCGGGGCGGCTGCTGCCTACTACGTGGCCATGAGCTTCCTGAGCGAGAACCTGCTGGCTGACTCCATCAGCGCCATCAGCCTGTTCATCGCGTTCTACTACGCCCTCACCGGGTACGCCTGCTTCTGGTACTTCCGGACCACCTTGCGGGACTCAGCACGGAACCTCTGGTTCCGCGGCATCCTTCCCCTCCTCGGGGCGGTGCTGCTGACTGCTGCGTTCTTCGTCTCCGCCGTGCAGATGTGGGACCCGGCGTACGGGAATACCCGGATCCTCGGCGTTGGCGGTGCCTTTGTCAGCGGCGTGGTGCTGCTGGCGCTGGGCGTGGTCCTGGCCGCCGTGTGCAGGTTCCTGCCGGCCACCCGAGGCTACTTCGAGGTGAAGCGTTGAGCGCCGGCCCGTCCGATGTCCTGGACCTCGACTCCCTGATGTCAGCAGACGAACTGGAACTCCGCGAGCACATCCGGGACTACACCCGCCAACGGATCAAACCGGATATCGCCCGCTGGTACGAGGACGCGGTGTTCCCGCTGGAACTGGCCACCGAACTCGGCGAGCTGGGCGTCCTGGGGATGCACCTGGAAGGCTATGGCTGCCCGGGCCGGACCGCCGTCGAATACGGACTCGCGGCCATGGAACTGGAAGCGGGCGACTCCGGAATCCGCACGTTCGTGTCCGTCCAGGGTTCGCTGGCCATGACCGCCATCCACACCTGGGGCTCGGAGGAGCAGAAGCAGGAGTGGCTGCCGCGGATGGCCGCCGGCGAGGTGATCGGCTGCTTCGCCCTGACCGAACCCAGCGCTGGTTCAGATCCTGCCGCCATGGCCACCTTCGCCGAGCGGGACGGCAGCGGGGATGACGCCGGGTGGGTGCTGAACGGCGCCAAGCGCTGGATCGGCCTGGCCTCGGTGGCCGGGGTGATGGTGGTCTGGGCCATGACGGACGACGGCGTCCACGGTTTCCTGGTGCCGGCCGGAACCCCCGGCGTGACGGCAACGCCCATCCGGCAGAAGCTGTCCATGCGCGCGTCCATCCAGTGCGACGTGGTGTTCGACGACGTCCGGCTGGGTCCGGAGTCGCTGCTGCCTGCGGCCCGCGGGCTGCGCGGCCCGTTCACCTGCCTGAACGAGGCGCGGTACGGCATCGCCTGGGGCGCGATGGGCGCCGCCCGCGACTCGTACGAGGCCGCGCTGGCCTATTCGCTGGACCGCCTGCAGTTCGGCAAACCGCTGGCCGGCTACCAGCTTACGCAGGAGAAGCTGGTGAACATGCTGCTGGAGATCCAGAAGGGCACCCTCCTGGCACTGCACCTGGGCCGCCTGAAGGACGCCGGGGCCCTCCGGCCGGAGCAGGTTTCGCTGGCCAAGCTGAACAACGTCCGCGAGGCCATCGCCGTGGCGCGCGAAGCCCGGACCATCCTGGGTGGCAACGGCATTACCGGCGACTACTCACCGCTCCGGCACGCCGCGAACCTCGAGTCGGTCCGGACCTACGAAGGCACCGACGAGGTCCACACCCTGATCCTGGGCAGGCATATCACCGGGTTGGGCGCCTTCCACTGACCCTTCTTCCCAACCAGGTCGCAGTTGTTGTCGTTTTGGCGGTCCACAAAGGCATCTAGTGCGAGCCAGTTGGGAGGGCGCGGGGCGAACGGGGCCGCAGGGAGCTCAGGCGGAGAAGCCGCCGTCGGCCTTGATCAGCTGCCCGGAGACCCAGCGCCCGGCGGGCGAGAGCAGGAACGCCACCGTTCCGGCGACGTCTGCAGGGGTGCCGAGGCGGCCGGTGGGCTGCTGGGCGGTGAGCTCTTCCTTTAGGTCGGGAGTCATCCAGCCCGTATCGATGGGCCCGGGGTTCAGGACGTTCGCCGAGATGCGCTGTGGACCCAGCTCGCGTGCGGCGGCAATGACGATCCGGTCCAGGGCACCCTTGGAGGCGCCGTAGGGAAGGTTGAACGCGGTGTGGTCGCTGGTCAGTGCCACGATCGCGCCGCCGTCGTCCGGGGCCTGGCGGGCGAACGCGGCGATCAGCTGCCAGCTGGCGCGCGTGTTCACGGCGAAGTGCCGGTCGAAGGAATTTACAGTAGTGTCCAGCACGCCCGAATCCACCGATTCGGCATGGCTGAGCACGAGGCCCCGCAGCGGACCAGCAAGCTCCACGGCCTCGGCCACCAGCCTGTCCGGCACACCGGGGTCCTGCAGGTCTGCGGGAACGGCGTGGACCGTGGCGCCGATGGCTTCGAGCTCGGCGGTAAGGCGGAGGACATCGTCCGGCTCACTCCCCCACGGCATCCGGGCGTCATAGCCCGCCCAGTACGAGAGGACGAGGTCCCAGCCATCGGCGGCCAGCTGCCGGGTGATGCCGGCACCGATGTTCCCGGTGCGCCCGGCGCCGGTGACCAGGGCAACGGGGCGGGCAGCGGCGGGTGCGTCTGATTCCATCCGACCAGCCTAGCGCCGCCTTGTGGGGCGCTGGTTCAGGCCGCAGCCGGCTCCGCTTCCCGCGAACTCCGGTCCCGGCGGATGGTGGCGCTGATGACCGCAGCGATGGTGCACATGGCCGCCGCACCCAGCCAGGCGTAGGTGTAGTGCCCGGTGGCATCCCGCAGGGCTCCGGCGGCGATGGCCGCCGCGGCGGCGCCGAGCTGGTGGGCCGCGAACACCCAGCCGAAGACCACGCTGCCGTCCGCACCAAACGTTTCGCGGCAGATGGCGGCCGTGGGGGGAACGGTGGCTACCCAGTCCAGGCCGTAGATCACCACGAAGACGATCATGCTGGGCTGGACCTCGGCGTTCAGCAGCAATGGAAGCACCAGCAGGCCGATGCCTCGGAACTGGTAGTAGACGGCCAGCAGGACGCGGGGATTGAACCTGTCGGTCAGCCAGCCGGAGGCGATGGTGCCGATGATGTCGAAGATCCCGACGACGGCGAGCAGTCCTGCGGCCGTCGTTTCGGGCATGCCGTGGTCGTGCGCGGAGGGGATGAAGTGGGTGCCGATCAGCCCGTTGGTGGTGGCTCCGCAGATGGCGAAACCTGCCGCCAGCGCCCAGAACGTCCGGACTTTGATGGCCCGGCGGAGGACCTGGAGGGCGCGGACGGCGGCGTTGGCGCGGGGCCCGTCCGCGGCTGCGGGGACTTTGGCTCCGTCCGGCATCACGGTGTCCGCGGGCACCGGGGGCAGGGCGCCGTACGGCAACACCCCGACGTCGGCGGGCGAGTTTTTGAGGAACTTTAGCACCAGCGGGACCACGGCGAGGGCGCCCGCGGCGATCAGCAGGGATGCCTGCCGCCAGCCGGGGTCCTGTGCCAGGAGGGCGATGAACGGCAGGAAGACGAGCTGGCCGGCGGCGCTGCCGGCGGTCAGGATGCCGATGACCAGCCCCCGGTTTTTGGTGAACCAGGTGTTGGCGATGGTGGCCGCGAAGACCAAGGCCATGGAACCGGTGCCGAGGCCGATCAGCAGGCCCCAGGTCAGCAGGATCTGCCAGGACTGGTTCACCAGCACCGTCAAGGCGCTGCCGAGGCCGATCAGGACCAGGGCTGTTGCCGTGATGGCGCGGATGCCGAACCGTTCCATCAAGGCGGCGGCGAACGGTGCGGTCAGGCCGAACAGGACAAGGTTGATGCTGACCGCAGCCGACAGGACCGTGGTGGACCAGCCGAACTCCTGCTGGAGCGGGACCATGAGCACCCCGGGGGCCGCCCGGAATCCAGCCGCCCCGACCAGCGCAAGGAACGCCACGGCGGCGACGATCCATGCCGGGTGCAGCCGGCGGCGCCGGACCGTGTCCGGCCCGGCGGCGGCTTCGGCGGGTAATTCGGCTGCTTCCTCGGGCAGGGTGCTCACGCGGCCGTTCCCTCCCGGGCTGCGGTGGACAACCGGATGGGCTGCTCGGACCGTGACCGGCTGTGCCAGCTGGTGTTCGCGGCGGTGAGCCGTTCCCCGCACCTCGTGCAGGTGTCGGCCGAGGTGGTGGGTTTCCCGCAGCCCGAATGGATGACGTACAGGTGGGCCTGCTCCGAGGGCGCGGGCAGGTGCTTCTCCGCCCAGATGGTGACCGCGTTCAGGACCGGGAGTGCGTCTTCACCCATGGCGGTGAGCACGTATTCCTGGCGGGTACGGCCGCCGTCGTCGTACGGCTTCTTCTCCAGCAGCCCGGACTCAACCAAACCCGCGAGCCGCTTGGTGAGGACCGAGTCGGCCACTTCGAGGCGGGCCTTCATGGGGTCGAACCGGCCGTTCCCGAAGAAGACCTCGCGCAGGACCAGGACGGACCAGGGGTCGCCCAGGATGTCCAGGCCGCGGGCCATGCTGCAGGTGCGTTGGGACCAGTCTGATCGGAGGGGCATACGGAACCCTAGCTGACTTTCTTCAAGAAAGCCAGGGTTCCCCTGCCGCCGCTACGGTATTGCGGAAAAGGCCTGGTCGAGGTCGGCGATGAGGTCCTCGACGTCCTCGATGCCGCAGGACAGGCGCAGCAGGTTGACCGGAACTGCCAGCTCGGTACCTTTCACCGAGGCGTGGGTCATCTCTGACGGGTAGTTCATGAGCGATTCGATGCCGCCGAGCGATTCGGCCAGGGTGAACACGGTGGTGGACTCCGCCACCTTCCGGGCCGCGGCTTCACCGCCCTTGAACTGCACGGACACCATGCCGCCGAACTTGCGCATCTGCGTCCTGGCGAGTTCGTGGCCGGGGTGCGTCGGCAGGCCCGGGTACAGCACAGCCTCCACTTCGGGACGCTCCAGCAGCCACTCGGCCACCGCCTGGCCGTTCTCGCTGTGCCGGTCCATGCGCACGCCAAGCGTCTTCAGCCCCCGGGTGGTCAGGAAGGCGTCCATCGGCCCGGACACCGCACCTACCGCGAACTGCACGAAACCGATCTTCTCCGCCAGCTCCGCGTCCTTGACCACCACGGCGCCGCCCACCACATCCGAGTGTCCGCCAATGTACTTGGTGGTGGAGTGGACCACGACGTCGGCACCGAGGGCCAGCGGGTTCTGCAGGTAGGGCGAGGCGAAGGTGTTGTCCACCACCAGCAGGGCGCCGGCGGCGTGGGCGATATCCGCGAGCGCGGCGATGTCCGTGATCTTCATCAGCGGGTTGGAGGGGGTCTCCACCCACACGAAGCGCGTCTTGTTGGCGGCGACGGCGCTGCGGACGGTGTCCAGGTTGGCCATGTCCACCGGGGTGTTGCCGATCCCCCAATCGCCCAGCACGCGGCTGATCAGCCGGTAGGTGCCGCCGTACGCGTCGTTGCCGAGCACGATGTGGTCGCCCGGGCGGGTGAGGGCACGGATAAGGGCGTCCTCCGCGGCCAGGCCGGAGCTGAAGCTGTAGGCATGCGTCCCGAGTTCCAGGGCGGCAAGCTGTTCCTGCAGCGCGTCCCGGGTGGGGTTGCCGCCGCGGCCGTACTCGTAACCGCTGCGCAGGCCGCCGATGCCGTCCTGGGCGTAGGTGGAACTGAAGTGCAACGGGGGGACCACGGCGCCGGTACGGGGCTCGAAAGCCTGGCCGGCGTGGACGGCCCGGGTGTTGAAGCCTTGGTTCTCAGAGGCAGTCATGGGTGCTCCTTTAGTTGCTCAGGTAGGCCAGCAGGTCGTGCCGGGTGAGGATTCCCACGGGCGCGCCCACAAACGTGACCATCAGGGTATCCGTGTCCGAGAGCAGCTCCTTGGCGGCGGAGATGGTTTCCAGCGACCCGATCACGGGCAGCTTGGGGCCCATGTGTTCGGAAATCTTGTCCGTCAGCTTCGCTTCGCCGCGGAACAGCTTGGCGGTCAGCGTTCGTTCGTCCACGGCACCCAGGACCTCGCCCATGACCACGGGCGGTTCCTGCGAGAGGACCGGGATGTGGCTGACGCCGAACTCCGTCATGATGTTGATGACGTCCCGCACGGATTCGTTGGGGTGGATGTGTACCAGGTCCGGCAGTTCGCCGGTCTTGGACTTGATGACCTCACCCACCGACGTTTCCTCGCCCCCGGAGAGGAAGCCGTAGGAGCGCATCCACTGGTCGTTGAAGATCTTCGCCAGGTATCCGCGGCCCGAGTCGGGCAGGATGACCACGACGACGGCACTTTCGGGCAGGTCCCGCGCCGCCTTGAGCGCTGCCACCACCGCCATGCCGGAGGAACCGCCCACCAGCAGGCCTTCCTCCCGCGCCAGGCGCCGGGTCATGGCGAAGGAGTCGGCGTCGCTGACGGCGATCACGTCGTCGGGGATGGACTTGTCGTAGTTGCCGGGCCACATGTCCTCGCCCACGCCCTCGACGAAGTAGGGCCGCCCGGTGCCGCCCGAGTAGACCGAGCCCTCGGGGTCGGCGCCGATGATCCGGACCACGCCGCCGTCGGACTCCGGCCGGTCAGCCGAAACTTCCTTCAAATAGCGGCCGGTCCCGGTGATGGTGCCGCCGGTGCCGGCACCGATGACGCAGTGCGTGATCCTGCCGTCGGTATCACGCCAGATCTCCGGGCCGGTGGTCTTGTAGTGGCTGCCCGGAGCGGCGGGGTTGGAGAACTGGTCCGGCTTGTAGGCACCGGGTGTCTCCCGGGTGATCCGGTCCGAGACGCCGTAGTAGCTTTGCGGGCTCTCCGGCGGGACCGACGTGGGCGTGACCACTACTTCGGCGCCGTAGGCCTGCAGCACGGCCCGCTTGTCCTCGCCCACCTTGTCCGGGACCACGAAGATGCATTTGTAGCCCTTTTGCTGCGCCACCAGGGCCAGGCCCACGCCGGTGTTGCCGGACGTCGGCTCCACGATGGTGCCGCCCGGCATCAGCTTGCCTTCGCGTTCGGCATCCTCGATCATCTGCGCCGCGATGCGGTCTTTGATGGAACCGCCGGGGTTCAGGTACTCCAGTTTGACCAAAATGGTGGCTTTGATGCCCTCGGTCACGTGGTTGAGTTTGATGAGCGGCGTATTGCCGATGAGGTCCAGGATGGACTGGGCGTACTTCATAGATACAAAGCTACCGCTTCCTGCAGGCCGTTCCCCGCCCGGGATGCGAGGATAGCCCGGTGATGCAGTTCGCATGGCTGAAAGCCACCCGCAGCTACCTGCTGCCCGGCGCAACCCTGGCGGCAGGCCTGGCCACCCTCGCCGTCGGCGCCCTCCCCGTCCCGGCCTTCGGCGAACTGGCCGGACGCACCATTCCCATCCTGGCTTTCGTGCTGGCCATGTCCCTGGTGACCGAACTGGTGGACGAGGCAGGACTTTTCCGCGTGGTGACGGACCGGTTGGCGGCGCTGGGCAGGGGCCGCGTTTTCACCCTGTGGCTGTTGGTGGTGGCCGTGGCCACGGTGGCCACGGTGTTCCTGTCCCTGGACACCACCGCCGTGCTGGTGACACCCGTGGTAGTCCTCCTGGCTGTCCACGCCCGGATCCCTCCCCTGCCGTTCGCGCTGACCAGCATCTGGCTGGCGAATACGGCCTCACTCCTGCTGCCCGTCTCCAACCTGACCAACCTCCTGGCCCAGGACCGGCTTGGCCTGAGCCCCTGGCGCTTCGCGGGACTGGTCTGGGCGCCCGCCGTCGTGGGACTGCTGGTCCCCCTCGTCCTGCTCTGGTTGGCGTTCCGGCGGGACTTGCGCGGAACCTACGGGCCGCAGCCAACGCATCCCGTCCGTGACCGCACCCTGTTGAAGGCCGCCGCCGTGACGCTCCTGGTCCTGTTCCCGGCCCTGGTCTCAGGCGTCCCGGTCCAGTACCCCGCCCTTGCCGCGGCGGCGGTCCTGCTGGCGGTCTTCCTGCGCCGCAGGCCCTCGGCCCTGCGGTGGTCCATGGTCCCGTGGCGGCCGCTGATGCTGACAGTGGGCCTGTTCATGCTGATGGAAACGCTGCACGCACACGGGCTGACCACGCTGCTGGCAGGCATCGCCGGATCGGGCGACGGACTGCCGGCACTCCTGCAACTGGCCGGGCTGGGCGCGGGGGCGGCCAACGCCGCGAACAACCTTCCCGCCTACCTGGCCCTGGAGCCGGTGGCCGGATCTCCGGCCAGGCTGGCCGCCCTGCTCATCGGCGTGAACCTGGGCCCGTTGGTGAGCCCCTGGGCTTCGCTGGCCACGCTGCTGTGGCATGAGCGCCTGCGGGTACTGAACGTCCCTGTCAGGTGGGGCGGGTTTGCGGTGGCCGGGCTGGTGGCAGTCCTGCTGACGGTGCCGCTGGCCGTGCTGGCGCTGTGGCTGGTTTCCGGGATGCCCTGACGGCTCGTCTTTCCAGGGTGCTCAGGCGCCGTCCGGGGTCCCGGTGGCCTGCGGCGCGAGGTTCTGCCAGAGCCCCATCACGTTGCCCTCGGAATCCTGGAAGTATGCCGTGTAGCCCATGCCGGGGATCTCGTTCCTGGGCATGACCACTGCACCGCCCAGCTCCTCCACCGTCTTCAGTGTGGCGTTGATGTCCGGAACATCCACGGTGATGACGGGAGCGGTGATCCGTCCTTCCCTGGCCATCATTCCGCCGTTGATCGCCCCGGGCGTGGTTGGCTGCCCGGTGGCCGCATCCATGTCCGTGGTGATGACCATGGTGTAGTCCATCCCCGGCACCGGTTCCATCCGCCACCCCAGGGCTTCCTGGTAGAACTTCATTGCCCGCTCAGGGTCGTCCGCGGGAATCTCAAAATGCACTGCTCCGCCCACCATGGCCTCCTGATTCTCGACGGCACGGCTTATGGGCAGCCGCTGCCCGTGCGCCAGCAGTGATCCTAGTCCCGGGCTGCGACGCGGAGAAGGGCCGATGGTCCCGCCGGTGTCGGTGGGCCGTGGGACCATGGAAGACATGACGATCGCAGAGGCACCTCCCCGGCTGGCGGCCGCCGCGGACGTGTCCCTGCGCTGGTATCCGGAGGCGCCCTACAGCTTGTCCCGGACCCTTGGACCGCTGCTGCGGGGCAACAGCGATCCGTCTTTCTGCGTCCAGGGCGACGTGATCTGGAATGCCTTTACGTCCCCCACCGGCCCGGCCACCCTGCGGCTGTCCCCCGCGGGCGGCGAAGCGGGCGGCCCCTGGGTGGACGTCCAGGCATGGGGCCCGGGTGCTGCGGCCGCGGTCCAGGCAGCACCCCGGCTGTTGGGGGCCGACGACGACTGGCGGGATTTCGACGAACCCGCCTTCCATGCCACGCTGCCCCGCATGGTCCGGGAGGCACGCCGGCGCAGCCAGGCGCTGCGCCTGCCCGCGAGCGGCCGCATGGTGGACCAGATGGTGCCCATCATCCTGGAACAAAAGGTGACGGTGGTGGAGGCCCGGCGCGCCTACCGGTACCTGGTCCACCGCTACGGGACGCCGGCCCCGAGCGCGGGGGCCTCCACTCCGGCAGGACTCATTGTGGCGCCAACAGCGGCCCAATGGCTGCAGGTCCCCAGTTGGGAGTGGCACAAGGCCGGCGTGGGTCCCCAGCGTTCCGCCACCGTCATGCGGGCGCTGCGCTCCGCCGCCGCCCTGGAGCGGCTGGCAGCGTCGCCGGCCGCGGAAGCCGCAGAAAAAATGCAGGTGATTCCCGGGATTGGAGTCTGGACCGCCGCCGAGGTGGTGCAGCGCACCCACGGCTGCCCGGACTCCATCGCCGTGGGCGACTACCACCTGGCGGCCTACATCGGGGCCGCGCTCACGGGGCGCAGGACCGACGACGCCGGCATGATCCAACTGCTGGAACCCTGGCGCGGGCACCGGCAGCGGGTGGTGCGGATGATCCAGAGCACCGGTTACCGCAAGCCCACTTTTGGCCCGCGCATGACTATCCAGGACCACCGCCGGCACTGAAACCCTCCGCGGCAGGTCAACCGGTGCTTGATCCGGACCGGGATGGGTAAGGCTAGGGTGTGGCGTCCGGCCAGGCACGGCCGGACCACGAGTGAGAGGAACCCCATGAGCTCCGATCCAGGACGCACCAACCACGCCGGCGGAGAACCCCTGGACGTGGATCCAACCGGGCAAGACCCCGCGGTGGTGGACCCGGAGGCGCACGATCCGGACGGGGAGGCCAAACTGAAGCTGCAACTGGCCATCTTCGACGTGATTCGCCGCGGGGCCACGGGCAAGAGCCTTGACGAAATCCGGGAGATGCTGCTGACCGCGTTCGCAGCGCGGGACGTTGCCCCACCACCGTTCACCTGGGTGGAGTCGGCGGCGTCCTCTGCGTTTTACGGTGAGCCCTACATCATCGACTACCCAACTGCCATCGCCGCCGACGATCTGGAGGCTGCCCCCGATGAGGCGGTGCGGGAGCGGCTGGCCGCCCGACGGAAACTGCGCGAGACCCAACTGCCGCAGGGAATCCTTCCGGCACCGTCGGAGTGGCAGATTCCCGCCAACGAGGTGACCGGCGGCGGGACGCGGCAGGCCACCCGGGCCGGAAGGAACGGGGCAGCGGTCCTGGCCTTGGTCGCACTGGCGGCGGGCGCCGTCGCCGTTGTGGCGCTACGGCTGTCCCGCCGCCCAACCGGCCGCAGTAGCTAGCGGGCAGTTCTCCCCATGCCTCCGGCGGGGCGCCTCGCGTAAGCTTGCGCCTGGATATTGGGGGAATAATGGCAGGCATTTACGGGGCGGACGTCGCCCAACTTCGCGCCCTGGGGAAGGCCCTTACCGCCTCCTCCGCGCGCTTGATGTCCACTGCCACGGCGCTGTCGAGGAACGTGGGCGAGCCAGGCACCTGGAAAGGGGCCGACGCCGAGGGGTTCCGGAACGACTGGAATGGCACGCACAGCCTCCTGCTGGGCCGCGTCATTGAGGCCCTTGCGGACGCAGGGAAGGCAGCCGCACGGCACGCGGACGAGCAGGAACGCGCCAGCGGCGCCGGTGGCGCGGCGGGCCGGACCAGTTCGGCCGGGGGCCCTCCCGGCACGGCCGCCGGGGATGCGACGTCCGATTACCTGACCGGCGGGGAGCATTCCGTGGTGCGCCACCCCGACCGCGGCGAAGCGAACCTTTCGGCGCCCGAACTGGACAGGCTCCGGGGCCTGGTCAGGGACGCTGCGTCGGGCGACAACTTCTTTGTGGGCAACGATTCGGACGTCAACAAGCTCCGTGACGCCTTGACCGGGCTCAAACCTGCCCAGCTGAACCAGTTGCTGGAGTCGTTAACCGATGATGAGCTCCGAAGCCTGGGCAGCGGCGCGGCGGCCGACGGCAAGGGACTGTTCAACTGGGAGGGAACCACGCCTTTCGAACGTCAGCAACTGCTGGACCAGTTCCTGTCCAAGGCGTCAGCAGAGCAGGTGGGGCGCCTGAAGGACCTCATCCCGTGGGCCCAGCCGGACGGGCAGGCCATGGGAGATGCAGCGAGGCCTGATGGCCCTGAGGCCAGCAGCACGGACCGGTGGATGGAACCCAAGTGGCCGGTGATCGGACAACGCCCGGGCACTGGCGACATCAGGCAGGGGCAGTACGGGGACTGCGTGGTTTTGGCCGCCGCCGGGGCCATGGTCAATGCCGATCCGGGCTGGGCCCGCGAGCACGTAACGGATAACGGCAACGGCACGGTTTCCGTCCTGCTGTTCGACAAGAACGGAGAGGAGCAGTGGGTGACCGTCACCTCGGACCTGCCGGCAAACAGCAATGGCGCACAGATGGGAGCCAAAGCAGGGTTTGGCGGCAACTGGCCTGCCTATGTTGAGAAAGCGCTGGCCCAGGTTTACACCGAGGACGACAGAAACGACGGGACAGCGGAAGGGGCGCCCCCGGACCAGGCGTACCCGCCAGGGAACTACCGCGCCATTGAAGGCAACTGGGGTCCCGACGCATTCCAGTATTTGGCGGGACCGGACGTGGAACGCACCGATGACGCCGGGAAGCTGTGGGAAGCGGCCCGCAGGGGACGCCCGGCCTTGGTCACAACACTGGGTGAAACGCCGGAGGAGGCGCCCAACGGATACCATGCCGGCCACGCCTATTTCGTGACCGGAGTTGACGAGCGGGGGAACATCGTCCTTCAAAATCCATGGGGCCCTTCCGAGCCGCGCATGCAGATCTCGCAGGACGAATTCAGCAGGCTCTTCAGCGATGCCACGGTGGCGGGCTGATGCCGCGTCCCGCCCTGCGGCTTCGCAGCCGCGTTCGCGCCTGCACGGTTTTGCCTCTGGCACTCACTCTGAGCGGCTGCTCCACCTCCGCGGAGCCGTCCCAACCGCACTCATCCCAAGCCTCAAAGGAGCCGACCATGACGTCAACGGCAAGCTGCACCCACGCTGGAACTTACCGGATCATCCCGTCTGCAAATGGCTCTTTTCCGCTTCTGCCGGACTCCCCGCGGGGCCCGGATGCCACACCGCTCGTGCGACTGTCCAGCACACACCTGAAGAATGACCCGCCGACGGCGGACCTGTCGATAGCCTTGTTCGAGGTCAGCAGCCCGGCATCGAAGGACTTTCCAGGATTGGCACTCGGGCAGGAAGCCACCTTTGACGGCTACACCGTCCGGATCACCTCGATCTGCGAGGGCGAAGTCCGATTCGACCTGGTGCAGCAGCCCGGCTAGTCAGAGCCCCAGCCGCGCCACCGCTTCCTCCCGCATCTGGACTTTGCGGATCTTCCCGGAGACCGTCATGGGGAAGTTCTCCCGGACCTCCACATAGCGGGGAATCTTGAAGTGCGCCAGCCGGCCGCGGCAGAACTCAGCCACTGCCGCGGCGTCCAGTGGCTCCGCTCCGGGTTTGAGGATGATGCAGGCCATCAGTTCCTCGCCATATTTCGGATCCGGGACCCCGATGACCTGGACGTCCTGGATGGACGGGTGGGAATACAGGAACTCCTCAATCTCGCGCGGGTAGATATTCTCGCCCCCGCGGATCACCATGTCCTTGATCCGGCCTTCCACCACCACATAGCCGTCGTCGTCCATGCGGGCCAGGTCGCCGGTGTGCATCCAACCTTCCGCGTCGATGGCCTCGGCGGTCTTGTCCGGCTGGTTCCAGTATCCAGCCATGACGGCGTAACCGCGGGTGCAGAGTTCTCCGATCTGCCCGCGTTCAAGGTCTTCACCGGTGGCAGGATCCACGATCTTGCTTTCAAGTTGCGGCATGGTGCGGCCCACGGTCTCGGTGCGCTGGTGCAGCGTGTCGCCCTTGCGCGTCATGGTGGACACCGGGGACGTTTCGGTCATGCCGTAGCAGATGGCCACATCCACCATGTTCATCTCGGAAATCACCCGGTTCATCACCTCGATGGGGCACAGGGAGCCGGCCATCACCCCGGTCCGGAGCGTCGAAAGGTCATAGGAGCCGAAGTCCGGGAGTGCCAGCTCGGCGATGAACATGGTGGGCACCCCGTACAGCGACGTGCCGGTAAAGTCCTGCACGGCCTCGAGTGCGGCGGCAGGCGAGAAACCGCGCCCGGGGATGATGGTGGCGGCCCCGTGGCTGAGCGCGTTCAGGTTGCCGATCACCATGCCGAAGCAGTGATAGAACGGCACGGGGATGACCACCCGGTCGTGCTCGGTGTACCCCAGCAACTCGCCGATCGCGTAGCCGTTGTTGAGGATGTTGTGGTGGGTCAGCGTGGCGCCTTTGGGGAATCCCGTGGTACCGGAGGTGTATTGCAGGTTGATGGGATCATGCGGGCTGAGCTCAGCCATCCGGGCCTTCAGGGCAGCGTGCCCGACGTCGTCCGCCCGCTTGAGCAGTTCAGCGTACGTGAGTTCCGCGCCGCCTTGGGGGCTGCCGGCCGACAGCCCGTCCAGGCCATGGTCCGGCAGGAAGACGAGTTCCTTCAGGTCCGGGCACGCGGCCAGGGCCTGGCGGGCCATGCCGACATAGTCGCTGTTGCTGTCCGATGGCGCCGTGACCAGCATGCGCATGCCGTTTTGCTTGACGACGAATTCGAGTTCGTGGCTGCGGTAGGCGGGGTTGACGTTGACCAGGATCACGCCGGCTTTGGCGGTGGCGTACTGCAGGAGCGTCCATTCGGCGCAGTTGGGGCTCCAGATGCCCACCCGCTCCCCCTTGGCGACACCCAGGGCGAGGAGCGCACGCGCCAGTCGGTCGACGTCGTCGTTCATCTTGGTGTAGCTCCAGCGCCGGGCATCGGCGCCGGGCACGGGCGCGGCCTCGATCAGCGCGTCATGCAGCGGAAAGTGCGCGGCGACGCGCTCGAAATTCGCGCCAATGGTTTCTTCCAGGAGCGGGACGTCAGTGTCCCCGGCTGTATATGCACGCATGGTGGAACGCTACCAACAGGATCCCGGCGGGAGAAGGAAGGCGGGGCCGGACTCGGCCGCAACGCACGAGACGGACCGGCGGCGCCCGGTATTGTGAAAACCATGAGTGCACCCATTGACCTGATAGCAACGTTCATTCCCAACGACGGCGAGTTCTTCCGCGTCAAACTTGCCCTGGAAATCGCCATCGATGAGGTGGTGAATGAACCGGGCTGCATCCGTTACGAGCTGACCGAAGCCACGGAGGAGAAGCTGGTGCTGACCGAGCAGTGGGCGTCCCAGGAAGAGCTGGACAAGCACTCCAAGGGCACCGCGGTGCAGGACCTGAACGAATCGCTGAGCGCACTGCTGGCCGAACCGGTCAAGGTGGAACGCGTCTAGGGACGTATTAACGCACACTGCGGGACCCCGGACGGGGTCCCGCAGTGTGCGTTAACGAGGGTCTAGAAGTCGGGAATCTGGGTGCCGTCCTGTGGACCGCCCTGGGTGCCGGCGGGCTTCCCGGCCGCGGCAGCGGCTTCTTCCCGCTGGCGGGCCACATGCGCGTGGACCTCCTCCATGTCCAAGGCCTTAACCGCGTCCACCACCTGCTCCAGCTGCTGGGCGTTCAGGGCGCCGGGCTGCGAGAACACCAGCACCTTTTCACGGAAGGCCATCAGCGTGGGGATGGAGGTGATGCCTGCCTCCGCCGCCAGCTGCTGCTCTGCTTCGGTGTCCACCTTGGTGAACACGACGTCAGGGTGCTTCTCGGAAACGGCGGCGTAGGTGGGGCCGAACTGCTTGCAGGGGCCGCACCATTCTGCCCAGAAATCCACCAGGACAATGTCGTTGCCTTCGATCGTGGATGCGAACTGTTCACCTGTGATGTCAAGGGTAGCCATGCGACTACGCTACGCGCCCGTGGCTGTCCGTGTCGCGGGTGTTCGCTCCCCGCGTCATCGGGAATACCCAGCGTACGACGACGACACAACGGTTCAGCGGTAGGCATCCCACAGGTGCGGGGCGGGGGTGCGGCTGCCGGGGAGGGCGCTGGTAGCGCGCCATTCGTGGATCCATTCGGGAAGCACCAGGTCCGCCGGCGGGGCACCAAACTCCGCGATGATGTCTTCCTGGCTGACCGGGCCTCCTTTGGTGACCAGCCGGGTGGCGATGTAGGCACGTGCGTAAATCTCGCCGTCGGCCACCATGCGCTGCTCGAAGAAGATCGCCTTGGTGTCCAGCCCGATGACGCGGGTCTCGATGGTGTAGTCCTGCCACAGCTGCAGCGACTTGCGGAAGGCGATGGTTTCCGCGGAAACCACCGGGCTCCAGCCACGGCGGCGCATCCGCTTCCAGACGCCGCTGCGCACCATGAGGTCGAACCGGCCGAGGTCCATGAGGGAGAGGTACATGCCGTTGTTCACGTGCATGGCGATGTCGATGTCCGTGGGCAGGACCCGAAGCGGCAGCGACGAGGACTCCCACACGGAGACGGGCGCGCGCCGGGCGGAACGGAACAGCAGGAGGATGGTTCTCAGGAGCAGGTGCATGCCCCAATGCTACCCGCGGGTAACATGCTGGGCACCTGCTGTTGGCTGGGGCATCACCGTAGGATTTCCTGCATGACGCAGCAACGCTATCGCGATCTGGCGGAGTGGCCCCTGATGGCAACGGCACTGGTGTTCCTGGCAGCCTACGCGTGGCAGGTCATCGGCCGGCTTGAGGGCAGCGGCGCGGACTGGCTGGAAATGGTCATGTGGGTGACGTGGTGCGTGTTCGTGCTGGACTACGCGGCGAACCTGTGGCTGGCGGAGAACCGCCGGCAGTGGTTCATCCGCAACCTCCACGAGCTGGTCATCGTGGCGCTGCCGTTCTTCCGGCCGCTGCGCCTGCTGCGGCTGGTGACCCTGTTGTCAGTCCTGCACCGGACAGTGGGCGAAACGCTGCGCGGCCGGGTGGTTACCTATGTGGCCGGCTCCGCCGCCCTGCTGGTCTTCGTGGGCGCGCTGGCAGTCCTGGACGTGGAACAGTGGGCGCCGGACGCCAAGATCCTCACGTTCGGCGACGCCCTGTGGTGGGCCACGTCCACCATCACCACGGTTGGCTACGGGGACATGTATCCGGTCACGCCCATTGGCCGGCTGGTGGCGACCGCGCTGATGATGAGCGGGATTGCCGTGCTGGGCGTGGTAACGGCCTCCATCGCATCGTGGCTGGTCCAGCGGGTGGAGGACACAGCGGAATCGGTTGCCGAAGCCGTTGAAGAACCCATGCGGGTGGAAGTGGCGGAACTGGTGGCTGAGATCGCCCTGCTGCGCCGGGAAATCGCGGAACTGCGGGACCGCCGGGCGCCGTAGCAGCAAGTACCGCACGCTCCCGGCCTGAGTAGGGGCGCTGCCGGGGACGAGTACCGGTGCCGAAAACTCGGGTAATTCCTACTGGTGCCCGCTCGGTGGCCGGATTCCTAGACTCGGGATTCCTAGGACCACCACGCACCGGCAGGTGCACCGGGTTGCTTCCGGACGTTCCTGCCATCACGCGGAGCTCCGCATTTTCTGGGTATGCGGATGCCTCCATCTTGCGCCGCACGCGGCCTCCGGCACCCGCCGGGGCCAGCGGTGCAACGGCATCGCGATCCGTCCTTGACCGTGGGCATGCACCGCATGTCCTGGCGGGACCGAACCCAGATGGGCCCCCCATGAACCAGCCTCTCCCCCCTTCCGACGGCACCAGCAGAAGCTTTGTCACCGACGAACCCCGGACGGACCTCACCACCGGACGTCCGGTCATCAGCAACAAGTTATGGGCCGGCATGGCCACGGCGGCCGTTGTGGCCGCGATGGGCATCGGCGCCATGGCTGCGCCGCCTGCGTCCCTCAGCGGAGGCACACCTGCGGCGGCGGTCCAGGTGGCGGCGGCCGCCGTTCCGTCGCCGGCTCCCGACGTTGACTCCGGCGAGGCAGCAGACTCCTCCGGAGAAAACGCACCCGATACTCCGGCCGCTGCGGCCGCGCCTGTGGCCGCGCCAGCTGCGGACGCAGCCCCGGCACCAGCAGCAGCCCCCGAACCGGCACCAGCCCCCGAACCGGCTCCAGCGCCGGCTCCAGCTCCGGCTCCAGCTCCCGAACCGGCGGGTGACCCCAACGTCTACACCGTGGTCTCTGGCGACACGGTGGGCGGGATTGCTGCCAGCCACGGCGTGGACATGAATGCCATGCTCGCGGCCAACGGCCTGGGCGCGTACAGCATCATCTACCCGGGCCAGACACTGGTGCTGACCGGCCCTGCCATAGCGGTGGCCGCCCCGGCTCCGGCTCCAGCCGCCGCGCCTGCCCCGGCAGCAGCCCCGGCCCCCGCCGCGGCTCCCGCACCTGCGCCGGCACCGGCACCGGCAGCACCCGCTGTCCGCACCATCTATGTGGCAGGGTCGGGCGGCCAGTCAATGGTGGACGCGTGCATCGGCCCCATCCACTTCACCCCGAACGACGGGTACTCGCTGTTCATCACCGAGCACGACTTCTGCGGCGGCTGGGCGCGGTTCTCCGGAATTGGGGTGGGTGAGACCGTCAGCATCCCCGGCTACGGCACCTACACCGTGACCGGCCGCGGCACCGTCCCCAACCCCGGAACCACCAACGACGTGATTGCTGTCTTCGGCGGGTTCCCGCGGGCCATCCTGCAAACCTGCATCCCGGGCACCAGCACGATGCTCCTGATCGCGTTGAACTGACTGCACGTAAACCACGGCGCGCGGCGCTGAACCGGGATTTCAGAAGCTTGTCCGCGGGTCCGAACCTTAACCGGCAGGATCCGCGGACAAGGCCATGGCGCTTCGCCGGAGGGTGAGTTCGGCGTCCTTCATTGGCGGCCCGGCCGTTGCGTCGTGTCGACGACGGTCCGGCGCCGCTTCCGGGCGTCCTCCGGACCTGCCCGGAGACACGAAAAAGCCTCCGGAACCTGAAGGTTCCGGAGGCTTTTCCAAGGGTGGCAGATGAGGGATTCGAACCCCCGTAGGCGTTGCCAGCTGATTTACAGTCAGCCCCCTTTGGCCGCTCGGGTAATCTGCCGAACTTCAAAAGAAGTACCCGCCGATGCAGTGTTCGGAGCGTCCGTTTCCGGTCCGTTCCGCTTCCAGTAACCGCGGGCAAGACAACTTTACAGAACTTCCGGCGAAGAATCGAATCGGGCCCTGCAGCACCCATAATCCCCTGGAATGACGGGAAAAGACGCCCCCCCGGTCAGGCCTCACCCAGGATGCGCCCTGCGAGCTTGGCTTCGAAACTGAGCGCCTGCTCTGCGGTGATCTGGTTCAACTGCACCGCCCGCTGGAGGTCGGCCCGCACGCCGTCCATCCGCGAGGACGCGTCCGCCACCGGGCTCAAAACGATCGAGGCCGCCACCGCCGCAGCGGCCACCGAGGTTGCTGCCGTTGCCACCGCCCCGGCTGCTGCTGAGGTGGTCCGGGTGACGTAACGGGCGGCTTTGCGGTGCATGGTGTTCCCTTCGAGCATTTACAACTGCTCCAACTCTCGCCAGGGCGCCTTCGTTCCCGCGGTGCGTCCGCTGAGAGGGAACTGTGAATTCATCACCACCCCCGGGTGGGGCATCCGTATTAGGCTTGATGCCAGTGATCCCGGCCCTGTTACGCGCAGGGCTCCCATCAGGCAAAAGGAGAGTCATGGCAGGCGAGTCAACGTTCGACGTCGTAAGCAAAGTGGACAAGCAGGAAGTGGCCAACGCCCTCAACCAGGCCCAGAAGGAACTCACGCAGCGCTACGACTTCAAGGGCGTCGGCGCGGAGGTGGACTTCAGCGGCGAGAAGATCCTCATGAAGGCCAATTCGGAGGAGCGCGTGCTGGCCGTCCTGGACGTGCTGCAGTCCAAGCTGATCCGCCGGGGCATCTCACTGAAGTCGCTGGACACCGGCGAGCCCTACGCCTCCGGCAAGGAATTCCGCCTGGAAGCCTCCATCAAGGAGGGCATCGCCCAGGACCTGGCCAAGAAGATCAACAAGCTGATCCGCGACGAAGCCCCCAAGTCGGTCAAGTCGCAAATCCAGGGCGATGAGCTGCGCGTCTCCTCCAAGTCCCGTGACGATCTCCAGGCCACCATGGCACTCCTGAAGGACTTCGAGGAAGCCGATCTGCAGTTCGTGAACTTCCGCAGCTAGGCTGCCGCCGCAGGCGTTCCCTGCGCGCACATGCGTGCAGGGAGCGGCTACAGCTGACGGCCGGCCATCCGCTCGAGCCGGGCGATCCGGTCCCGCATGGGCGGGTGGGTGGCGAACAGCTTGTTCATGGCGCCCCCACGGAACGGGTTGGCGATCATCAGGTGCGAGGCGTTGACCAGGCGCTGGTCCTGCGGCAGCGGAGCAATGCTGACGCCGCGCTCAATCTTGGCCAGGGCTGAGGCAAGCGCCAGCGGATCGCCGGTCAGCTGCGAACCGTCCTCGTCGGCGTCGTATTCCCTGGTTCGGGAGATGGCCATCTGGATCAGTGACGCCGCGAAGGGCGCCAGCAAAGCCATGGCGATCATGGCCAGCGGGTTGGCGTTCCGCCGGTCTCCCCCGCCGAAGAACAGGAGCATCTGCCCCACCGAGGTGATGACGCCGGCGACGGCGGCAGCCACCGAGGAGGTGAGGATGTCGCGGTTGTACACGTGCATGAGTTCGTGCCCCAGCACACCCCGGAGCTCGCGGGCATCCAGGAGCTGAAGGATGCCCTCGGTGCAGCAGACGGCCGCGTTGCGCGGGTTGCGTCCGGTGGCGAACGCGTTGGGGTTCATGGTGGGCGAGACGTAGATGCGCGGCATGGGCTGGTTGGCGCGGGCCGAGAGCTCCCGGACAATCTGGTAAAGCTGCGGGGCCTGCGCTTCGGTGACCGGAAAAGCCTGCATGGACCGGATGGCGATCTTGTCGCTGTTCCAGTACCCGTAGAAGGTGGTGCCGACGCCGATCAGGGCCATGATCCAGATGGGGGCCGAGCTGCGCGTTCCCACCCCGATCAGGCCGCCGAGACCCAGCAGCACCGCCCACAGGACGCCAAACAGGGCCGCAGTCTTCAAGCCGTTGTGATGATTGTGCACGTTTCCTCCTCACTAAGGGAACGGTCCGCTAAGGTACCGGGTTCCGGGCGTCATACCGGCGGAATCCCGGCTGCAGCTGAGCCGCCAGCCAGGCGCCCGCGATGCACAACAGACCGCCGAGCAGCAGGACCCAGCCCTCATTCAAAATCCTAGTCGCGCCGCCGGCCAGCAGGTCGCCGATCCGCGGTCCGCCGGCCACCACCACGATGAAGACCCCTTGAAGCCGCCCGCGCAGGTGGTCCGGGGCGGCCGCCTGGAGAATGGTGTTGCGGAAGACGCTGCTGATGGAGTCCGCGATGCCGGCCAGGGCGCAGCAGACGGCAGCCGGCACCAACCACAGGGTGGCGCCGCCGCCCGGCGCCCGGCCGGCCAGCAGAACCACCAGCCCGAAGGCCCCGATGGATGCGCCCCAGCCCATGACGGAAACCACGACGGCGGTCCCCTGGCGGCGCACGCTGCCCAGCGGGCCGGAGAACAGCCCGGCAAGAAAGGCGCCGACGGCGGTGCATGCCAGCAGGATGCCCACGGTTGCCTCTCCGCCGCCGATCATCACGGCGGCAACGGCGGGCAGCAGCGCCCGCGGCTGGGCAAGGATCATGGCGATGAGGTCGATGATGAACGTCATGCGGAGGTTGGGCCGGGTGCCAAGGAACCGGAATCCCTCCACCACGGAGCGGATCCCCGCCTTGCGCTGGCCCCCGGTGGGCGCCATGGGCGGCAACCGGTACACAGCCCACAGCACAAACGCGAAGCTCACGAAATCGATGGTGTACGTCCAGCCGAAGCCCAGCCACGCGACAAGGAGGCCGGCCAGCAGGGGCCCGGCGGTCATGGCAAGGCCCAGGGAGAGCATGCTCAGGGCGTTGGCGGCAGGCAGGAGTTCCTTGCGGATGAGCATGGGGATGATGGCGCTGCGGGCCGGCTGGTTGATGGCCTGCGCCCCGCTCTGCAGTGCCACCAGCAGGTACAGCACCCACACGTTGCCCAGCTGCACCCAGGCCTGCAGGGCAATCAGGCCGGTGGTCAACCAGAGCACCGCAGTGGCCAGCAGGGCGATGCGCCGGCGGTCGTGCGCGTCCGCAATGGAGCCGCCCATGAGCCCGCCCACCACCAGCGGAACCAGCGCAAAGACGCCCAGCAGGCCAACATAAAAGCTGTCCTGGGTGAGCCGGTACACCTCGAGGCTTACGGCCACCAAGGTGAGTTGGCTGCCGACGGCGGATACCGCCGAGCCGAGCCAGAGCCGGCGGAATGCGGGGCTCTCCTTGAGCGGCGTCATGTCAGCAAGCAGTTTCCCCACCCTGCAACCCTAATGTCACCTGGACCGCCTGCCGTTCACCAGGAATTGGCGGGAGGTTAGCCGCGCCTTATTGCGATAAATTCAAAATAAGTGTTTGAATGGAGCCATGACGGAGCACTTTGACGGCCAGGACGCTTGGGCTGCGGCCCTGCGCGCCCACGGCCGCAGGGTGACCAAGCAGCGGCTCGCTGTGCTGGCCGCCGTCGAACGCCACCCGCATTCACCTGCCGAAAGCATCCTGGCCGCCGCCCGGGCCGAACTGCCCGAGCTGACGGCTCAGTCTGTCTACGTGGTCCTGGGCGACCTGACGGACCTGCACATGCTGCGCCGCTTCGAGCCCCCGCACTCCCCCGCGCTGTACGAGACACGCGTGGGCGACAACCACCACCACGCCATCTGCATCAGCTGCGGGCGGGTGGAGGACGTGGACTGCGCCGTCGGCCATGCCCCGTGCCTCACGCCCCACTGGAACCCTGACGCCAAGCCCATGACCATCCAGATCGCGGACGTCATGTACCAGGGCATCTGCCAGGACTGCCAGCGGGCCCAGCAACTTCCTCCCCATAGTCCCTCGCAAGAAAAAGAGAAATAGGAGAACAATGACTGCCGTTTCCACAACCCAGTCAGGTGCGCCGGTTACGTCCGACGCTCACTCGAAGTCAGTTGGTGCCGACGGTGCCATCATCCTGACCGACCACTACCTCATCGAAAAGCTTGCCCAGTTCAACCGCGAACGGGTTCCGGAGCGTGTAGTGCACGCCAAGGGCGGCGGCGCATTCGGCACGTTCAAGGCCACTGAGGACATCTCCAAGTACACCAAGGCCGCGTTCCTGCAGCCGGGCGCCGAGACCGAGATGCTGATCCGCTTCTCCTCCGTCGCCGGCGAGAACGGTTCACCGGACACCTGGCGCGATCCCCGCGGATTTGCCGTGAAGTTCTACACCACCGAGGGCAACTACGACCTCGTGGGCAATAACACCCCCGTCTTCTTCATCCGCGACGGCATCAAGTTCCCGGACTTCATCCACTCGCAGAAGCGCCTCCCGGGCACGCACCTGCGCGACGCCGACATGCAGTGGGACTTCTGGACCCTGTCCCCCGAGTCCGCACACCAGGTCACCTGGCTCATGGGTGACCGCGGCCTGCCTGCCTCGTGGCGCGAAATGCAGGGCTACGGCTCACACACCTACCAGTGGATCAACGCCGCAGGCGAGCGCTTCTGGGTCAAGTACCACTTCAAGTCCAACCAGGGCGTGAACTCCATGACCAGCGAGCAGGCTGAGCAGCTGGCCGGTTCCGACGCGGACTTCTACATCCGCGACCTGTCCGAGAACATCGCCGCCGGCAACTTCCCCTCCTGGGACCTGCACGTCCAGGTGATGCCGTACGAGGACGCCAAGACCTACCGGTTCAACCCCTTCGACCTGACCAAGGTGTGGCCGCACGGCGACTACCCGCTGATCAAGGTTGGCACCATGGAACTGAACCGCAATCCGGAGAACTACTTCGCGCAGATCGAGCAGGCCACCTTTGCGCCGTCGAACTTCGTCCCCGGCATTGCCGCCTCGCCGGACAAGATGCTGCAGGCCCGCATCTTCTCCTACGCCGATGCGCACCGCTACCGCGTGGGCACCAACCACGCCCAGATCCCGGTGAACCAGCCCAAGAACCAGGTCAACAACTACAGCCAGGACGGCGCCGGTCGCTACCTGTTCAACGCCCCGTCGGTTCCGGTCTATGCACCGAACTCCGTGGGCGGCCCCGCTGCGGTTGAGCCGCAGAACCCGGCCGGCGGCTGGGAGAACGACGGCGAGCTGACCCTTGCCGCGCACTCCCTCCACGCGGAGGACAGCGACTTCGTGCAGGCCGGTGCGCTGTACCGCGAGGTCTACGACGAGGCCGCCAAGGCCCGGTTCCTGGAGACCATCTCCGGTGCAGTGGGCGGCGTCAAGAGCGCCGACATCAAGGAACGGGCCATCCAGTACTGGACCAACGTCGACGCCGAACTCGGCGCCAAGCTGCGCGCCAACCTCGGCGCAGGGGATGCCCCCTCCGCTCCGACGTCGGCCGCAGAGTCCGCCAACAAGGTCGGCTAGTACCGCCTTCAGGCCCGCGGGCCACAGAACACCCCGTTCCCGGACTGCCGGGAACGGGGTGTTCTGCTGTCCGGCAGGTGTTTTTGCACATACGCCCACGGGATCTGGCCGGTTGCGGCAGGCAGTCCTAGGCTCCCTACATGAGCACTTTCGCAGGCATTCCACCCGAGGCCTTTGGCTTCTACGCGCAGCTGGAAGAGAACAACAACCGCGACTGGTGGCAGGAACACAAGGCGACGTATGAGCAGGCGGTGAAACAGCCGCTCACCGCCCTTCTCTCCGAGCTGGAGCCCGAGTTTGGCCCCGCCAAGCTGTTCCGTCCCAACCGGGACATCCGCTTTTCACTGGACAAGTCGCCGTACAAAACCGCCCAGGGAGCATACGCCGCACGCCAGGAAGGCGTCGGTTTCTATCTCCAGATCAATGCGGACGGACTGTTGATCGGCGGCGGCTAACATTCCCACACCCCTGCCCAGCTGGCCCGGTTCCGATCGGCCGCCGACGCTTCCGCAAGCGGGTCCGCGCTGCAGGACATCGTGGATGCCGTGACCGGAGCAGGTTTTGCCATTGAGGGCGAGAAACTGAAGACCGTCCCGCGGGGTTTCGCGAGAGACCACCCCCGCGCCGAGCTCCTCAAGCACAAATCGCTGTCCGCCGGGGTCGAGGTAGGCCAGCCGGGGTGGGTTTCCACACCGGACGCCAAGGCTGAGATTGAAGAACGGTGGCGGAAACTCCGTCCGCTCGTAGAGTGGGTGGGCCGCTACGCAGCCCCCTGACACCCTCCGGCCTATGGTGCTGCGGGGTGCTGTGCTGCCGGATGCTGTGCTGCGGGGTGCTGTGTTGCGGCTTCGAGGCGCGTCTCGAGGTTGTTGAAGAACACGGCCAGCATGAGTTCGAAGGCTTTGGTGGCGGCATCGGGCTGGTTCATCACCACGAAATCGAACTGCAGGCCGTAGAAGGTGGACGTAAAGAGCCTGGCATCGGTGTCCGCGTACTCTTCGGGAATGCCCTGGACCATCAGCCAGTCGCGGGTCTTGTGGTGCAGCAGGCGGAAATGCTCCTGCGCCGTGCCCCGGGGCGTGGCAGCCACAATGTCCTGCGCCGTGGCCTCGAATTCGAGCCGGGTCAGGTGCCGGTTCCGCTGGGCCATGGTCCACTGCCACGAGTCGAGCAGGAATGCCCGCCACGCGTCCCGGTCAATATCGCGGACATCGGTATTGCGCATCCGGTCCAGGCGCGACTCGATGGACACCACGATGTCGTTGATCAATTGTTCCCGGCTGCCGAAGTGGTACACCAGCGTGTAGGAGCTCATCCCCAGGCCCTCGGCGAGGCCCCGGAAGCTCAGCTCGGCCAGGGTCTTGTCCATCAGGTAGTCAAGGATGGCAGCGAGCAGTTCAGTTTTGCGTTCTGAACGGGAGGGACGTGCCATACCTCCATCCTAGGAGCCGGAAACGCCGCTGCCCGCCCGGCAGGAGCCGGGCGGGCAGTTCTTGCGGGTGAAGGGACCTTAGGTCCGGGACAGCTCGTCCTCGTCATCTGACGCATCAGCTGCCTCTGCGGTGCCGGGACGGCTGTTGACGGCCGCGTTGGCTTCAGCGAAGCGCTCGTTGAGCCGCGAGTGGCGCTGGCCGTAGGCAAAGTAGATGGCCAGGCCGATGACCAGCCAGATGGCAAAGAAGATCCAGGTCTCCACGGCGAGGTTGGTCATGAGGTACAGGCACAGGACGGCGGAGACAACCGGCAGCACCTTGCCGAACGGGACACGGAAGGCCGGCTTCAGGTCCGGGCGCTTCTTGCGGAGCACCAGGATTCCCAGGCTCACCACCACGAACGCGGAGAGCGTACCGATGTTGATCATTTCCTCCAGCAGGTCCACGTTGGTAAGGCCCGCAACAAGGGCTACCGCGGCGCCGCAGATGATCTGGAGGCGCGCCGGCGTCGAACGCTTTTCGCTGGTCTTGGACAGGGCCCGGGGCAGCAGGCCATCGCGGCTCATGGCGAGCACCACGCGGGACAGGCCCATGAGGAGCACCATGATCACGGTGGTCAGGCCCACCAGGGATCCGAAGGCGATGACCTTGGCGGCCGACGTGTCGCCGACCGCCTCGAAGGCGGTGGTGAGGGTGGGGCTCTTGGCCTCGGCCAGCTGGGTGTAGGACACCATCCCGGTCAGCGCCAGTGACACCAGGATGTACAGCAGCGTGACCAGGGCCAGGCCGCCGAAGATGCCCCGGGGAAGGGTCTTCTGCGGGTTCTTGACTTCCTCGGCCGAGGTAGCCACCACGTCGAATCCGATGAAGGCGAAGAACACCAGGGCGGCACCGGCGAAGATGCCCAAGGTGCCGTACTGGGCCGGGGCAGCACCGGTAAGGAAACCGAAGAAGGACTGCTTCAGCACATCCGCGCCGCCGGTGCTTGCGGTGGGCTCTGCCGCGGGAACGAACGGGGTGTAGTTTTCAACCTTGACATAGGTGAAGCCCACCACGATCACGAAGAGCACCACGCCGATCTTGATCATGGTGAAGATGTTGCCAACCCGGGCGGAGAGCTTGGTGCCCAGGACCAGCAGCACGGTGAAGATGGCCACGATCAGGAAGGCACCCCAGTAGAGGTCCACGCCGCCCAGGGAGATGGCGGGCGGAATGTCGGCCCCGGTGAGAGCGAAGACCTTGCTGAGGTAGATGCCCCAGTATTTGGCGATCACGGCGGCGGCGGTGAACAACTCCAGGATCAGGTTCCAGCCGATGATCCAGGCAAGGAGTTCGCCCATGGTGGCATACGTGAAGACATAGGCCGAACCGGCCACGGGGATGGCGGTGGCGAACTCGGCGTAGCACATGATGGCCAGCGCGCAGGTGACGGCGGCGATGGCGAAGGACAGCGTGACGGCGGGGCCGGCGAAGTTCGCGGCAGCCTTGGCGCCAACGGAAAAGATGCCGGCGCCCACTGCAACGGCGACGCCCATGATCATAAGGTCCCAGGTGCTGAGGGAGCGCTTGAGCTTGCGTCCGGGTTCATCGGCGTCAGCGATCGATTGCTCGATTGATTTTGTCCGCAGAAGATTCATTGGGGGTCACAATCCTGGTATGTGATGGAAACAGACCTATCAACGATAGTGTCCATCCACTGGACGGTCCCAATTGTCCCGAATAGTGAGACGGCCAAAAGCCCGAACTATATTCCGCCAACGCATCCGGGGCCCTCCTGATGGAGAGCCCCGGAGCATCTTGGCCGAACTTCCTAGACGGGCCAGTCCATCAGGGTTGAGCGGATCAGGAAGCGTTTGCCCTCGGGCGCCTCCACGGAAAAGCCGCTTCCCCGGCCCGGAACAACGTCGACAGTCAGATGCGTGTGGCTCCAGTAATTGAACTGTTCCCGGGACATCCAGAACTCCAGGGGCAGGGGCTGCACTCCGTCCGACAGGTCGAACAGCCCCAGCAGGACGTCCGAATCCCCGGTGATGAAATCCCCTGCCGGGTAGCACATTGGCGAGGACCCGTCACAGCAGCCGCCCGACTGGTGGAACATGAGCGGACCGTGCCGCTCCCAGAGCATCCGCAGGAGGTCCACGGCCGCGGGTGTGAGCGCCACCCGGGAGAAGTCTTCCCCGGGCAGCGTCACGGCGGCCTCAAGCCCATGGATAGGCATCAGAACTTCAGCACCACGCGGCCGTCGATCTTGGCGTGCTTCATCTCGTCGAACACGGCGTTGACCTCGGAAAGCTCCCGCACGGAGACCGTGGGGTGGATCTTCCCCCGGGCGTAGAAATCCAGGGCTTCCGCCAGATCCTGCCGGGTGCCGACGATCGAGCCGCGGACCGTCAACCCCTTGAGCACAATGTCGAAAATCGGCGCCGGAAAGTCCCCAGGCGGCAGACCGTTGAACACGATGGTGCCACCGCGGCGGGCCATCCCGATCGCCTGCCCGAACGCTGACGGGTGCACCGCAGTAACCAGGACTCCATGGCAGCCTCCTGTTTCCCGTTGGATCACTTCCGCCGGGTCTTCATGCAAGGCGTTCACCGTCACTTCGGCGCCGTGGGTCTTGGCCAAGGCGAGTTTGTCATCGGCGATATCCACCGCGGCGACACGCAGGCCCATGGCCACTGCGTATTGGACGGCGATATGGCCCAGGCCACCGATGCCGGAGATGGTGACCCATTGGCCCGGCGTCGCCTCGGTCATCTTCAGGCCTTTATAAACGGTGACGCCGGCACAGAGCACCGGCGCCACCTCGACGGGGTCGGATCCCGCCGGTATGCGGGCCGCGAAGCGCGAGTCCACGAGCATGTACTCCCCGAAAGAGCCGTCCACGCTGTAGCCGCCGTTCTGTTGCGACTCGCACAGTGTTTCCCAGCCGGTGCGGCAGTACTGGCAGTCGCCGCAGGCGGACCAGAGCCAGGCGTTGCCCACGAGGTCGCCGAGTGCGAGGTCGGTGACGCCCTCGCCCAGGGCCACCACTTCGCCCACACCTTCATGGCCGGGAACGAACGGCGGAGTGGGCTTCACCGGCCAGTCGCCCTCCGCGGCGTGCAGGTCCGTGTGGCAGACGCCGGTGGTGAGCACCTTGACCAGTGCCTGCCCGGGCCCGGGCACCGGAACGTCGATGTCGTGGACGGACAGTTCGGTGCCGAATTCGGTTACTACTGCTGCTTGCATTGTCGTCGTCATTGGCGAAATCCTTGCGTCGTTGTAGTGGAGGTGGTGCGGCTGGGCCTAGAAGAAGCCCAGCTTGTTCTCGTCGTAGCTGACCAGCAGGTTCTTGGTCTGCTGGTAGTGGTCCAGCATCATGGCGTGGTTTTCCCGGCCGATGCCGGAGGACTTGTACCCGCCGAAGGCGGCACCGGCCGGATAGGCGTGGTAGTTGTTGACCCAGACGCGTCCGGCCTGGATTTCCCGGCCGGCGCGGTAGGCCACGTTGCCGTTGCGCGACCATACGCCGGCGCCCAGGCCGTAGAGGGTGTCGTTGGCGATGCCCATGGCGTCGTTGAAGTCGCTGAACCTTGTCACGGCCACGACGGGCCCGAAGATCTCCTCCTGGAAGATCCGCATCCTGTTGTGCCCCTCGAACACGGTGGGCTGGACATAGAAGCCGCCTGCCAGGTCGCCCGGCAGTTCGGCACGGGCGCCGCCGGTGAGGATCTTGGCGCCTTCCTGCTTTCCGATGTCGATGTAGGAGAGGATCTTCTCCAGCTGGTCGTTGGAGGCCTGGGCGCCCACCTGGGTTTCGGTGTCCAGCGGGTTGCCCTGGATCATCTTCTCCACCCGCGCCACGGCATCGGCCATGAAGGACTCGTAGATGTCTTCCTGCACCAGGGCGCGGGACGGGCAGGTGCAGACCTCGCCTTGGTTGAAGGCGAACAGGGCGAAGCCCTCCTGCGCCTTGTCGTAGAAGGCGTCGTTCTCCTGGGCGACGTCGTTGAAGAAGATGTTGGGGCTCTTGCCGCCCAGTTCCAGGGTGACGGGGATCAGGTTCTGGCTGGCGTACTGGCTGATGAGCCGCCCGGTGGTGGTTTCACCGGTGAACGCGATCTTGCGGATCCGGGAGCTGGAAGCCAGCGGCTTGCCGGCCTCCACCCCGAAGCCGTTGACCACGTTGATCACGCCCGCGGGCAGGAGGTCGCCGATGAGTTCCATCAGGACCAGGATGGAGCTCGGTGTCTGCTCGGCGGGCTTGAGCACCACGGTGTTGCCGGCCGCGAGCGCGGGGGCCAGCTTCCAGACGGCCATCAGGATGGGGAAGTTCCAGGGGATGATCTGGCCCACCACGCCGAGCGGTTCGTGGAAGTGGTAGGCGGTGGTGTTGTCATCCAGCTGGGACAGGCTGCCTTCCTGGGCCCGGACGGCCGAGGCGAAGTACCGGAAGTGGTCCGAGGCCAGCGGAAGGTCTGCGTTGAGGGTTTCGCGAACCGGCTTGCCGTTGTCCCAGGTTTCGGCGACGGCGAGCATTTCGAGGTTTTCGTCGATGCGGTCCGCGATCTTGTTCAGGATGGCGGCCCGTTCTGCCACGGAGGTCTTGCCCCAGGATGGTGCCGCCTTGTGGGCCGCGTCCAGCGCCAGCTCGATGTCTTCGGCGGTGCCGCGGGCCACCTCGCAGAAGGCCCTGCCCGTGACCGGGGTGATGTTTTCGAAGTACTGGCCCTTCACCGGGGCAACCCATTCGCCACCAATCCAGTTCTCGTACCGGTCCTTGAAGGTGACCTTCGAACCGTCGGTTCCTGGCTGTGCGTAAACGGTCATTGCTTAGCTCCTTTGCTGTGCAGGAGGCCGGCCCGCTGGGGGCCCGCCGATGCCTACAGCGTAGGAGCCGGGAGGTTGCAGCCAGGTTGCAACGGTGGTTGAGGTTGCCGAACCCCGGTTTCGACGAGCTCAACCATCGGGTGGCCGGGTTTCAGGCGCGGAGCTCGGCTTCCAGCCGTTCAAGATCAGCGACGACGGCGGCCCGCTTGGGTGAGCGCGGCGGCAGGAGGCGGAGTGCGGCACGGCGGATGCCGACGTCGTCAGCTGCCTCGGGAAGCGCGGCGAACTTGAGCAGGGACTCGGCGCTGCCGTCCGTCAGGACCGCCTCACGGAGCAGGGACGACACCTTGTTCCTGAGGTCCACGACACCGGGGGCCTCGGAGCGGGGCAGCACCGCGCCCCGGTAGATCTCCAGCGCAATCCGGTGGGCTCCGCGCTGCAGGCAGCTGAGGACCTGGCCGGTATCGGCCACGATGTCCACCGGAAGCCGGTAGGGACGCGAGCCGGGGACGGCCTCGGGGCTGAGCTGCTGAATCACCTTGCGCAGGCGCACCATCTCGGCCCGGAGCGTCATGGTGGAGCCCTCCCCCGGGTACAGCAAAGAACTGAGTTCCTCGGCGGTGAGCCCGTCCGGATGCATGCACAGCAGGGCAAGGATTTCGCTGTGCCGGGCGGACAGGGCAACCGTCTTTCCTCCGAGGCTGAGGAGTGCCTGGTCGCGGCCCAGCAGCTGCAGGCTGTTCCGGTAGAGGCTGCCTCCCGTGGCACCGCGGCCCTGCCCGGCCGCCGCAGCCGGGCTCCGGCGTCGGACGGGTTTCCTTGCCAGTTCTGCCGCGTGCTGCAGGCGCTCCACCCGCAGTTGCGCCTGCGCGGCCGCTACCGTTGCTTCGACCAGCGACAAGGTGTGCGGCGCCACCGCGGTAGCCGTCCCGGTGATGTCCACGACGCCGAGGACAGCTCCCGAGTCGGGGTCGTGGAACGGAACGGCGGTGCAGCTCCAGGGGTGGACGGCGCGCTGGTAGTGCTCTGCGCCGGAGATCTGGATTCCCCTGCCCAGGGCGAGTGCCGTTCCGGGTGCGCTGGTGCCCACGCTCGCTTCGGACCAGTTGGCGCCGGCGACGAACATCATGCCTTCAGCCCGGCGCTGGAGCGCGGGATCGCCGTCCACCCAGAGGAGCCTGCCCACTTCGTCCCCGACGGCCACCAGGAGCCCGCTGTCGTGGCTGGGTTGCACCAGCAGTTTGTTGATGACCGGCATGATCGCGGCCAAGGGGTGCCGGCGGCGGTAGTCCTCCAGTTCATCCCAGTCGAACGCCAGGGGCGCGGCGGCGTTGTCCGGGTTCGCTTTGAAACGGGCGGACCGCAGCCAGGATTCGCGGATCAGGGCGCGCAAACCGGGTATTTCAGGGGTGGCGTCAGCGAACGCATGGTCCAGGCGCTCGTGTCCGGCCAGCGCGGCACGCTGGCGCGGTTCAGGCTGGATCAGGTTCGTCATCGAACTCCCGGAAAGCGCAGGGGTGTGGCGGCTATTCTAACCCCGCCGGCCGGAGGCTCAGCCGCGGGAGATGCGGATCATTTCCTCGCGCGGGACCACCTTGATGCGTTCGCGCACCACGTGGTCCAGCCCTTCGGGGCCGGTCCAGGCAGCGCCGAGGCCGGCCTCGTGGGCGTCGAGCTTGTTCCAGCCCTCCCACGTGGTGTATTCGACGCCGCGCTCCTCCAGGAGGTCGATAATGGCCTGCGGATCCGGGTTGCGGGCCGCCGGGAGGTTCAACCGGTCCTCCAGCAGGAACCCGATGGTCTCCAGGGCATCGCCCTTGGTGTGCCCGATCAGGCCGACGGGGCCGCGCTTGATCCAGCCGGTGGTGTAGATTCCGGGGACCGGCTTGCCCTCGGCGTCCAGGACACGGCCGCCCTCGTTCGGAATGACTCCGCGCTTGGCGTCATACTCCAATTCGTCAAGCGCTGAGCCGTGGTAGCCGATGGCGCGGTATACGGCCTGGACGGGGTATTCGACATACTCCCCCGTGCCCTTGGCGTTTCCGGTCCCGTCCAGCTGCATCCGCTCGAACTTGATGCCGCCCACCTTGCCCGTGCCGTCGTCGAGCACTTCAACCGGGCTGTGCAGGAAGTGCAGGTGCAGCCTGCGGGAGGACGGGTTCTCGGCTTCGGCGTGCTCTTCCACCAGCCAGTTGGTAAGGGTGTTCACCATGGTCTTGATCTGGTTGTTGCTGCGGATGGCCTCGTCCGAGGCGTCGTCGAATTCGAAATCCTCCGGGTAGAGCACGATGTCGACGTCGTCCATGTGGCTGAGCTCCCGCAACTCCAGCGGGGTGAACTTGACCTGGGCGGGCCCGCGGCGGCCGAAGACGTGGACATCAGTAACGGGAGATGCCTTCAGGCCCTGGTAGACGTTGTCCGGGATTTCGGTACTGAGCAGTTCTTCCGGGTGCTTGACCAGCATGCGGGCCACGTCCAGGGCCACATTGCCGTTGCCGATGACCGCGATCTCCTTGGCGTCCAGGGGCCATTCGCGCGGAACGTCCGGATGCCCGTCGTACCAGGACACGAAGTCCGCTCCGCCAAAGGAACCACGGAGGTTGATACCCGGGATGTCCAGGTCCGCGTCCTTGACCGCGCCGGTGGAAAAGATCACGGCGTCGTAGAAAGCGCGGAAATCGTGCAGGGTGAGGTCGCGGCCGTAGGTCACGTTGCCCAGGAACCGGATGTCGCCGCGGTCCAGGACCTTGTGCAGGGCGTTGACGATGCCTTTGATCCGGGGATGGTCCGGGGCCACGCCATACCGGATCAGCCCGTACGGTGCCGGGTAAGCCTCGAAGAGGTCGATGCTGACCTGGAAGTCGCCGTCCTTGACGCCGCTGGACTTGGTGAGGATGTCCGCAGCATAGACTCCTGCCGGTCCCGCGCCGATGATGGCGACGCGGAGCGGACGGTTGGCGGCGGATTCGCTGTGATTGGTCACCGGGAGCCCTTCTGAACTGGTCCTGCTCATGATTCATGCGCTGCATGGTGCAACGCACAAGGCCCCATTCTAGTTGGCGGCCAGGGGCACCACCTGGCCTTCCCGGTACAGGAGTGCCCGGAGTTCGGCTTCGGCGGAGTCCAGCCGCTTCGGATCTATGGTTTCGCCGTCATGGTAGTGGTCCACCACGCGGGGGTCCACGTAGCTCTTGCGGGCGATCGAGGGGGTGTTTCCCAGGGTCTCCGCGGCCTCCACCATGGCCCGGCTGATGGCGCGCTTCCGCTTGGCGGCCGTGCGCAGGGCGCCGGTGCGTGCCAGGCTGGCCGCTGCGGCAGCCGTTCCCCGCAAGGTCCGGAAGTCCTTGGCCGTGAAGTCGGACCCGGTCCGCTCCTTGACGTAGGCGTTGATGTCCGCGCTGGTCACGGGCCGCCAGGTGCGGCCCTCCTTGTAGGCGAGGAGCCGCGCGTTGGACCCGCGCCGCTTAAGCAGGCGCAAAAGGTCGGCGAGGTCGGGATCGCGGATTTCCGATTCCCAGTCCTTGCCGCTCTTGGCCGGAAAGCTCAGCAGGATCCTGTCTTTGCGCACCCGGACGTGGGCACACAGCAGCGTGGCCAGGCCGCGGCTGCCGTTTTCGTTGGTGTAGCGCTCGGAGCCGACCCGCAGGGATCCGCTGTCAAGCATCCGGAAGGCTGCCGCCAGGACGCGTTCACGGCTGAAACCCTCGCTTCGCAGGTCCATGGTGACCCGGCGCCGGGCCACGGGCAGCGATTCGGCCAGCTGCAGGGACCGGTCGAACTTCACCCGGTCCTTCCGCTCGCGCCACTCAGGATGGTAGATGTACTGGCGCCGCCCCACTGCGTCCAGGCCGGTGGCCTGGATGTGGCCGTTCTCGAACGGGGCGATCCAGACGTCGGTCCACGCAGGGGGAATGCCGATGCTTTCCAGCCGGTCCCGCACGGGTCCGGGCGGCAGGGTGGAACCGTCAAGGTCCCGGTAACTGAAGCCTGTTCCTGCAGCCACCCTGCGGTAGCCGCGGCCGGAGGCGTTGCTGCGCCGGAGTCTCATCGGGCGCCGGATGGCCGGTTAGCGGATGTCATAAAAGAAAGCCTACTGATTGTTTTGCGGTTTGCCCGTGTTCGGGGTGGAATACCTGTCCCGGGACTGCTGTTATGGACATCGTGCCCATTCCAGAACGAACGTCCCACGCCGCCCCACTCACCACGTCCCCGGCCCCAGGGCAGAAGCCCGCGGCCACCACGGGCCCCAAGGCCGTTGCAAAGGACACGACGGCGGGCATGCTCTTCGGCATCGGCGCGTACGTTTTGTGGGGGCTGCTCCCCCTGTACTTCTTCATCCTCATGCCAGCCGGCGCCGTCGAAATCGTGGCCAACCGCGTGCTGTGGTCGCTGTTGTTCTGCGCCCTCCTGATCACGGTGACCCGGACCTGGAGCGTGCTTGCGGCCGCGGTGAGGGATCGGCGGGTGTTCGCTCCGCTCGCGTTGGCGGCGTTCCTGATCGCGATCAACTGGTTGACCTACACCTACGGCGTGACCACCGGGCAGGCAGTGGAAACCTCGCTGGGCTACTTCATCAACCCGCTCGTTTCCGTTTTGCTGGGCGTGTTCGTGCTAAAGGAACGCCTCCGGCCGCTCCAGTGGGCCGCCGTCGGCGTCGGCTTCATCGCCGTGGGCGTGCTGACCTACTCGTACGGAAAACTTCCCTGGATCGCCCTGACACTGGCATTCAGCTTCGGACTGTACGGGTTCGTCAAGAACCGGGTGGGCTCCAGGGTGGACGCCATTACCAGCCTCAGCGTGGAAACCATGGTCCTGGCCCCGCTGGCCGCTGTGGCGATGGTTGTCCTGGCCGCCGGCGGCACCGCCACGCTGACCACGCAGGGGGCGGGGCACTTCTGGCTGCTGCTGGCCTCCGGCGTCATCACCGCGGTTCCGCTGCTCTTCTTCGGCGCCTCCGCCCGGCGGCTGCCGATGACCACCATCGGCTTGCTGCAATACTTCGCGCCGGTGCTGCAGTTCCTGGTGGCCCTGCTGGTCTTCCGGGAGGCCATGACCGTGGAGCGTTGGATCGGGTTTGGAGTGGTGTGGCTGGCCCTGCTGCTGCTCACGGTGGACATGCTGCGGACGGCACGCCGGAACTCGCTGGTCCGAAGGGCCGCGCTCCGCGCCGCAGCCTGAAAAGGCTGCCCGGGCACAAAGAAGGTGGGCTCCCCAATGGGGAGCCCACCTTCTTTGCGTTGCCGGAGGGAGTCGTTCCGGTTAGGCGTTGGCCTTGATCGCCGCGGCCAGGACATCCAGCCCGTCGTTGAGCAGCTCGTCGGTGATGACCAGCGGGGGCAGCAGGCGGATGACGTTTCCGTAGGTGCCACAGGTGAGGATGATGACGCCTTCCTTGAGGCAGGCGGCGGCCACGGCCTTGGTCAGCTCTGGGTTGGGTTCCGTGGAACCGGCCTGGACGAGCTCGACGGCGAGCATGGCACCGCGGCCACGGACGTCGCCGATGACGGCGGTTCCGGCAGCAGCCAGGTCGGACTGCAGGTCGCGGAGCCGGCCCAGTGCGAGTTCCTCGATGTGGCGGGCACGGCCGTTGAGGTCGTATTCCTCCATGGACCCGATGGACGCCAGCGCCGCGGCGCACGCCACGGGGTTGCCGCCGTAGGTGCCGCCCAGGCCGCCGGGGTGGACGGCGTCGAGGAGGTCGGCGCGGCCGGTGATCGCGGACAGCGGCATGCCGCCGGCGATGCCCTTGGCCATGGTGATGATGTCCGGGACGACGCCCTCGTGATTCACGGCGAACCATTCACCGGTGCGGCAGAAACCGGACTGGACCTCGTCCGCGATGAAGACGATGCCCTTGTCCTTGGCCCAGGCGGCCAGCGCCGGCAGGAAGCCTTCGGCCGGGACGATGAAGCCGCCCTCGCCCTGGATGGGTTCGATGATGATCGCGGCAACCTGGTCCCCGCCGATCTGCTTTTCGATCATGGTGATGGCGCGCTTGGCGGCCTCGGCACCGGTGATGGAGGGGTTCTCCTCGCGGTACGGGTAGCTCATGGGCATCCGGTAGACCTCAGGGGCGAACGGGCCGAAGTTGGTCTTGTACGGCATGGCCTTGGCGGTCAGCGCCATGGTCAGGTTGGTGCGGCCGTGGTAGGCGTGGTCGAAGGCGACGACGGCGTCCCGCCCGGTTGCCAGGCGGGCCACCTTGACGGCGTTCTCCACGGCCTCGGCGCCGGAGTTGAAGAGGACGGTGCGCTTTTCGTGGTCACCCGGGGTGAGGCGGTTCAGCTGCTCGGCGACCGCGACGTAGCCTTCGTACGGGGTGACCATGAAGCAGGTGTGGGTGAAGTGCTCCACCGCTTCCTTGACGGCACCGACGACGGCGGGGTCGGAGGCACCCACGCTGGTCACGGCGATGCCAGAGCCGAGGTCGATGAAGGAGTTGCCGTCGACGTCATGGATGATGCCGCCGTCGGCGTCTGCAACGTAGACCGGGACGCTGGAGGCGACGCCGGCAGCCACCACGGACTTGCGGCGCTCGGTCAATGCCACGGACTTGGGGCCCGGGAAGTCGGCCTGGACGTTGCGCTTCTGCTCGAGCCGGTAGGTGATGTCTGATGCGGTGGTGGTCATTGGGGTTCTTTCTGTGCTGGTGGTTGGGCTTGCCGAAACCGCGGTTTTCGGAGAGCCCAACCCGCGGAAACTGGTCAGGCGTCGAGGGCGGACATGACGTGCTTGATGCGGGTGTAGTCCTCCACGCCGTACATGGAGAGGTCCTTGCCGTAGCCGGACTGCTTGAAGCCGCCGTGGGGCATTTCGGCGGTGAGCAGGATGTGGGTGTTGATCCAAACGGCACCGAAGTCCAGGTCCCGGCTCAGCCGCATGGCGGTACCGTGGTTGGTGGTCCAGACGCTGGAGGCCAGGGCGTATTCGACGTCGTTGGCCAGTTCCACGGCTTCGGCTTCGGTGCTGAATTTCTGCACGGTAATGACCGGGCCGAAGGTTTCCTTCTGCACTACGTCGTCGGTCTGCTTGGCGCCGGTGATGATGGTTGGTTCGAAGAAGAAGCCCTTCTCCCCCGCCCGGTGGCCGCCGGTTTCGATCCGGCAGTTCTCCGGCAGGTTCTCCACCACAGAGGTGACCGCGTTGAAGTGGTTGATGTTGTTCAGCGGGCCGAAGTAGTTGTCCTCGTCGTTCTGCGAGCCCGTGTGCAGGGTCTTGGTGTGCTCCACCATGGCTGCCACGACGTCGTCGTGCACTGACTCCTCCACGAGCACCCTGGTGATGGCGGTGCAGTCCTGGCCGGCGTTGAAGAAGGCAAACTCGGCGATGGCCGCGGCGCTCTTCTTGATGTCCGCGTCCTTGAACACGATGGCCGGAGCCTTCCCGCCCAGCTCCAGGTGCGCGCGCTTGAGCCCCTTGGCGGCACCAGAGGCGACGGCAATGCCGGCGCGCACGGAGCCGGTGATGGACACCAGGCCGGGGACCTTGTGCTCCACCATCATGGCCCCGGTTTCGCCGGTGCCCAGGACAACGTTTAGGACGCCGGCCGGGAAGATCTCTCCGGCGAGGCGGGCCAGCACCAGGGTGGACTCCGGCGTGGTGTCTGAGGGCTTGAGGACCACGGTGTTGCCGGCGGCCAGGGCGGGGCCGATCTTCCAGATGGCCATCAGGAACGGGTAGTTCCACGGCGCCACCTGGGCCACCACGCCGATGGGTTCGCGGCGGACATAGGAGGTGTGGCCCTCGAAGTACTCGCCGGCGGATTTGCCTTCCAGGATGCGGGCGGCACCGGCGAAGAAGCGGAGCTGGTCTGCGCCGGCGGCGATTTCCTCGGAGGCGATCAGGGAGCGCACCTGGCCGGTGTTGCGGTGCTGTGCCTCGACGAGTTCGTCGCTGTTGGCCTCGATGGCGTCGGCGAGCTTGAGCAGCATCAGCTGGCGCTGGCCGGGGGTGACGTGCTTCCAGGTCCGGAATGCGTCCTTCGCGGCAGCCATCGCGGCGTCGACGTCGGCCTGCACGGAAACGGGGGCGTGTGCCACCACTTCGCCGTTGGCGGGGTTGACCACATCCAGCAGGGCGGTGCCGGCCGGCGTGACGAACGTGCCGTTGATGAAGTTTTGCAAGGTCTGGACCACGGTGTGCAACCTCTTTCGTAGGAGCCATCGGCGCCCGGGCGGAGGCCGGGACGGATGGATGGAACTGCATTGAGCCTATGCCAGGGCCCCACCGCGGTGAATAGCCACCTGCACACCCTTACGGAATAGGTTTAGTGCGGTTGCCCAGCTCACGTTTATCCTTGCTTCATGGCCATTTCCCTTGCTGCCCTGGTGGGCGTGACGTCCCTGAAGCTGTCCAAGGCGGGCGTGGCGGAGACTACCTGGAACCAGGACATCAACTGGGTGGCCGTCACCGAGCTTGAGGATCCCCAGCGGTTCCTCAACGGCGGGGAGCTGGTCCTCACCACCGGCCTGCGGCTGCGGTCCGCCCCCGAACAGCGACGTTTTGTCCGCCAGGTGCAGCGGGCCGGCGCCGTGGGCATCGGATTCGGGGTGGGCCTGACGCACGAGGCAGTGCCGCCGGCCTTGCTGGCGGAGGCGAACCGGTGGGGCCTCCCTGTGGTGGAGGTGCCGTACGAGACTCCGTTCATCGCCATTACCAAGCTGGTGGCGGACGCCCAGTCGGCAGACCACTACGCCAAGCTTGAGCGGCTGATCGCCGGACACCAGGTGCTGGCCCGGGCACTTTTGACCGGCGGGGGCCTGGCCGAGTTGTTGAAGAATTTGGGCGGCATGCTGCGCACGGATGTTGCCCTGACCCAGTTCGCCGCGCAGCTGTACAACAGCAGCACGTCCAGTCCGTCCGCGGATGCCTGGTCCAGCTACCCCGTCCCCACCGGGCGGAGGGATGCCTGCACGCTGTGGGTCCGACAGCCGTTCGAGGACACAGGCATCATCGGGTATGCGCAGAACCTGATCAGCGTGGAGCTGAACAACATGGTCAAGCAGCGCCAGGCCCAGCGGGCGCTCTGCGGCCAGGTGCTGGAGGACGTGATCCATGGCGCGCTGGAGACCAGCGAGGCGCAGCGCCGCCTGGCCGGCGTGGGCGTGAACAGCACCCGCAAGAACGTGGTGCTGCTGGCGGTGTCCGCCGCCCATGGCAAGGCCCTGGGAAGCACCTCGGTGCCGCTGGACCTCGAAAAGGCCGTTGCCGCCGTGGTGGGCAAGGACCTGGTGCTGGTGGTCAATGACGACGGCGGGGCGGCGCCGGCGCTGGCACGGAAGCTGAGCGACCACCTCGCCGAGGCCGGGATCCACGCCACGATCGGCATCGGCGGGGCGTACACCAAGCCGAACGGCTTGCGCTGGAGCTACTTCGAGGCCCGCGATGCCGCCAGCCATGGCCTGCCTGTGAACGAGCCGGAGCGGCTGAGCCTGACGTCGCTGCTATTGGCCAGCGAGGACGTGCCGCTGGCGGACATGGCGCATGAGTCGCTGAACCCCTTGCGCGCCTTCGATGCCGCGCACGGCTCGGAGCTGATGACCACGCTGGAGAGCTACCTGAACAACAATGGCTCGGTGGCGGCGGTGGCGGAAGAGCTCACGCTGCACCGCAACACGGTCCGGTACCGGCTGGCCCAGATCACCGAGCTGACCGGCTACGACCCCGCCGTCACCGCGGACCGGGTGCAGCTGTGGCTGGCCCTGGCTGTGGCCCGGTTGTCGGCCCGGCAGGGCAAGTAGGCACCTGCCGGCCAGGTTCGACGACGGCGCACGTGGCCGCCCGCCCATCCGGATATCCATTGGGTCCGAATATTCCTTGACACCAGCACGAGTGTGGAATCTGTTTGCTACCTAACTGGAGATGATCGTGAACAAGACCTCTAAGACCCTGACCCAAACCGCTACCGCCGCCCTTGTGGCCCTCGGTTGCCTGGCCATCAGCAGTTTGCCTGCGCAGGCTGCAGCGGGCCCGGGAGCCAGTGCAGTTGCCGACGAAATCGGAGTGGGGAACGGTTCAACCGTTCTTGACGGTTTGCTGGGCGGATCGATCCTCGGCGGCGGGGTTCTTAGCGGCGGCGTCATCGACGGCCCCCTCATCAACGGCCCCCTGGTGGAGGTGGGCGACGTAGGGCCCTTCCAGTTCGGCCAGTTCCAGTAATCCTTCCGGCTTGACCGTCCGCGCGCCGGGGCCCAACGCCCCGGCGCGCGGCTCTTCGCCATGCCCCGATGTGCCAGCCAGCGGCCCCAGATCGCCTGAATCCCGAGAAGGAATATGTCCCACGATTCCCTGAACTCCCCTGCCCGCAATTCCGCTCCGCGATTGGAACTGACCGCGGCCCAGCGAGGCATCTGGTATGCGCAGAAGCTGGCCCCGGAGAATCCAATGTTCCAGATCGGACAGTTTGTCGAGATCCTTGGCCCGCTGGACCATGACGTCCTTGCGGCCGCGATCAGGCATACAGTCGAGGGCACCCCGGCCCTCACCATGGAATTTGCGGAAGACTCCGAGGGTCCGTTCCAGACGCCCCGCACCCCGCGGGCAGCCCTTGACGTCACCGATCTGGCCGACGCCGCCGATCCGGAAGCCCAGGCACGGGCGCTCATGGATGCTGATCTACGGATTGCCCGGAATCCGGCAACAGACCAGCTCCTCCACACGGAGCTCATCCGGCTCGCGCCCGAACGGCACTTCTTCTACCAGCGGGTGCACCATCTCCTCCTGGACGGCTACTCTGCCGTCCTGGTTCTTCGCCAGGTTGCCGACCTTTACAACCGCCTGTGGGCGGATGACGGCAGGCAGGCGGATGGCGGCCCCGACCTGGGACGGTTCCAGGAACTTTTGGCGGAAGAGGCCGGTTATCCGGAGTCAGCAGCGGCCACTGCCGACCGCACCTTTTGGGACACGGCCCTCGACGGCGCACCGGCAGCCAGCGGACTGGCCGGACGTCCCGACGGAAGTGCGGGCTCACTGGTCCGCGCATCCATGGGGCTTCCCGCCGGCGCGGCCGCCGCCCTGGAGGAAGCCCAGGCCAGCGCGCCCGCCCTGGTGCTGACGGCCGCAGCACTGTACCTGCACCGGATCACCGGTGAACGCAACGTCTCGGTGGCGCTGCCAGTCACCGCACGGCGGGGCCATCTTGCCAAATCAACGCCGTCCATGCTGTCCAACATCGTCCCCATTCGGCTCACGGTCAACCCGGCGGCTACAGTCGCAGACACCGTCGCCGCCGTGGGACGCAGCCTGCGCGGCGCCCTGGTGCACCAACGCTTCCGCTATGAGGACCTGGCCGCCGGAGGCGGATACCTGGGCCCGTCGGTCAACATCCTGCCGGTCCTGGACGATATAAGCTTCGGTGCAGCCAAAGGCACCATGAACATCCTCTCAACGGGGCCGGTGGACGATCTCTCCATCGTGGTCCACGGCCTCGGCGCGGGGGCCGGCGATCAGCTGCCCACGATCCAGTTCGAAGCAAATGCAGGCATGTACACGCAGGAGGTGCTGGCCGGCCACCTGGACCGGTTCGTGCGCCTACTGGCACAGGTTGCCACACCCTCCGGCGCCCTCCTTGCTGACCTGGAGGTCACTACCCCTGCCGAAGAGCAGCAGCTGTTGGCAGCCGGCGAAGCGGAACCCCGGGCGTTGCCCGGCCACACCATCGTGGAGGAATTCCAGCTGAGCGCTGCTGCCCGGCCACATCACACGGCCATCGTGGCATCTGACGGTAGCCTGACCTTCGCAGAACTTGAGAACCGCTCCAACCAGTTGGCGCGGTTCCTTACCGGCCACGGCGCCGGACCCGGCACCACAGTTGCGGTACGGCTGGACCGCGGGCTGCTCCTGCCGGTGGCGCTCCTTGCCGTACTCAAATGCGGCGCAGCCTACCTTCCACTCGATCCCGATTACCCGGCGGACCGGGTGGAAGGCATGATCGAGGATGCCGCACCGGTCCGGATCATCACCTCAACCGCCTTCACAGCAGCGGAGTCAGATGCTGGCAATGCCAAGGACGCCCGGCACGCAGAACTCACAACGCCTGTTCCGGTCACGGTCCTGGATTCACCCCTGATGGAGGCCTGCCTTGCAGCGAAAAGCAGCTCAGCCCTGCAGCCAAGGGCCGGGCAGCAGGACCTTGCCTACGTCATCTTCACCTCCGGATCCACGGGCCGTCCCAAGGGCGTGGGAGTGGAACACCTGGCTCTCCTTAATCTGTTCACCTCCCACCGCGACAGCATCTTCCGGCCGGCCGAAACCCGTTTGGGCCGCAGGCTGAAGGTGGCCCACACCGCGGGCCTCTCTTTTGACGCCTCCTGGGACCCGATCCTGTGGCTGGTGGCCGGACACGAGCTCCACTTGGTGGATAATCAGACCCGCCGGGATCCGGAGGCACTGAACGCCTATCTTTCCGGAGCACGCATCGACTCCATCGAGACCACTCCATCATTTGCCAAGGTCCTGGTGGCCGGAGGACTCTTCGACCATGATCCGCACCCGTCGGTGGTGGCCTTGGGTGGCGAGGCCGTGGACGCCGAACTGTGGGATGACCTGGCCGGCCGCGACGGGGTCGTGGCTTACAACCTTTACGGCCCCACCGAGACAACAGTGGATTCCCTTACGGCCGTCATGGAGCCGGGTACGTCCCCTACGCTTGGCGGCTCGGTGGCAAACACCCGCCACTACATCCTGGACTCCGGCCTAAACCCGGTCCCGGACAATGCCGTGGGTGAACTCTATGTGGCCGGCATCAACCTGGCCCGCGGCTACCTGGACCAGCCCGGGCTCAGTTCCGAACGCTTCGTCGCGGACCCCTTCGCGATGGACGGCTCCCGCATGTACCGGACGGGCGACATCGTGCGCCGGCGCGATGACGGAACCCTTGAATTCCGGGGCCGCCTGGACGCCCAGGTCAAAATCCGCGGTTTCCGCATTGAACCTGCCGAAATCGAGCAGGTCCTGCGTGCCCTGCAGGGAGTTGAGCACGCCGCCGTAACCGTGGGTACCAACCGGGCCGGGTACGACCAGCTTCTCGCCTACGTGACGCCTTCTCCCGCCGCCGGCGGAGAGCCTCGGGAGCAGCTTGATACAGCCGCGTTGCGGCGCGAAGCACGGCGTCACCTGCCCGATTACATGGTCCCTGCCGCCATTATGCAGATCCCGTCCCTGCCCTTGACTCCCAACGGCAAACTGGATACCCGGAGCCTTCCCCTTCCGGAGCAGGACACCACCGCCACGGCCCCCCGCAATGATCGGGAACGGATCGTCGCTGACGCCTTCTGCGAGGTCCTTGGCCTTGAAGCCGTGGGGCTGGAGGATGACTTCTTCGACCTTGGGGGGCACTCATTGCTTGCCACCCGGTTGGCGGCGCTTCTTCGCGAGCGCACCGGCACCGCGCCGGCCCTCCGAACCATTTTTGAGAACACCACGGTGGCAGCCCTGGCCGAAACGCTTGAACTGGGCACGGCCACCAGCCGGCCATTGACCGCGGGGCCACGGCCGGAGGCCCTTCCACTGTCTTTTGCCCAGCGCAGGCTGTGGTTCCTGAATCGGCTCGATCCCGGTTCCGGGGCCTATAACATCCCCGTGGTACTGACATTGCGTGGGCCCCTGCACGTGGCCGCTCTGGATGCTGCGCTTGGACAGCTCGCCGCGCGGCACGAAACCCTCCGGACGATATTCCCGCTGGTGGATGGCGAGCCAACGCAGCGCATTCTGCCAGCGGCAGAGGGGCGACCCGCGATGGTGGCGGTGCAGTGCTCCGCTGCCGACCTGCCGGCAGCGCTGGCCTCAGAAACCGGCCGGGGATTCTCCCTGGACCGTGAACTTCCCCTGCGTGCGGTCCTCTTCCAGTTGGCACGAGACCACCATGTCGTGGCCATCACTCTCCACCACATCGCGGCTGACGGCTGGTCCCTGGCACCACTGGCCCGGGACCTGTCTGCCGGATACAACGCCTTCGCAGCAGGCCGGGAAGTCACCCTGCCTGCGTTGCCTGTGCAGTACGCCGACTACACGCTCTGGCAGCGTGCGGAGCTCGGCAGCGAATCAGACCCCGACAGCGCCATCTCGCGGCAACTGGAGTTCTGGTCCCGCGAACTCCGCGGCCTGCCTGATGAGCTGGTCCTGCCGTTCGACTACCCACGGGGCACCCGGGACGACGCTGCCCTACCAGCCGGCGGCCCGGCGTCGTCCGTGCCCGTAGCCATCCGCCCGGAAACCGCCGGGCAGCTCAACGCCCTGGCACGGGAGCATAACGCCAGCCTTTTCATGGTGCTGCAGGCCACGCTGGCCGCGCTCCTGACCAAATCCGGTGCCGGCGATGATATTCCGCTGGGCACCCCTGTGGCCGGCCGGACTGATACCCAACTGGACAACCTGGTGGGCTTCTTCGTCAACACCCTGGTCCTTCGCACCAATACCTCGGGCAACCCCACGGCCGGTGACCTGGTGGACAGCGTCCGGTACACCAACCTGCATGCCTATGCGAACCAGGATGCGCCGTTCGAGCGCGTGGTGGAGGAGCTCCGTCCTGCCCGTTCCCAGCACCGGCATCCGTTGTTCCAGGTCATGTTGACCTTGCAGAACACCGCCACTGCCGAGCTCGGCATGGACGGCCTGGACGCCACCGCAGACCAGACGCAGGAGGCCGGCGGAGCAAAGTTCGACCTGCTCCTGGACCTGGCCGAACAGTCCGGCGGCATCACCGGCAGCTTGTCCTTCAATCCGGCACTGTTCCGGCATGGCACCGCCGAGAAACTTGCTGAGGGCTTCCTGGCCGTTGTGGAACAGTTCGCCGCCGATCCCGGCGTCACGCTGGACCGGCTGCGCATCCAGTCCGTCGAACAGCATGCCGTGGCCCTTGCCCGGAGTTCCGTCCCCTTCACTGAACTCCCTGAAGAGACCGTGGTGGATGCCTTCCTGGCCACGGCAGCGGGGAAGCCGCTCGCATCCGCCGTGGTGGACTCCGGAGGACGTGCTGCCGGCCTTGACTTCGGCAGCCTGCGGCAGCGCGTGGAGGCTGCGGCCAAGGGTTTGATCGCATTGGGGGTCCAACCGGGAGACAGCGTTGCCGTTGCACTGCCCCGGACCGTTGATGTGGCCACTGCCGCCCTGGCAGTCCTCGCCGCCGGCGCCGTGTACATCCCCGTGGACCTGTCCTACCCTGCAGAGCGGATCGCGATGATCCTCGACGACGGCGCGCCCGCCCTCGTGGTTGGCACGCCGGGGGCATTCGGTCCGGACGGTCACGGTTCCGCGCCCCGCACGGTCACCTTGGACATGCTGCGGGCAGCCGGCACCGGAATCACGGATGCTGCGCTGGCAGGGCGGCATCCGGTTCCCGCCGACCCCGCATACGTTTTGTTCACTTCCGGCTCCACCGGCCGGCCCAAGGGCGTGTCCGTGTCGCACGGTGCCCTCGCCAACCTGTATTCGCATCACTTCCGGACGTTGTACCGCCCGCGTTTCGAAGCCGCCCACGGCGCACCGGTGGCAGTGGCACATATCGCCGGGCTGGGCTTCGACGCGGCTTGGGACCCGATGCTCTGGCTGGTGGCCGGAGCGGAATTGCATATGGTCTCCGATGCCGTCCGCACGGACGCCGAGGCCCTGGCGGCCTACTGCCGCGAACACACCATCGATGTCCTTGAAACAACGCCCTCCTACGCCGCCCAGCTCCTTCAGGTGGGGCTGTTGCCCAATCCCGGAGCGAACGCGGAGCCTTCAGCGCGGCCGCCGCTGCTCCTTTTGCTGGGCGGTGAAGCGGTGCCTCCCGCACTCTGGAACAGCCTGGCCGCGATGCCTGGCGTGGACGCATACAACTTCTATGGTCCTACCGAATTCACCGTGGACTCAGTGACTGCACCCATCCGGGGCACCCGGCCCGCCATCGGTACCGGAATCGCCAACACCGCAACACTGGTGCTGGACCAACACCTCGCCCTGGTCCCGGCAGGTATTCCGGGCGAGCTCTACCTGGCGGGCGCCGGCATGGCCCAGGGCTATCACCGGCGCTCCGCCGAGACCGCCTCACGGTTCGTGGCCAACCCATATGCTGCCGATGGCACCCGCATGTACCGCACGGGAGACATCGTGCGCCGTACCGAAGCGGGGTCCCTTGAGTTCATTGCGCGCAACGACGACCAGGTGAAGGTCCGCGGATTCCGGATCGAACCCGGAGACATTGAATCAGCACTGACGGCACATCCCTCGGTGGACCTTGCCGTGGTCCTTCCCGACGGCCAACCCGCACACCGCCTGGTGGCCTACTACACCGGTACTGCCACCCCGGAGGAGGTACTTGGGCAGGCCGCGGAACGGCTTCCCGATTACATGGTCCCCGCCATCGTCATGCCCATTCCCGAGCTCCCGCTCACAACGCACGGCAAGCTGGACCGCAAAGCGCTGCCCGCCCCGGCGGTCACGGGGACAGGCAGGGGCGATGCACCGCGGACTCCCGATGAGCTCACCATGGCGGCAATCTTCTCGGCTGTCCTCTCAGTAGACAACGTTGCCATGGGAGATGACTTCTTTGCCCTCGGCGGCCATTCGCTGCTGGCCATCGACATCATGGGCAGGATTCGCAAAGCGTTCGGCACCGACCTGCCGCTTCGCACTCTCTTCGACGCTCCCACCCCAGCCGGACTGTTGGCTGCAGCCAGGCCCGCAGCCTCCGGCCAGCAGGACGACAAGACTGCTTCAGCCGACGGGCCCGCAGTATCCTCCGCCGCTCCGCTGGGTGACTGGCTGGCCGGCCCCGGCGCTGTCCGCCCGGACCAGTTGGAACTGTCCCACGCACAGTCCCGGATGTGGTTCCTCAACCAGCTGGACCCGGGCGCCGCGGATTACAACATTTCCCTGGCCGTGGGGCTGAAGGGCGCCCTCAACGAGTCCGCCCTTGCCAAGGCCGTGGAAGCCCTCTTCCACCGCCACGAGGTCCTTCGGACCATCTACCCGGAAATCAACGGTGTGCCCGAGCAACGGATCCTGCCGGCCGGATCTGATGCCACCGCCACAATGGGCCTGCTGCTGGCCACGGCCGTTTCCCAGGAGGACGCCACGGCGCAGCTGACCGTCCAGGCGGGCCGCGGCTTCGATGTCCGTACCGACCTTCCGCTGCGGGCCTGCCTTATCCGGGTGGCGTCCCCAGGCGAGGAAACACACTGGGTGCTGCATCTGGTGCTGCACCACATCGCTGCCGATGGCGCCTCGCTGGCACCGCTGGCCCAGGACCTTTCCGCGGCATATACAGCCGTCCTGGACGCCGAACGCGATGGCAACGGGACTTCTCCGGAACCGGCTCCGCTGCCCCTGCAGTATGCGGATTTCAGCACGTGGCAGCGGCAGCAGTTGGCCGGCCCCGCCCTGGCCGCCAAGCTGGATCACTGGCGCCACGCCCTGGCCGGCATACCCGCGGAACTGACGCTCCCCGCCGACCACCGCCGCCCCCGGGCCCCGCGCCAGCCGGGACGCCAGGTGGGCTTCCAGGTGCCGGCTGAAAGTGTCACGGCGCTCACAAGCGTGGCGTCGTCGTCGAACGCCAGCCTCTTCATGGCGCTGCACGCATCCCTGGCCGCCTACCTGCACCGGGCCGGCGCCGGCGAGGACCTGGTCATCGGCTCGCCCACTGCGGGCCGCCCGGATCCGCTGCTTGCTCCGCTGGTGGGCTTTTTCGTGAACACCCTGCCGCTGCGGGTCAGCACCGGGGGCAGTCCGGACCTGCGCACGCTGCTGACCCGCTCCCGGGCCAGCATCCTGGACGCCTTCGACCATGACGATGTGCCGTTCGAACGGCTGGTGGAGGCCATGGCACCCGAGCGGGAACTGGGCCGGCACCCGTTGTTCCAGACCATGCTCACCGTGGACAGCGAAGCACCGGCAGTGCCACAGCTGCCCGGGGTGGACGTGGCACCCGCGCCCGAAGCCGGTTCCGGCGAGGCCAAGTTCGACCTGTCGTTCACGTTCCGGCCGGCCACGGACGGCGCACTGTCCGGAACGCTGGACTACAACGCTGCCATGTTCGAACCTGAAACCGCCCAACGGCTGGTGGCAGGATTCTGCCGCCTGCTGGACCTCGCAGCCGCTTCCCCCGATGTTCCCGTGCAGGAACTGCCGCTCCTCGACGGTGCCACGGCCCAGTCCCTTGTGGCCGCGACGGCCGGAGCGCGCTCCTCCTCGCCGGAGATGCCCGTTGACCAGGACATCCTGGCCGCCTTCGCGGCGACCGTCCGCACCACACCGGATGCGGTGGCAGTCGTGGCCGGTGGCGCATCGTTGAGTTTCGCAGACCTGGCAGCGTCAGCAGAACGCGTTGCCGGCGGACTCACCGCCACCGGGGCGGAGGGCGACGTGGTATCGGTCATGCTGCCACGGTCCGCCGCCACCGTTCAGGGCCTGTTGGGCGTGCTGCTGTCAGGACGTGCCTACAACCCGATCGACACCGAGTACCCGGACCATCGGGTGGCCGCCATCCTTGAGGACGCACGCCCGGCAGTGGTGCTGACCACGGCCACCGAGCAGCCCCGGCTCGCGGACATCCTCTCCGCGCTGGACGTCCAGCCCAAAGTCCTCCTGGTTGAGGACTTGCTGAAGCTCGACGCCCCGGCGCCGCTGTACGGTGCGGATTCCCGCGGCCTGGCGTCCGTGATGTTCACCTCCGGCTCCACAGGCCGCCCCAAGGGGGTGGAGGTCAGCCACGGCGCCCTGGCGGCGTTGTTGGATTCCCACCGGGAATCCTTGTTGGCCGGTATCAGCCGCAGGAGGGTGGCCCACACCACCGGCGTGGGCTTCGATGCATCGTGGGACCCCATTCTCTGGATGGTGTCCGGGCACGAACTGCATATGCTGGACGACGGCCTTCGCCGGGATGCACCGCGGCTCGCCGCGTACTTCGTGAACCACGGCATTGGCGCCTGGGAGACCACACCGGGCTACCTGCGCCAGCTCCTGGACCAAGCGGAATTTTCCGGCTTCCTGGCCGAGCATCCCGGTGGACCGGATGCCTTCAGCCTTGCGTTGGGCGGCGAGGCGTTCGACGCCGACCTGTGGGCTTCCGTGTCCGACTTGACCGGCGTACGGGCCTGGAACCTTTATGGCCCCACCGAAGCCGCTGTTGACACTGTGGTGGCTTCGGTGGCCAACAGCTCAACGCCTGAGCTGGGCCGGCCAACCCCCGGCACCCGGCTCTACGTCCTGGATGACCGGCTGCAGCACGCCCTTCCCGGTGCGGCCGGTGAGCTCTACATCGGCGGCGCCCAGTTGGCCCGCGGCTACAGGGGACGTCCGGACCTCACAGCCGAACGTTTCGTCCCCGACCCCTTCCGAGGAGGCGGTGAGCGGATGTACCGTACCGGCGACATGGTCTACCGGAGCGGAGATGGCCGGCTGGTGTTTGCCGGGCGGAACGACGGCCAGTTGAAGATCCGCGGTTTCAGGGTGGAGCCCGGCGAAGTGGAAAGCGCCATGCGGACCGCTGAGGGCGTCGGGGTCGCAGTCGTCCGGGCGGTGGGCAATGACGCAGGCACCCGTTTGGTGGGTTACGTGGTCCCCGTCGATGAGCCCGCACATGATCTGGCGGACGCGGTACGGGAGCACGTCAGGGCCATCCTGCCGGACTACATGGTGCCGTCCGCCGTGATGGTGATTCCGGAAGTTCCGCTGACGCCGCACGGCAAGGTGGACACGGCAGCCCTCCCGGATCCCGCCACTGCCACACGCGCCGGCGGCAAGGTCCCCCGGACACCGCAGGAGAAAGCCGTGGCACGGATTTTCGCCGACGTCCTGTCTCTGGACCGGGCTGGTATCGATGAGTCGTTCTTCGAACTCGGCGGCCACTCCTTCCTGGCGCAGCCGCTGATCGCCAGGATCAACGCCGCGCTGGGGACGGACCTGCAGGTCCAGTCGCTCTTCCGGGCCCCCACCGTTGAACGGCTGCTGAAGGAAGCGGCGCAGGGCAGCATCACCAGTACCGCAGAGAGCCTCAAGCAGGTGCTGCCGCTGCGCACGGCCGGATCCAAGCATCCGTTGTTTGCCGTGCATCCGGCCTCCGGCATCAGCTGGGGCTTCGCCTCGATGCTGGGCACGCTCGATCCGGAACGCCCGCTCATCGCGCTGCAAATGCCAGGGATGGAGCCGGGGCGGACCCATCCGGTGAATGCCGGCAGCCTGACCGAACTGGCAGATGACTACATCCAGCAGATCCGCTCCGTCCAGCCCGAGGGTCCCTACCACCTGCTGGGCTGGTCGTTCGGGGGCTACCTGGCCCACCGGCTGGCTACAAGGCTGCAGGAAACTGGCCACGAGGTGGCTTTCCTTGCGATCCTGGATGCCTTCCCGGGCAACCAGGAGCACAACGGCATGCCTGGCCAGGGGCCGGGGCTGTGGGCCAACTACCTGGAAGCCCAGGGCTACGACCTCACCGGGGAAGACCTTTCTGCAGTGGACCTGGACCGCGCGCAGGAGATCCTGCGCGCCAACCACAACCCGCTGGGGACGGTCCCGCCCGACTCGGTGGCCGCAATGGCAGCCAATTTCCCGCCTTTGGCCCGCCTCATCCGGGAAGAGCAGCCCCAGACATTTGCAGGGGATCTGCTGTTCTTCCGTGCCACCGAACAGGTCCCGGAGGGTACTCCAGGCAGCGAGTCGTGGGCCCGGTACGTCACGGGCACCATCACCGATGTTCCCGTTCCGGAGCGCCACTCGGAGCTCCTTAGTGACCGGGCTCTCAGCACGATCATGCCCGCCCTGGCCATCCGGTTGGCCACCGGCAGCGAATAACAAGTGATGCTCCGGTGCTCCCGGGAGCCCTTCTCCTACCCGCCAAAAGACAGGAAAGGTCACCATGACGAACCCGTTCGATGACAAGTCCGCAACCTTCTCCGTACTCGTCAACGATTACCAGCAGCATTCGCTGTGGCCTGAATTCGCAGCCGTACCGGACGGCTGGGTCACCATGTTCGGCCCGGACAGCCGCGAGGCGTGCCTCGACTACGTGTCGCGGACATGGACAGACATGGCACCGCGCAAAGTCGCTGAGCTCGCCGCATCGCAGTGATCCGGATAGAGAACGTCGGCAAGAGCTTTGGAGGCTTCAGAGCCCTGGACGGCCTTTCGCTGCACGCCGGCGAGGGGACCGTCCTAGGCCTGCTGGGACCCAACGGGTCCGGCAAGACCACAACCGTCAAGATTCTCACCACCCTCCTGTCTCCGGACTCCGGCGAAGCCCGGGTGGCGGGCTATTCGGTCCGTACGGCACCGGACATGGTGCGGCGAAACCTCGGGCTCTCCGGACAGTACGCCGCTGTGGACGAGAAACTTACCGCGTTTGAAAACCTGCACATGGTAGGCCGGCTGTACGGCATGAACCGCCGCACCGCCTCAGCGCGGGCCAAGGAACTGTTGTCCAATTTCCGGCTGACCGACGTTGCCCACAAGAGATCCGGAACGTTCTCAGGCGGAATGCGCCGCAGGCTGGATCTCGCGGGCGCCATCGTGGCCAGGCCAAAGGTGGTGGTCCTGGACGAACCCACTACCGGTCTTGACCCTCGGGGCCGCCTGGACACCTGGGACGTTGTGTCCCGGATGGTGTCGGAGGGAACCACCGTGCTGCTCACCACGCAGTACCTTGAGGAGGCCGACAGGCTGGCGGACAACATCGCGGTTATCAACCACGGCAAGGTCATCGCCGAGGGAACGGCCACGGAACTGAAGCAAAGAGCGGGGAGTGAGCGGATCCGCGTGGTCATGCGGCATGCTGCCGACCTGACGGCCGCGGCCACCGTGCTGGACAACGCCGCCGGCCAAGGGGTTCGGCCGGAACTGGACCCGCAGGACCACAGCGTGTCCATTGCCGCCCCCGACGGCCACCGGACCCTGGTCCGCGTCCTCTCGGACCTTGACGCCCGCGCCCTGCCCGTGGAGGAGGCTTCGCTCCGGCGCCCGAGCCTGGACGATGTCTTCCTGACACTGACAGGGCACACCACCGGTCCGTCGTCGCCAGAACCCGAAAAGGAGGCGGTCTCAGCATGAGCACCCTCACTGCAGCAGCCAGGGACAGCTCCGTCATTGCCCGCCGGAATTTGCTCAATGTCCTGCGTACACCTGGGGCATTGGTCACGGGCCTGGTGCAGCCCGTGATGTTCGTTCTCCTGCTGGGCTTCGTGTTTGGCGGCACCTTGGGCGGCGACCAATACCGAAGCTTCCTCATTGGCGGGATCCTTGCGCAGACTCTGACCTTCAACGCCTCCTTTACGGCCGTGTACCTGGCCAAGGACCTGCAGCTGGGACTCATCGACCGGTTCCGCTCACTGCCCATGTCCCGCGGAGCCGTGATCCTGGGGCGCACCACGTCGGACCTGGCTACCAGCATCCTCTCCATAGCAGCCACCATGCTTTGCGGGGTGGCCATTGGCTGGCGGATCACCGGTGGGGCGGGCCAGGCTTTAGCTGCCTTGGCCCTGCTCCTGCTGTTCGCCTTCGCCGTCTCCTGGATCGGCGCGGTGATCGCCTTGACGGCCCGGAGTGTGGAGGTCGCCCAAAGCCTCGGCCTCGTGTGGCTCTTCCCGGTCACCTTCATCTCCGGGGCGTTCGTGTCCGTGGCTTCCCTACCGCAGCCGCTCCGGACCATTGCCGAGTGGAACCCGGTCACGTCGGTGGCTACTGCCGCGCGGGAATTGTTTGGAAACGCTGCCCCTGCGGGGTTTGCCGCCCCCGGCGGTTGGCCGGCGGACAACGCGATGCTGTATTCGGTGCTGTGCAGCCTCGGCATCATCGCCGTCTTCGCGCCGTTGGCCATTTCCCAATACCGGCGCATCAGCAGGCGGTGAGCGGCCCGCATATCCACCGGGCCGGGACGGTGTTCGCTATTGCCCGTTCCAGTGAACTTGAGGAGATCTGCGAACCCACCGGAGGGTTCGGCGCCTATATCTCCGCAGCGGAGGCCGAGTCAGCCCTTCGTTTCACCCGTGCCGGTGACCGCTTGGACTACCTGGCGTCGCACGCGCTCTTCCGGTTGCTCGCCGCGAACCGGCTGGGCCGCCACCCGGGCGACGCCCCAAACATTGAGGTGACCCGCCGGTGCCCCGGGTGCGGAAGTACCGGGCACGGTAAACCGGCAGTGGCGGGAGTCAGCCTCAGCCTGTCACGAAGCCACGGCGCCGTCATGGCTGCCGCGGGGCCCGATGCAGCCGGCGTTGGAGCGGATATCGAAAAATTCCCCGACATCCTGTTCGACGGCTTCGATGAGTACGCGGCGTCCCCTGCCGAGCGCAGCGAACTGCAGCCTGGAGACGTTCCGGCCCGCATCCGGCTGTGGGTGGCCAAGGAAACCGTCCTCAAAGCTGCCGGCCTGGGCTTGGCGGTTGCCCCGTCCACAGTTCACCTGGCACCCGTATGGAGTCTCGATGCCGGTTCCTTCCTGCGCGCCGAGAGCCCGGGGCATCCAGAGGTGCACGGCATGGGAACAGTCCCGGTGGCTGCTCCTCCCGGCTATGCAGCGGCCGTCTCGGTGTCCGCGAACCAGTCACCAACGCGTCTGCCACTGGCCCGCCTGCTGCATACGGCTTCGGCGTAACGCCACCCGGCACGTGACGCGTCAGATGATGCCGCGGCGGAAAAGGTCTCGGGATTTCTTCCGGGCCTTCAGATATTTGGCGTGTGCGGCGAGCATGATCGCATCCTGCTGGCTGAGCAGCTCGGTGTAGACGTCCGCGGTGGGCGGGTCACTGCCGTCACCGGCAAGGGCCGTCAGCAGTTCCCTGGCCACCACGGCGTCCTGGAAGCTGCCCAGGATCTTTTGCTGCCGGCGGGCGGCCTTGGCCACCTTGGCGGCGCGCTTGCCGCGGACCAGGGCGGCTGATTCCGCCACGTAGCGCAGCCGCTTGGCGTCTTTGCGTACGCGGTGCAGGGCAAGTTCCTGGTCCGTGCCGCGGCGGGCGCGCGTGGCAGCCTTGTGCGAGCGCTTCAACTTCCTGGCGCCCTTGTCCACGGCTTTCGCTGCCGCCTTGCGGCCGGAGGTGACGGCGTCGGCGCGCACCGGCGGGTTGTCGCGGAAATCCTCGAGGTTGTCCAGGAGCCGGAAGTAGCGGGCCGAGCCGAGCGCTTCCTGCAGGAGGCGGTAGGCGGCGTCGAAATTTTCACCTGTCCGGTGGTCAACCGCTGCCGTGGCGGCCGCGAGGCCCTCCCCCGGCGGAAGGTCGGCCAGCTGGCTGCGGAGCTGCGCGCGCAGGACTTCGGCGTCGCGCGGTTCGCCGAGCAGCCGGCCCAGCCACTTCAGCTCGCCCCGCAGCCGGCGCACCGGCGATGCCCTGTACAGCTTGCCGTACGCTGCCAGGACCGATCTGATGCGGCGGGCCGAGGAGCGCATGGTGTGCACCGCTTCCGGCTCCTCCAACCGGACGGCGGCGTCGATGGCGAGGATCTCGTCGATCTGCGACGCCACAAAGACGGTGACGACGGCGGCTGCCGGGGCGCGCTTGCCTGCCAGCAGGGCGGGGCTGCTTCCGGCGTCACTGCCGTTTGCATCGTCGTCGGGGGCGGCACCGTTGGAGCGTTTCGGGGCTGACTTGCCGGCGCCCAGGGCGCGCGCCAGCTTTGAGGCGTGACCGGCCGGCCGGGCGCCGGCGGCGGTCAGGAGTTCTTCCACCGGCCCGAAGAGGGCGGGCCCGCCGTGGACCAGTTCCACCTCCCACTCGCGCCACTGCCCGTGCGCGCTGGTTCCCTTGTCCCGGCCGGCCAGCCGCTCGGCGGTGACGTGGTCGTCGGCGAGGTCGGCGAGGTGCACGCCGTCGTCACCATACAGGGGGTAGGTGGTGCGGCGGGTTTCCAGCCGGACCACCGGCACCGGAACGGATCCCCGCAGGTAGGCGTGAAGGTGGGCCAGGAGGCTGTCCGGCACGGCGTCGGGACGGCCAAGGGGCGCGTGCAGCTCCGTCCGCGGCGCGGGACCTTCAGCGGTGGCGGCGGCGGTGGGCGGGAGCTTCAGGTGCCACCCTGCGTCGGTGCCGCCGGTGCGGCGCCGCAGGGTGATCCGGCGGGCCGCCAGGTCGTGGGCGGGGGTGTCGAAGTACACCGCTTCGAGGAGGTCGGTGTGGGGTTTCCCGGTCCGGGCCACCCCGGCGGCTTGTTCCAGCGCCGGCACCGCGGCGTCGTCGTCGACGTCGTACTTCTTCTCGATCTCAAGTCCCCGCGAAGCCTCCACAGCCGTCCTTCCGCACCGCCCGGTCCATGCCAGGCCCTCCGACAGTCCGTTCGCAGTCTATGCCAGCCCCGGCATCGGCGAGAGGTTGCCCACAATATCGCAAACATCAAACGTCTAACCTTTAGGGTGGATGGTATGTCCGCCACTCCCCCCGCGTCCGCGCCGGCAGCAACCGCAACCATCCCGGCCGGCACCGCCGGCGCGGTGCCCGCCAAGCCGCGCTCCGCCGTCGTCTTCGGCGTGATTGCCCTGGTGCTCATCGGGCTGAACCTCCGTGCCGGGATCACCGGCGCCTCGGCCCTGCTGCACGACCTTCAAGCCGTCCTGGGCTACGGGGCACTGGTGGCGGCCATCATCCCGTCCATTCCCACCCTGTGCTTCGCGGTGGCGGGCGCCGCAACTTCCTGGCTCAGCGGCAAGCTGGGCGTGGAGAAGGCCATCCTGCTGTCGCTGGCGCTGCTGGCCGGCGGGCTGCTGCTGCGCGGCGTCCCGGCAACCGGCATGCTGGTGGCCGGCAGCGTGGTGGGCATGTCCGGGCTGGCCATCTGCAATGTGGCCATGCCGTCCTTCATCCGCGAGCACTTCGCCTCCCGGACGTCGCTCATGACCGCCGTTTACACGGTGACAATGACTACCGGCGGCACCCTGACTTCGGTCCTGGTGGTTCCACTGGCACAGGCCCTCGGGTCGCCATCCGCCGCGGTGGGGGCGGTGGGCATCGCGGCCGTGGCGGCATTCCTGGGTTTCCTGCCCGTGGCGCTGCACGCCCACCGCCACACCGTCCGGAGCACCGCAGCCCACATCTCGCCCTGGCCGCTCCTGCGGACCGGGAAAGGCCGGCTCCTCACCGCGATCTTCACCCTCCAGGCACTCCTGGCCTACGCGCTGCTGAGCTGGCTGCCGTACATGCTCACCACCATGGGAATGAGCGCTTCGGACAGCGGACTGATGTTCGGGCTGATGCAGCTCGTGTCCGTCCCGGCGGGCATGGTGCTGATTGCCATCGGATCCCGCCCGCGCATGCTCCGCCCGGCCTTTTACCTGGTGAGCGTCACCATGGCGGCCGGGATCGCGGCGCTGTTGGTGCTTCCTGTGGGACTGGCGGCCATTCCGGCCGTCCTGATCGGTTTCGGCCTGGGCATTTTCCCCCTGGTGATGGTGATGATCAGCCGCAGCGGGTCCAGCACCGCCGAAACCACGGCACTGTCCACCCTGGCCCAGTCCTCGGGGTACCTGCTGGCGACGGCAGGTCCCTTCGGCATGGGCCTGCTGCACAGCGCCACCGGCGGCTGGACCCTGCCGCTGGTGCTGCTGCTGGCACTGGCACTGGTCCAAATCGTGGTGGCCCACCTGATCACGGGGCGCCCGATGTCCGGAACCCGCCCTGCGGAAAGGAAGTAGCACCTTGTCTTTGAGCCCGTCCGTCCGCCAGCCGCTGGCCGCCGAAGTTACCGCCAAGCTGCGGGAGATGGTCCACTCCGGCGAATGGGCGTTGAATCAGCGTATTCCGCCCGAGCCCGAACTCATGGCGCGGCTGGGGGTTTCCCGCGGGACCCTGCGCGAGGCGGTGAAGGCCCTGGCCCACGGGGGCATGCTGGAGGTCCGCCGCGGTGACGGAACCTACGTGCGGGCCACGAATGAGATGTCCGGTGCCGCGCGGCGGCTCTACCAGGACCATACCGAGCAGCACATCCTCGAGGTCCGGCTGGGGTTGGACACCCAGGCTGCCCGGCTCGCCGCGCGCAATGCCACGGACGACGACGTCACGGCCCTGCGCGCCTTCCTCGCCGCCCGGGACCAGGCCTGGAAGATCGGCGACATCGAGGCGTGGGCCGACGCAGACTGGCAGTTCCACCAGGGAGTGGCCCAGGCCTCCGGCAACCCGCTGCTGCATGAGCTGTACGCCAGCTTCGGGACGGCATTCCACCAGGACCTGCTCACGCAACAGCGTCGGCCCGGCTTCAATGGGCTCCCGCGGGACGGCCACGAAACACTGCTGGACGCCATTGAACGGCGGCACGAGGACGACGCCGTCGCCACCGTGAACCGGAACCTGAACTCCTGCGCGGAGTGGCTGGCGGAGTAAATCTCCCCGCGCATGGCGGCGGCCCGGCACTGTGGTGCCGGGCCGCCGTCGTCCGTCCTGTGCCTGCCGGTGAATCAGCTCCGGCGCAGGCCTGCGAGGACGTTCGTGGGGCGCTGCATCTCGCCGTGCTTGGCGCCCAGGATGATCACCAGCGCGGCGAATCCGGGGATGGCCCACTGCAGGAGCTTGAGCTGCTGCTGGGCGGACTTCAGCTCGTCCGATGCCGCCGGCTGCGGCTCGGTGGCTCCCTTGGCCCCCTCATCGGCAAGCTTGTCCACTTTCTTGCCCAGGATGCCCGAGTACAGGGTCACCCCGGCGCCCGCAAGGGTCACGACGGTCTTGATGGCGGTGTCGCGTGCCACGCCGTCCTGCTTGGCGATCCGGCCCTTGTTTTCCCAGGCGATGGCGAGGTCTGCCGCCAGGTGCGCGGCGAACGCCGCGGTCTGGACCGGCGCCCACCGCATCCAGCCGGCGCTGGAAAGCCGGGTGCGTTCGGCGGGATCCTTGGCCTGCGCGGCCGCCCCGTTCAGGCCGATGGCGCCCATCAGCGATCCGCCGAACCATGCTGCCGCCGTCAGGTCGTGAACTGAACGCGCTAAGAGATTTCCTGCCATGATGTGCATTCCTAACGTTGTGAACGGGTTCCGGCGTGCTGCCCTCCGCGGGTGTCGCATGCCGTGTCCTAATCAAGGTATGGTCTGCTCATACTAAGCACACTTACTAATATTACGAAAGCCCGGCCCCCGGCCCCGCCGACCGCGTAATATCAACGCCATGGGAAACACAGGGACATTGTTCGGCTGGGCCTTCGGGAACCCCGCCCGGGAAAGTGACAGCGGCTATGTGGATGCGCTGGAGCGCCAGGCATTGGGGAACGCCCGGGAAACGGCCAAGGCCAAGGGCGTCAGTGTCCTCGCCGGTTCCGAAGTGTTCACCGTCCTCAGCGGGCACGATTCACTGGTGGAACTGGACAACGCCCCCGGCCAGCTGGTGGTCCGCTGCACTGTCCATGTTGAGGGCCCCGGAGCCGAGAACATGCGGGCCGAAGGGCCCATGAACGGCTAGGGCATGTCCGACGGCGATTCCACCCTCAGCCAGGCAGCGGACGCGGTCGAAGACGCGTCCAACCACAAGGTCCTCGATGTCCTGGCCCGCGCGGGATTCGCCGTCATGGCGCTGCTGCATGTGATCGTGGGTGCCATCGCGATCGCCATCGGCTTCGGCCACCAAGGGGACGCCGAGCCAACCGGGGCCATCGCCCGGCTGGCGGACAACCCCTTCGGCACCGTCGTCATGTGGGGGTGCGTGGTGGCCTGCCTGGCCTTGGCTCTCTGGCAGGCCAGCGACGCGACCCTCCGTGCCCGGAGCCTGCCCCGGAAGGAACGGCTGGCCAAACTGGTGTCGTCGGGTTTCCTTGCCATCGCGTACGGCAGCGTGGGCCTCAGCTTTGCCGGATTCGCCGTTGGGCAGCCCAGCGACTCGGGCGACAACACCAGGGATTTCAGTTCCGGCGTGATGGCGCACCCCGCAGGGCCTTGGGTCCTCGTGGCCCTGGGCCTGACCATCCTCGGCATTGGGATCTACTTCATCGTCAAGGGCCTCCGGCGCGGGTTCAAGGAGGAGCTGTTCCACTTTGACGGCACCCGGCGGGGTCGGCTGATCGACAGCCTGGGCGTCACGGGCCATGTGGCCAAGGGCATCGCCCTGGTCCTGACCGGCCTGCTGTTCGTGATCGCCGCAGCCCGGCACCGGCCCGATGAATCCACCGGACTGGACGGCAGCCTCAAGGCCCTCCAGGACCACCCGTTCGGCCCCACCCTGCTGGTGGCCATTGGCGCTGGCTTCATCGCCTACGGGATTTTCGCGATGATCCGGGCCCGGTTCGGCCGCATGTAGCACCGCCTTTTGCCCATGAAGAGAGAAGGAACCCCATGTCCACTGTCTCGCAGCTGTTCACGTGCCCCGCTGCCGACGTCTGGCGGGTCATCGCCGACGGCTGGCTGTATTCCGGCTGGGTGGTGGGCGCCTCCCGGATCAGGGATGTGGATCCCGAATGGCCGGGGCCCGGAGCCCGGCTCCACCACTCCGTAGGAGCGTGGCCGCTGGTGCTCAACGACAGCAGCCGTGTCACCGCGGTGGATCCCGGCCGCTCCCTGGAACTCGTGGCGCGCGGCTGGCCCGTGGGCGAGGCCAAGGTGGACATCAGGCTGGAGGACCGCGGCGGCGAATGCCTGGTGACCATTGCCGAGGACGCCATCCGCGGGCCGGGAAAGCTGATGCCGAAATTCCTCCGGGATCCTGTCATCTCCGCCCGGAACCGCGAGACCCTTCGCCGGCTCGAGCTCATGGCCATCGGCGGCGCGGGAAAATAGCGCAGCAGGGTTAAATGGCGGGAGCCGCGGAACGGTGGTTCCGCGGCTCCTGCAGCAACAGGATCCTAGACCTGGGCGGACACGCCATCACGGGAAATGGACACCATGTCCTCGCGCGGGACCACCTTGATGCGCTCACGCTTGACCTCGACGCCGTGCGAGCCGCCGGCCTCGGTGGCGGCCGCGCCAAGCGCGAGTTCGTGGGCGTCCAGGGCCAGCCAGCCTTCCCAGGACGTGAACTTCACGCCGCGGGCATCGAGGAGCTCGACGACGGCGTCTTCAGCAGGCGCGGAGGCGACCGGGAGGTTTTCGCGGTCTTCCAGCAAGTAGGTCACGGTTTCCAGGGCGTCGCCCTTGGTGTGCCCGATCAAGCCGACGGGGCCACGCTTGATCCAGCCGGTGGCGTAGATACCCGGCACATGGTTGCCTTCGGCGTCCAGGACGCGGCCGCCGTCGTTCGGGATGACGCCCCGCTTGTGGTCGAACTCGATCTCGGGCAGGGCGGAACCGAAGTAGCCGATGGCGCGGTACACGGCCTGGACCGGGTAGTCCACGTACTCGCCGGTGCCGCGGGCGTTGCCCGTGCCGTCCAGCTCGGTGCGCTCGAACTTGATGCCGGCCACTTTGCCCGGAGCTTCGGCGTCGTCGTAGATCTCCACCGGGCTGTGCAGGAAGTGCAGGTGCAGGCGGCGGGAAGCCGTGAGCTCGGAGAGGTCTTCGGGCTGCTCTGCGATCCAGTTGGTGAGCGTGCCCACCATGGTCTTGGTCTGGTTGTTCGTCTGGATCTGGCGGTCCGATTCCTCGTCGAACTCGAAGTCCTCCGGGTACAGGATGATGTCCACGTCCTTGGAGTGGGACAGCTCGCGGAGCTCCAGCGGGGTGAACTTGACCTGGGCAGGCCCGCGGCGGCCGAAGACATGGACGTCCGTGACCGGGGAAGCCTTCAGGCCGGCGTAGACGTTGTCCGGGATTTCGGAAACAAGGAGGTCGTCGGCGTGCTTGGACAGGACGCGGGCCACGTCCAGCGCCACGTTGCCGTTGCCGATCACGGCGATCTCCTTGGCCTCGAGCGGCCATTCACGGGGGACGTCCGGGTGTCCGTCGTACCAGGAGACGAAGTCGGCGCCGCCGTAGGAGCCGTCCAGCTCGATGCCGGGGATGTTCAGGTCCGCGTCCTTGATGGCGCCGGTGGCGAAGATGACGGCGTCGTAGTGGGTGCGCAGGTCCTCGATGGTGAGGTCCGTGCCGTAGTCCACGTTGCCGAAGAAGCGGATGTCGCCGCGGTCCAGGACCTTGTGCAGGGCGTTGACGATGCCCTTGATGCGGGGGTGGTCCGGGGCCACGCCGTAGCGGATCAGGCCGTAGGGCGCCGGGTAGCGGTCGAAGAGGTCGATGCTGACGGTCAGCTCGCCGCTCTTGACGGCCTCGCTCTTGGTGAGGATGTCAGCGGCGTAGACGCCGGCCGGGCCGGAGCCAACGACGGCGACGCGCAGCGGACGCGCAGCAGTTCCTACGGTGGTGCTGGATGACACGGCTGTGTTCCTTTTCTTCGTTCCGGCCCAACTGGCTCGCATTCGTTGCCGTTTTGACGGCTCAGAACGACAACAACTGCCAGTCAGTTGGGTGGGGCTAGGTGGTGAGGACGGTCTTGCGGGGGCTGTTCGGGGTGGTGGTGCCGTAGTCGGCGGTTTTGAAGTGCGGCGGAGCGAACGGGCTCACGCGCACCACGTCACCGATGACGATCACGGCGGGGTTGGCAACACCGGCGGCGTCGGCCTGGTCCGCGATGGAACCGAGCGTGCCGATGGTGACGCGCTGGTCCGGCAGGTAGCCGTTTTCCACGATACCAACAGGGGTGTCCGCCGGCATGCCCGCTTCGCCCAGCGCGGACGCGGATTCCCGGAGCTGGCCGACGCCCATGAGCAGGACGATGGTGTGGTCCGGGCGGGCGGGAACCTCGGAGAGTTCCTCGTGTCCGGTCACCACGCTGAAGCCCTTGGCCAAGCCGCGGTGCGTCACGGGGATGCCTGCGGCGGCCGGGACGGAGGTGGCCGATGTAACGCCGGAAACCACTTCAACCTCCACACCGTGCTGGCGGCAGTATTCGGCTTCCTCGCCGCCGCGGCCCAGCACGTAGGGGTCCCCGCCCTTGAGCCGGACCACGCGGTGGCCCTTCAGCGCTTCTTCGACCAGGATCCGGTTGATCTCCGCCTGCGGCACCGGGTGGTGGCCGGGGGTCTTGCCCACTTCGATGACGCGGACGTCCGGAGCCAGTTCGTTCAGGAGGCCGCGGGGGCCCAGGCGGTCAGCCACGACGACGTCGGCCTGCCCCAGGAGCCGGCGGCCGCGGACCGTGATGAGGCCGGTATCGCCGGGGCCGCCACCAACCAATGCTACGGTTCCCCGGTGTGCGCGGCGGCGGCGCAGCGGGAGGTCGCCGGTTTCGAGGGCGGTGGCGACGGCGTCGCGGACGGCCATGGCGCGGCGCGGGTCTCCCCCGGCGTTCACGGCGATCTTGACGTCATCCACCTCGGCGACGGCGGGCGTCCAGGCGGCGGAGGCTTCGTGGTTGGAGGCATTGACGCACCAAACCCGCTGCGCCTCGGCGTCGGCCGATACCTGGGCATCCACCTCCGGGTCGCCGGTGGCGGTCTGGGCGAACCACGCGCCGTCGACGTCGCTGGAATGGTAGGGCCGCGCTTCCCAGGTGAGCAGGCCGGCGTCGGCCATCTCCTTCAGCGCGGGCGAGGCAACCGGGGCCACGACCGTGACCACTGCACCGGCGTCGAGCAGGCCTTTGGCGCGGCGTGCGGCAACCGGGCCGCCGCCCACCACCAGCACGGGGCGGCCGAGCAGCCGCAGCGCCGTGGGGTATATGTCCTGAATTGCCATGGATCAACGGTAGGGCCGCGTCACATTCGCCAACAAAGGCCGAGCAACACCAGTTCACGCAAGGTAATGCTGCGTCACAAACGATTCCTAGGGCCGCCCGGCGAGGAACCGGCCCCTGCGGATGATCAGGCGCTCCAGGTAGCGGGCCAGGACAAGCCGTTCGACGGCGGTACCCAGGGCCCCGAGCGGGGCGGTGAACTCCACCCGGTCCGTCATCACGCTTCCCGTGGCAGTGGGCGCGAAGTCATGGACATGCCGGAAGGCCTTGAAGGGGCCGCTCAACTGTTCGTCGGTGAAGCTGCGCGGGTAATCCAGATGGGTAATGCGGCTGGTCATGGTGAGCGGGACGCCGAAGTGCCGTGCCCGCCAGGTGACCTCCTGGCCGTGCCCGATCAGCCCGCCCGTGACACCGGCCACCGCGCGCTCCCCGGATGCCTGCTGCGAGTCCACGTGCAGGTCGATGCTGCGTGCCCGGTCGAAGAGCTGCTCCACGGGGAGCGAGGACTCGGTGCGGCATGCGAAGCTGGCTGTCATGGCGCCAGTCTGCCACCTGTTCCCGACCCGAGCGGGCAGGACAGCAGAAAGCCCGACAGCGGGACTCGCCGTCGGGCTCTCTGCAGGGTTGGGTGCCGGCGTGGGCTAGCGGGTACTGCCGGACAGGAGGCCCCGGCTGCGGAGGAGCCGCTTCTCGATGGGGCCGAAGACCAGCAGCTCAATCAGGATGCCCACCGCCAGGATCAGGAGGATGGCAGCCATGACCACGGCCATGTCCGAAAGGGTCCGGCCCTGGTCCAGCAGCGAACCCAGGCCAAAGCCGATGGTGCCGCCCACCGCAATGATTTCAGCGGCCATGAGGGAACGCCAGGAGAAGGCCCAGCCCTGCTTCAGGCCGCCCAGGTACCCCGGCAGCGCGGCCGGAAGGACAATCTGCAACGCCATCTGGAGCCGGGACGCACCCAGCACCGTGCCCACCCTGCGGTACTGCGGCGGGATCTGGTCCACGCCGGAGATGAGCCCGTTGATGATGGAGGGGATGGCTCCCATGAACACCACGAAGTAGACGGTGGCGTCGGTGAGGCCGAACCAGATGATGGCCGCGGGGACCCAGGCCACCGAGGGCAGGACCTGCAGGCCGGAGATCAGCGGGCCGAAAGCGCGCCGCAGAGGCGCCACCTGGGCCAGGAGCAGCCCCACCGGCGTGGCGATGGCCACCGAGATGAGGAAACCCACCACGCCCCGCTGCAGTGACGTCCAGACGGACTCTTGCAGCTTGCCGTCGCTCCAGAGGACGCCCAGCTGGCCGAGGACGTCCAGCGGACCCGGCACCAGGTCGCGGCGCTTGACGCCCAACGAGACGTAAAACTGCCAGACCAGCACCAGGACCACCAGGGCAGCCACGGGCAGGAGGATCCGGCTCCAGTCGATCCGGTGCTTCCGGTCGGCGTCGGACTGCAGGGAATCCAGGCCGGACTCCAGCTCCCGGAGGTCCTCTTTGCCAGTGGAGGTCCTGGTCAGGGCGGCGTGGACGTGACGGGTTTCAGCGGCCGTGGCTTCGACAGGCTCAACCACCGGCTCCTCCTCAACCAGGGGTGGGTTACTTGGCATGGCGGCGAATCTCCTCCCGCAGCCGGGCCGTGATGACCCCGGTCAGCTGGCCGGCGAGCCCGGCGTCGGTTCGGTGTTCCTCGGTGACGGACCATTCCTGGACCACCCGTCCGGGACGGGAGGACAGGAGCAGGACGCGCTGTCCCAGCCGGACGGCCTCGCGGACGTTGTGGGTGACGAAGACGATGGTGCGTCCGGTTTCCTTCCAAATCCGTTCCAGCTCATCGTGCAGCAGGTCACGGGTAATGGCGTCCAACGCGGCGAAGGGCTCGTCCATGAGCAGCAGTTGCCGGTCCTGCGCCAGCGAGCGGGCCAGTGATACTCGCTGCCGCATGCCGCCGGAGAGTTCGTGCGGACGCTTGTCCCCGGCAGAGCCGAGGTGCACGAGGTCCAGGAGTTCCTGGGCCTTGGTGCGGCGCTCGGTTTTGCCCACTCCCCTGAGCTTCAGGGCCAGTTCGATATTTTCCCGGGCCGTGAGCCACGGGAACAGCGCGGCGTCCTGGAACATGAAGGCGGCGCCGTCGCTGGGCACTTCCAGGGCGCCCGACGTCGGCGCTTCCAGTCCCGCGATGATGTTCAGGAGGGTGGACTTGCCGCAGCCGGAGGCACCGAGGAGGGCAACGAACTCGCCCTGCTTGATGTTGGCGTTGACGTCGTCCAGTACCGGGGCGCCGTCGCCGAAGCGTTTGCCCAGGTTTTCCAGTACGACTGGCATGGTGCCGTCCTTAGGTAGTGGGTGGGTCAGTCCTGGCCGAGGCCGGCCGCGGAGATCTTGTCGGCGCCACCGGTGACCTGGTTGAGCGCACGGAGGTCGAAGAGCCCGTTGATGTCGGCCTTCTTGGTGGTTCCCGCATCCACCCCGTCCTGCAGGAGCTTGGGGTAGCTGCCGGCCAGCGGGTCAAGGGTGAAGGTGATGTTTGCCAGCGACCTGGTGAGGACATCGGTGGGCAATGCTGCCCCGGCGGATTCCTGCAGTGCGGCGTTAATGAGGTTCGCCTTCTCGTCAGCAGACGCGGAGTTGAGCCAGGCCACGGATTCGGTGTTGCCTGTCAGCAGCGCCTTGACGGTATCCGGGTGGTCCGCCGCGAACTTCTGGTTCACGATCAGGATGGTGGTGGGAAACTCACCCGGCTTGCCGGTCCCGGTGCCGTCCCACAGGTCCTTTTCATCCACCAGCACCTTGGCGCCGGCCTGGAGCACCAGGCGGGAGGCCCAGGGCTCCGGCAGCCACGCGCCGTCGAGCTTTCCGTCCTGGAACAGCTTGAGGGTCTGGGCGTTCTCGGTGGGGTTGATGGCGACGTCGCCACTGCCATCCACGTTGGTCTTGTAGCCCTGCTTCGAAAGCCAGGCGCGGAGCGCGACGTCCTGGGTTCCGCCCAGCTGGGGCGATGCGAGGGTCTTGCCCTTGAGGTCTGCGGCGGAGTTGATCTCCGGCTTGACCACCAGCTGGGCACCGCCCGCCGCCGCCCCGGCAATCACCCGGACGGACTCGCCCTGGCTCTTGGCGAACGAGTTGATGGCCGGGTTGGGGCCGATGTAGGCGGCATCGATGGCACCGGCGTTCAGGGCTTCGATGGCGGCCGGTCCGGCGTTGAACGTCTGGGTGCTGAGCTTGGTGCTGCCAAGGGCCTGCTGGAGGAATCCTTTTTTGACGCCCACCAGGGCCGGGGCGTGCGTGACGTTGCCGAAGTAGCCCAGCTTCAGCTCGGCCGCGGGGCTGGGCTCTGCGGCCTGGGCCTCGGTGTTGCGGGAGACGTTCGAGGCCACAATGGCTCCGACGGCGATCAGGAAGACCAGCCCGATGGCCAGGGCAGCTTCGATGGCACGCTTGCGCTTGGGAACCGCGCTTTCGCCTGCCACGATGCGGGTCATCCCGGGCTTGGAACTAGTCATTGTTTCACCATAGGGAGTGGCCCAAACCCGTTCAATGACGCGGAAACGGGGGGTCACGCACGTTCATGTAGCGTCACATTAGGCCGCCCCGGGGCCCGGTTTCACAAATTCAGGCGCTGCGGCGTTGACCAACTGCCACGGCATGTGCGCCACCTCGGTGGCGGGGTCCTGCCACGCTCGCCCGGTGGTGGAGCAGGCGGCGCACGTTGAGCCAGCAAAACAAGGCCAGTCCCAGGTACAGGCAGAACTCCATCACTTCGGAATACTCAGAAATTCCGTAATCGGCCGCCGGCCACACCAACAGGCGGAAGAGGCGGTACGCCGCGGCAAGCCCAAAGGCCGGCACCAGGCCCAGGGGCGGAATGAGTAAGTGCAAGGGCGCGGCCTGCTTCCAACGTGCCCGGACCGCCGCCCACACCAGAGGGGCGCACGCGCCGTACAGGCTGGCCAGGAGCATGGCTGCCGGGACCAGTTCCTGCACGCCTCGGATGTTGTGCAGCGTGGTTTCACCCTGCCGGTTGATCTGCTCCATGGATTCGGGAGTCTGCCAGCCAAAGATGCGCTGTCCCCAGGAAATTTCCTCGCCCGCGAGGAACCATGCCGCGGCGCCGACCAGACCGTAAACAACAGCCATGCCCCTCTGTCCGGACGCCGGGAGCCGGGCGGCGATGAACGTCAGGAAGATCGCCGCCGCCAGGAGGCTGAGGAACTGCAGCCACTCCACCAGCGAGTCCTCGGCGAGGAGCCAGATGTACAGCGGGGGGTATACGACCGTGGCCGCAGCCGCCACCGAAATACCGCCGGGGATCAGGGCGAGCGTCACTGCCTGCCGCCGGGTGATCCGCCACTCCCGGGCATCACGGGCACATGCCAGTACCGCTGTGGTCCGCCACCGGTGGATGGTTGGCATCGCGCCTCCCGAACGAATGGCCCGGGCTCGGAACCGCGGGCATCGAGCAAACAATGCCTGAGCTTCCCATGCCACACTTCGTCCCGAAAGATCCGGCGGGCACATTTTGCGGTTAACGTGCGGATTGCCGCATGAACGCGAAAACGCCGGAAACCTGCGGGCTCGCTGTTCAGGAACGGCGAGCCCGCAGTTTTCCGGCGAATCGAAAAAGGACTAGATGCTGTAGCGCTCGTCCTCGTGGTCGCCCGGGTGGTCCTTGACCAGGCCGGCGGCCAGCGTGTTGCCGTCCAGCGGGTCGATGACCAGGAACGCTCCGGTGCGGCGGTGGTGCAGGTAGTTTTCCAGCGGCAACGGGGCGGCGAGCCGGAGCTGCGCGTGGCCGATGTCGTTGAGCTCCAGGTTCGAGGCGGCTTCCAGCTTGAAGGTGGCCAGGTCCAGTTTGCCGGAGACGTTGCGGACCATCGCCTGCACCGTACGGGTGCCGTGCTTGACCAGCACCTTCTGGCCTTCGCGCAGCGGCTTCGGGGACAGCCAGCAGAGGGCGGCGTACAAATCGGCGGAGGCTTCGCGGACGGTTCCTGCGGCGGCGATGGTGTCACCGCGGGCGACGTCGAACTCGTCCGCCAGCCGGATGGCCACAGACTGCGGTGCGGCGGCTTCCTGCAGCGAAGCGCCAGCGAAGTCGATGCCCGCCACGGTGGTGGTGCGCGGAGACTGGCCCGGCGTCAGTACGGAAACCTTGTCTCCCACCTTGACCGAGCCTTCGGTGATCTGGCCGGCGTAGGCGCGGTAGTCGCGGTAGGCCTCCGCGTCCAGGCCGGCGGCGACGGCATCCGGAGCCAGGGCGCCCTGCGGCCGGATCACCAGTTGCACGGGGAAGCGGAAGCTTTCCAGGTGGCTCTCGAGCTCATCGGCGGCGGGGAGGGTTTCGAGGACCTCGAGCAGGGCGGGGCCTGTGTACCAGGGGGTGCGCTCGGAGCGGTCCACCACGTTGTCGCCGTCGAGCGCCGAAACCGGGATGACCAACAGGTCGCTGATGCCGTCCGAGCCGAGGCCCAGTTCGCGGCCCACCTGCTGCACATCGGCTTCGATCCCGCGGAAGACGGATTCGCTGAAGTCCACCAGGTCGATCTTGTTCACGGCCACGATCACGTGCGCCACGCGGAGCAGCTGCAGCACGGACAGGTGCCGGCGGGTCTGCTCCAGCACGCCCTTGCGGGCGTCGATGAGGACGACGACGGCATCCGCGGTGGACGCGCCGGTCACCGTGTTCTTGGTGTACTGCACGTGCCCGGGGCAGTCAGCCAGGATGAAGCTGCGCTGGTCGGTGGCGAAGTAGCGGTAGGCCACGTCGATGGTGATGCCCTGTTCGCGCTCGGCACGCAGGCCGTCGGTCAGCAGGGCCAGGTCGATGCCGCCCTTGTCGCCGCCAAAGCCGCGGTCCGCTGAGGTGCGGGCGACGGCGTCGAGCTGGTCAGCCAGGATCGCCTTGGAATCGTGCAGGAGGCGGCCCACCAAGGTGGACTTGCCGTCGTCGACCGATCCTGCCGTGGCGAACCGGAAGAGGGTGGTGGGCAGGCTGTCGTTGATTGAGCCTGTCGAAATCTCGGAAATCGTGCTCATTAGAAGTACCCGTCCTTCTTGCGGTCTTCCATGGCGGCCTCGGAGATGCGGTCATCTGCGCGGGTGGCGCCACGTTCGGTGAGGGTGGAGGCGGCGACCTCAACCACGACGTCGGACACGGTGTAGGCGTCCGATTCGACGGCGCCCGTGCAGGACATGTCCCCCACGGTGCGGTAGCGGACGGTCTTGGTGATGACGTCCTCACCCTCGCGCGGCTGGGAGACCTCGCCGACTGCCCGCCACATGCCGTCACGGGCGAAGACCTCGCGCTCGTGGGCGTAGTACAGGCCGGGCAGCTCGATGTTCTCGCGCTCGATGTACCGCCAGATGTCCAGCTCGGTCCAGTTGCTGATGGGGAAGGCCCGGACGTGCTGGCCCACGGTGTGTCGGCCGTTGTAGAGGTTCCACAGCTCGGGGCGCTGGTTGCGCGGGTCCCACTGGCCGAACTCGTCGCGGAGGCTCAGGATCCGCTCCTTGGCGCGGGCCTTGTCCTCGTCGCGGCGGCCGCCACCGAAGACGGCGTCGAACTTGTTCTGCTGGATCGCGTCCAGCAGCGGGACGGTCTGCAGCGGGTTGCGGGTGCCGTCGGCGCGCTCGGCCAGCGCGCCGCGGTCGATGAACTCCTGGACGGAGCCGACCACGAGTTTCAGGCCGAGCCGCTCCACGGTGCGGTCGCGGAAGTCGATGACCTCGGGGAAGTTGTGGCCGGTGTCCACGTGCAGCACGGGGAACGGCACCTTGCCGGGCCAGAAAGCCTTGGTGGCCAGGTGCAGCATCACCACGGAGTCCTTGCCGCCGGAGAACAGCAGCGCAGGCTTCTCGAACTCGGCAACAACCTCGCGGATGATGTGGATGGCTTCGGACTCCAGGGTGTCCAGGCTGGACAGGCGCGTGGATACGGCGGCGTCAGTCACCTGGGTCTCCTCGGTAAGTGAAGTGCTCATACGTGTAGTCCGCATTCTGTCTTGTCGGTTCCTGCCCAGCGGCCGGCGCGGGGGTCCTCGCCGGGTGCCACCTTGCGGGTGCAGGGCTGGCAGCCGATGGAGGGGTAGCCCTGGGAAAGCAGCGGGTTGACGGGCAGGAGGTTGTCGTCGGAGTACTGGACCAGCTGGTCGAACGTCCAGGCGGCCATCGGGTTGACCTTGACCAGGCCGTTCTTCTCGTCCCAGCCGATCAGGGGCGTGTTGGTGCGTGTGGGGGCTTCGTCGCGGCGGACCCCGGTGAACCACAGCTCGTAGCCGGCCAGGGTGCGCTGCAGCGGAGCCACCTTGCGGAGGGCGCAGCACTGGGCGGCGTCGCGGGCGAAGAGGTCCTTGCCCAGGAGCCGGTCCTGCTGCTCCACGGTGTTTTCGGGGAGCACGTCCACCACGTTGACGCGGAGGTTTGCGGCCACTTCGTCACGCGTGGCATAGGTTTCCGGGAAGTGGTAGCCGGTCTCCAGGAACAGGACGTCGACGCCGGGCATCTGGTCCGCGACCAGGGCCGGCAGGACGGCGTCAGCCATGGAGCAGGCGACCGCGACGGCGGGCAGGTCGAAGTTGCGCTCCACCCAGGCGATGACGTCGCGGGCGGGGGCGTCCCAGCCGAGCTCGGCTGCGCCGGCTTCAGCCAGTGCCTTGAGCTCCTCGACCGGACGCTTGGCGGGTGCGGGTGCCAGGTGTTTTGCCACTACTGGAGTGCCTCCTCGTCTGCTGCGTGGGCCCATTCGGCGAAGGTCTGGCCTTCGGCACGGTCGGCGACGAACCGGCGCACCACGCGCTCCACGTAATCGGGCAGGTCGTCGACGTACACTTTCAGGCCGCGGACGGTCCGGCCCAGGCCGGCTTCCTCGCGGGTGTTGTTAGCCAGGCCGCCGCCAAGGTGGACCTGGAAACCCGGGGAGGGCTCGCCGTCGGGCGTTGGCAGCATCATGCCCTTGAGGCCGATATCAGCCGTCTGGATCCGGGCGCAGGAGTTGGGGCAGCCGTTGATGTGCAGGGACAGTGCCTGCGGCAGCTGGCCTGATTCGGCGAGGTCGGCCAGGCGGCGTTCCAGTTCGGCCACGGAGGTGGCGGCCGTCATCTTGGTTTCAACGATGGCCAGCTTGCAGTATTCGATGCCGGTGCAGGCGATGGTGCCGCGGCGGAACACCGACGGCCGTGCAGAGAGGCCCAGCGCGTCCAGTTCGGCCACCAGCGGCTCCACCTGGTCCTTGTCGACGTCCAGGACCACGAGCTTCTGGTGCGGGGTGGTGCGCAGCCGGTAGGAGCCGCGTGCCTCCAGGGTGTCGGCGAGCTTGACCAGCGCGGAGCCGGAAAGCCGGCCGGCCAGCGGCGTGGCGCCGATGAAGAATTTGCCGTCCTTCTGCTCGTGCACGCCCACGTGGTCGCCCGGGGTGGCGGGCTTGGGGGCGGCGGGACCGTCCGCCAGCTTGTAGCCGAGGTATTCGTCCTCGAGGATCTGGCGGAACTTCTCCGGCCCCCAGTCGGCCATCAGGAACTTCAGGCGGGCCTTGGTGCGCATGCGGCGGTACCCGTAGTCGCGGAAGATGCTGGTGACGCCGAGCCACACGTCGGCGGCCTGCTCCGGCTTCACGAAGGCGCCCAGGCGCTTGCCCAGCATGGGGTTGGTGGACAAGGCGCCGCCGGCCCACAGGTCGTAGCCGATGCCGAGTTCGGGGTGCTTGACGCCCACGAGCGCGAAGTCGTTGATCTCGTGCACCACGTCCTGGCTGGGGTGGCCGGTGATGGCGGTCTTGTACTTGCGCGGCAGGTTGGACAGCAGCGGGTTGCCGATGAACCGCTCCCCCAGCTCGGCGATGAGCGGGGTGGGGTCGATGATCTCGTCCTTGGCGATGCCGGCCACGGGCGAGCCCAGGATGACGCGGGGAACGTCACCGCAGGCTTCGGTGGTGGACAGGCCCACGGATTCCAGGCGGTTCCAGATCTCGGGGATGTCCTCCACCTGGATCCAGTGCAGCTGGATGTTTTGGCGGTCCGTCAGGTCGGCGGAGTCGCGGGCGAAGTCCACCGAGATCCGGCCGATCACGCGCAGCTGCTCGGTGGTGAGCGCGCCACCGTCGATCCGCACGCGGAGCATGAAGTACTTGTCCTCAAGCTCGTGCGGCTCGAGCGTGGCGGTCTTGCCGCCGTCGATCCCGGGCTTGCGCTGGGTGTACAGGCCCCACCAGCGGAACCGGCCGTGCAGGTCCTGGCTCGGGATGGCGTCGAAGCCTTCCTTGGCGTAGATGGTCTCGATACGCTCGCGGACGTTCAGGCCGTCGTCTTCCTGCTTCCAGGTTTCGTTGGCATTCAGCGGCGTCTTGCCGTCCACCTTCCACTGGCCGTGCGGCTTCGTGGCGGGTCGGGACGGGCGTGCGGGGCGCTTGGGGGCAGCGGAGTCCGCAGACGCTCCGGCTAGAGCTGTATCAGTCATGCAACGACTGTAGGGTGCCCCCGATTTACGTCACAAAGGTCCGGAAATGCTGAGTCACCTAGGGAAATATTTCGTCACGAAACGCCGAACGGCCTTGAAGATGCCACCCTGCTGTGCATCGGCGGGTGCCCCGGGCACTCCCGCCGTCGGTGCTGCGGGCGCGGCTTCCGGGGCAGGTTCGGAGCGGGTTGCGTGCATTGCCGCGACGGCGGCGTCGTACCTGTCCAGCGCGATGTCCGCGAGCGTCGCGGATGGCAGCAGGGGTTCGGTGACGACGTCGGCACCCGCCTTCGCGAGCTGGTCGTGGAAGAAGCCCGGCGCCAGCAGGTAGGAGGCAATCACCACCCGGCCGCCGACGTCGACCGCTCCTGCGGACTCCCCCGCGCCCGCACCTCCTGCCAGCTCCTCCCGAAGCATGGCGACGGCGTCGGGCACCGAGGGCTTGGCCGAGGCGCCGTACGCGGCCACAATCCGGTTGGACCGGAGCTCCCGGAGCTGGCCCAGCAGCTCCTCGACGCTGACGGCGGCGTTGGGATTGGACGAGCCCGCCGCGGCGAGGACGACGACGTCGTTGTCCGTGGTGCCCGCCTCACGCAGCCGCTGGTCCAGCAGGGCGGCAAGCCGGGGGTCCGGGCCCAGCGGAGCGGCGGCGGCGCTGCCGGGGCGGCTCTTCACAGCCCGCGCAATGTCCACCTTCACGTGGTACCCGACACTCAGCAGCAGCGGGACCACCACCGCGGGCTCCCCCTCCGGCAGGCCGGCCACCACGTCCACCAGGTCCGGCTGCTGGACGTCAACATATGCTTCCCGGACCTCCAGGCCCGGCCGCAGTCCAGCGATGGCGGCGCGCAGCGCGTTGACCTCCGCGGCCCCCTGTGTGTTGGACGTCCCATGGGCGCAGGCGATCATGATGGGGCTGTTCATAGGGGCTAGCGTAACGTTGGAGCCGCCCTGTCCGCCCTCTTTGAAATACCGGGACGCCCCATGACATTCGCCTTTGACAACTCCCCGGTATGGCTGGACCTGCTGGGCGTGTTTTTCTTTGCCGTATCGGGGTCATTGCTTGCGGCACGGAAGCAGATCGACATTGTCGGCTCCCTGCTGCTGGCTTCGCTGGTGGGCCTCGGCGGCGGCGTCATCCGGGACATCATCATCGCCGTGGTCCCGGCAGCATTCACCAACCCCGCCTACCTGTTCCCGCCGGTCTTCGCCACGGCGCTCGTGTATTTCCTGTTCTCCAGCGTCCAGCGCTACACGTCGCTGCTGGTCCTCTTCGACGCCGCCGGCCTGGCCCTGTTCTGCATGACCGGCACCCTCAAGGCCCTGGCCACCGGCCTGAACCCGGTGGCGTCTGTGCTGCTGGGCGTGACGACGGCGGTAGGCGGCGGCCTGTTGCGCGACATCACCGCCAACGAGGTGCCGGAACTCTTCAACCCCAAGGACATTTACGCGCTGCCGGCGTTCCTGGGTTCTTCCCTGACCGCCGTGTTGTGGGTGCTGGGCGTCTTCAACGTGCTGACGGCGGCGGCCATCGCGGCATTGGTTTTCACGTTCCGGGTACTGGCCTGGCGGCGGTCGTGGCAGGCGCCGCTTGCCGTCCGCGGGTGGCACCGGCGGGCTGGCGATACGGGGCTGTAGTGGCTGCTCCGTGTCATCTCGGAGGGTCCGGCATTGGCTAGGATATGAGCATGACTGACATGTTCCTCGAGAAGTTCCGCGCGCTTGTTCCGAAGTATCTCGAGGATGAATGGCAGGAAGCAGATGGCCTGACCCCGGAGGAACTGGACAGCGCCCTCGCCGAGCACCAGTTCGAGATCCCGCTGGTCCTGCGCGAGTTCTACCTTGCCCTGGGCGGCTGCGAAGACCTGATGGAGGCCTACCACTACTTCTGGGACCCGGAAGAGCTCGAGGTCGATGACGAGGGCTTCCTGATGTTCCTCGAAGACGAAGAGGAACAGTTCACCTGGGGCTTCCGCGTGGGCGACCTCGGCGTCCCGGACCCCATTGTGTACCGCCGCAACAACGCCCGCGGCCAGTGGAAATCCGAGGAAGGCACCTTCTCCGAGTTCGTGTTCGACATGTTCGAGTGGGCTTTCGAGGACGACGAAGAGGAAGAGTAGGGGCTCCCCACTCCCCTGCTGGGCCGGCCCTCGCTGAATCTCCCCGCCTTTGAGGGGTGCCGACGGCGTGTTCCCCGGTTTTGCCCGCGAGTCCCCGGCTTTGCGGTTGAAAGTTGGGGAATTTCAGCGGATGACCCTGCCCCCGAGCACCTGCCAGACCTCGGCAAGCACCTTCTGCGGGTTGTGGACGACGTCCGCGTACCCGTATCGCAACACCGCATAGCCGCTGAGGGTGCTGGCATTGTTCCGTGAGCGGTCTTTCTTCACCTGTCGCGGCTCCAGGTGGCTGGCGCCGTCGATCTCGACGATCAGGAACCCCTCCAGCAGGAAGTCGACGTAGCCGATTCCGGGCAACCCGACCTGGGTTTGGGTATGGATTCCCGCTGCACGAAAGAGGATGCGGGCCACCACTTCAAGTGGCGAATCCGCGCTGCCGTCGACAAGGTCCAGGACTTGGCGCGCGGCTCCATTCCGGTTTCCCGGCAGCCGTTGATGCAGGTACGGCAAGGTCGTCACGCCTTGCCGCACCGCGGCCACAAAGTCCTGAGGGGCTTCCCGGAGGGCCAGCATCCCGTGCCTGAGGCGGCAGAGTTCACCGGATGCCGCCGCGTTGCGGATGTCCCGGTCGGAGAACCCGGCCTTGAGGATTGTTGCCGTGCGGGCCACAGAACCGGCATGGCGAAGGAAGTGACAAACATCCATGAGGTCAGCCCAGCGGACGGATGCCCCCGCCGGGGAGCCTGATTCGCGCTATGTGGGTAACCCGCGGCGCTGAAACTCCTCACGTTCCGGCTGCCGTCCCGGCGCGCCACTGCAACATGCCGGGGTTGGTCACCCGCCGGCGCTGAAAGGCGGGCAGACTCAGCGGAAAAACTTTTTGACACAGGCAGTTACAGAAGACTTGCGCATTGTGACAAAGCTGTCATAAGCTATTCACGGATCCGCTAAACGCCTCCGGCGGGTCTGATGCGAACGGAGAGATAGCCCCGGTTCACAGCAGCTTCGGTTGTTGAGGACCGGGGCTATCCCGTTAACGCCACAGCCAAAAAAAGAAGCCCGGCACCTGCTGGCTGGACCAGAGGCGCCGGGCTCCCGCAGAAGATCAGCTGGCGCGGTCCACCACGGCCAGCGCAAAGTTGGACAGCGACTCCTTGACCACCCCGTCCGGCAGCGGCGCGAGGGCGGCGATGGCTTCGTCGGCCCAGCGGCGTGCCACTACCCAGGACTCGGCCGTGACGGGGTGCTCCCGCAACCCGGCGACGGCGGCGGCCAGGGCTTCGTCCGAGGTCAGGTCGCCGTCTATCAGCGTCAGGAGCTCGACGGCGGACTGGTCGCCGTCAGCGGCAGCCTTGCGCAGGAGCAACACCGGCAGGGTGGGGACCCCTTCGCGGAGGTCCGTTCCGGGTGACTTGCCGGACTTGACCTTGACACCGGTGACGTCGATGACGTCGTCGGCCAGCTGGAAGGCAACGCCCACCTTCTCGCCGTATTCCACCAGGATGTCCTCGAATGCCTCGTCGGCGCCGGAGAAGATGGCACCGAACTGGCCCGAGGCCGCCACCAGGGAACCCGTCTTGTCCGCGATCACGGACAGGTAGTGCTCCACCGGGTCCTCGTCCGGACGCGGGCCCACGGTCTCGTGCAGCTGGCCCAGGCACAGGCGCTCAAAGGTGCGGGCCTGGATGCCCAGCGCGCGGCCGCCCAGTTCGGACACCAGGATGGATGCCCGGGCGAAGATCAGGTCGCCGGTGAGGACGGCCACGGAGTTGCCCCAGACTTCGTGGGCTGTGGGAGCGCCGCGGCGGAACGGGGCGGAGTCCATGACGTCGTCGTGGTAGAGGGTGGCCAGGTGCGTCAGTTCAACCACGACGGCGGCCTGCACCACGGCGGGCAGGGATGCGTCGCCGAGGTGGGCGCACAGCAGGGTCAGCAGCGGCCGGATGCGCTTGCCCCCGGCTTCCACCAGGTGGCGGGACGTGGCATCGGCCAGGGGGTCCGAGTTGGCGATCGCCTCCCGGAGTTTCTTCTCCACCTTGGCCAGGTTGTTGGTGATGGCCGGGCCAAGCTCGGCATCCTCCGCAATGGCGGCAAAACCGGCCGGCAGCTGGAGTCCCGTGGCAATAGCGGTGGTATTGAGGCTGGGTTCGGAGTCCGGCAGGCCGTGCCCGGCGTGCGTCCAGCTGTGGTCTGCGGATTTGGTCACGGCTTAACCCTAACTTTTTGTTGCGGATACCGCTGATTCGAAGCTGACGGGGTATTGGACGTGGCCGGAACCAGCGATTCCAGGACGCGGATCACCCGGTCCTCGAAGCCCTTGGCTGACGGGTCCGTGAGGTTGGCCAGGAGCCGGACCACGAACCGCATCAGGACGGGGATGGGCATGCCGGTCCGCAGGGCGAGCTTCATCACGGCCGGCTTCCCGATCAATGCGGCGAAGGCCCGGCCGAGGGTGAAGTGCGAACCCCACTGGCCGCGCACGTAGTCCGCGTACCGCGACAGGTGTGCGCCGGCGTCGTACGTTCCGCCCAAGGCAGCCGAACGGGAGGAGGCGTCGATGATGAACTCGGCCGCAAATCGTGCGGACTCCATCGCGTAGGAGATGCCCTCACCGTTGAACGGGGACACCATGCCACCGGCGTCGCCCAGCAGGAGCAGGCCCGGAGAGTAGTGGGGTGTGCGGTTGAAGCCCATGGGCAGCGCGGCGCCGCGGATTTCCCCCACCTGGTTTTCCGGTGTGAAGCCCCAGTCGGCGGGCATCCCGGCGGTCCATTCGCGCAGGACCTGCTTGTAGTCCAGTTTGCCGAATTCCTTGGAGGAGTTCAGGATGCCCAGGCCCACGTTGGAGGTGCCGTCGCCCACGCCGAACACCCAGCCGTAGCCGGGCAGCAGTTTTCCGTCGCGGCCGGGGAGCTCCAGCCAGCCCTCCATCCAGTCGTCGTCGGTGCGCGGCGACGTGAAATAGGTGCGGACGGCAACGCCCAGGGGCCGGTCGTCGCGTTTTTGGATTCCGAGGGACACGGCCGTGCGGGTGGAGTTGCCGTCGGCTGCGAGGACGACGTCGGCAGCAAAGTCACGCGTCTCGCCGGTCTTGCGTCCGTTCCCGTCAAGGAGCGCTGCGCGGACCCCGGTGACGCGGCCGGCGTCGTTCCGGAGGGCATCGGTGACGCTGTGCCGCTCAAGGATGGTGGCACCGGCAGCCTCAGCGTGCCGTGCCAGTTCCTCGTCAAAGCCCAGGCGGGTGCGGATCAGGCCGTACTGCGGGAAGTCGGACACCTCAGGCCAGGGCAGCTCGATGGTGCGGCCACCGGCGATCAGGCGCAGGCCCTTGTTCCTCCGCCAGCCGTCGTTCTCGGGGTGCGGCAGGCCGAGCTTCTGGATTTCGCGGACGGCGCGGGGCGTGTGGCCGTCCCCGCAGACCTTCTCGCGCGGGAACTGCGTCTTCTCCAGGACCGTGACCTCAAGGCCGGCCTTGGCGAGGTAGTACGCGGCGGTGGACCCGGCCGGACCTGCGCCGACAATCAGTACCTTCACAGGTCAGCGGACGATGTTGCGGCGCAGCTTGGCCACCGGGCCTTTGTGCGCGGCGATGGCGGCCGCGGCACCCTCGGGTGCGCCGGCGGGCTTGAAGGCCCTGTGCACGGCCACGATTCCACCGGTGAGGTTGCGGTAGGTGACCTTTTCCCAGCCGCTGTCCTGCAGCCAGGCTGCCAGGTGGTCCTGGTCCGGCCAGGCGCGGATGGACTCGGCCAGGTAGACATAGGCATCCGGGTTGGAGGCGACCTTGACGGCGATGGCCGGGAGGGCACGCATCAGGTATTCGGTGTACATGGTGCGCCACAGCGGGACCACGGGCTGGGAGAACTCGGCGATGACCAGGCGGCCGCCGGGCTTAGTGACGCGCAGCATCTCGGCCAGTGCCTTCTTGGGCTCGTTCACATTGCGCAGGCCGAACGAGATGGTGGTGGCATCAAACGTGTTGTCAGCGAACGGCAGGTTGGTGGCGTCACCGGCGATGAAGTCGATGTCCGGGCGGCGGCGCTTGCCCACCTTGAGCATGCCCAGGGAGAAGTCGCAGGCCACCACGTCTATGCCGGCGTCGGCATATGGTTCGCTGGACGTGCCCGTGCCGGCCGCCAGGTCAAGGACGCGCTGGCCCTTGGAGACTTCCATCGCGTCCACCACGATCTTCCGCCAGCGGCGGGTCTGTCCCATGGAAAGGACATCGTTGACGACGTCGTATTTCGGTGCGACGTCGTCAAACATCGTGGCTACTTCGTCCGGACGCTTATCCAAGGATGCTCGGTTCACCATGACATTGTCTCAAATGTTCGCGGCGGTCCGGACCAGCGCCTCCATCTCCTTTTTGCCCCTCCCTGCACCCGGAGATGGCCCCGGCCTACGCGGGAGTAGTGTTGTCTCATCATGACGAGCACGTTCCGCACCCTGACAGTCCCCCTGGATGGCAAAACATTCCCCGGGGGGCTGCCTTCGTTTCTGGTCCGGGACGACGTCCTGTGCTGGACCCGCCGCGAAGCCGGACTGGCCGGGTTTGGCGAAATTTCACGCTTCACCGCCACGGGTCCGGACCGGTTCCTGGAAGCGGATATCTGGTGGCGGCACCTGGTCCTTGAGGCGGACGTCACGGATGCCGTGGAGCTGCCCGGCACCGGGCCCGTCGCTTTCGGTTCCTTCGCTTTCTCGAAGACCTCGCGGCACGAGTCGCGGCTGATCGTGCCGGAGATCGTGGTGGGCGTCCGGGACAACCAGGTGTGGCTCACCCAGTTAACGTTCGACGACGGCCCGCTCACCGAAGAGACGGCGGTTGCGGCACTGGACCGCTGGCTCGGCAGTGCTGCCGCCGGAAACCCGGACGCTAAGGGCACGACGGCGGCGGACTCCGCCGGGGACGCTCCCCAGGGCGGCGTGCCCGGCAAAGGCCGCGGCGCCGTCGTGCGTCCCCTCCCTCTGGCCGCCGGCGCAACACTGCACACCGGGTCCCTCAGCGAGGAAGCCTGGATGGACGCTGTGGCCGCCGGTGTCGCCGAGATCCGTACCGGAGCGCTGGAGAAGCTGGTGCTGGCGCGGGATGTGGTGGCAACCATTCCTTCCGGCGTACATGCCGCCGATGTATTGCGTGAGCTCGCCGCCAGGTACCGCGAATGCTGGACCTACGGGGTGGATGGCCTGGTGGGCGCCACACCGGAGATGCTGATCCAGGTGGAAGGACGCACCGCCCAGGCCCGGGTGCTCGCCGGCACCCTTGACCGGCGGGACGCCCACGGTGAGGACGGCGCGCCCATGGATTACGCCACCCGTGTCCTGGCGGGTTCGGAAAAGCAGCGCCATGAGCACGAGATCGCCATCCAGTCGCTGACCAAGCAGCTGGCGCCCTTCTCCGAGGCGATGAATGCCCACGACGAGCCGTTCATCCTGGAACTGCCCAATGTCTGGCACCTGGCCTCCGACGTCAAGGCGGAGCTCACCGAGGTGGAAGGGCACGTCCCCACGTGCCTGGCCCTGATCAACGCACTGCACCCCACCGCGGCCGTCTGCGGGACGCCCACCCTCGTGGCGGGCGAGCTGATCCGCAAGCTGGAGCACTTGGACCGTGGACCGTATGCCGGGCCGGTGGGCTGGCTGGACGCCGCGGGTAACGGCGAATGGGGCATCGCGCTGCGCGGCGCCGTCATCGAGTCACCCGACACCGTCAGGCTGTATGCCGGGTGCGGAATTGTTGACGGCTCTTTGCCGGAGGCCGAATTGGCTGAAACCTGGGCTAAATTCCGGCCGATGCTGGAGTCCCTGGGCATCAACAGCTAGTTTCCGGCGGCCCCGAGGCTGGGCCTCGAGTCTGGGATGACAGACAAGTCCTGCTCTGGAAGGCTTGATTTTGCCCCCGCTACAGTTATCCAATAGTGAAACTTAGTTGCGTGTGACGTACCTCTCTTGTTGAGCGTTACACTATAAGCCGCGTTAGTACCTCATAGCCCCTGCAACAAAAGGTAAGAAATGCAGACTCCCCGTACCCTCCTGGGCACCTCCAAGCTGACCGCCGCCACTATGATCGCCATCAGCGCCCTGGCCCTCTCAGCATGCACCAATGCCTCGGAAACGGGTCCTTCCAGCGCGGCTACCTCGTCAGGCAGCGCCAGCGCCAGCTTTGATCCCACCACCGTCAAGAAGGATGACGCCCTGGCCGCCATGGTCCCGGACGCCATCAAGTCCAAGGGCACCATCACCGTTGGTTCTGACACCAGCTACGCCCCCGCCGAATTCCTCGGTCCGGACGGCCAGACTCCCGTGGGCTACGACGTGGACATCGCCAAGGCCATCGGCGCCACCCTGGGCCTCAAGGTCCAGGTCCAGACCGCCGAGTTCACCGGCATCCTCCCGGCCCTCGGCCCCAAGTACGATCTGGGCATCTCCTCGTTCACCATCAACCCGGAACGCCTGGGTGCCGTGAACATGGTCAGCTACTTCAACGCCGGCACCGCCTGGGCAGTACAGAAGGGCAACCCCAAGAAGTTCTCGCTGGACGACGTCTGCGGCAAGTCCATCGGCGTGCAGACCGGCACCGTGCAGGAAGACCCGGACCTCGCCGACCGCAACAAGAAGTGCGCGGCCGACGGCAAGAAGCCCATTGACATCGTCACGCTGAAGAACCAGACCGACGTCACCACGCGCCTGGTGAACGGCAGCATCGACGCCATGGCGGCCGACTCCCCCATCATCGGCTACGCCCTCACCCAGACCAACGGCCAGCTGGAGAAGCTGGGCGACGTCTACGACTCGGCGCCGCAGGGCATCGCCGTGGCCAAGGCCGACACCGCCTGGGCTGACGTCATCCAGAAGGCCGTCACCAAGCTGATGGCAGACGGCTCCTACAAGAAGATCCTGGAAGGCTGGGGCAACGCCGAGGGCGCCATCACCAAGTCCGAGGTCAACCCGGCGGTTAAGTCTTGAGTTTTCGCGTTACCGACGACAAGTCAGGCGTGCACATGGAACACCATCAACAAGGGGACGCACCGGTCCTGAATAAGTCAGTGCCGGTGCGCCACCCCGGCCGGTGGATCAGCGCCGCGATCATCCTCCTCCTGGTGGCCGGGCTCGTGCAGAGCCTGTTCACCAACGCCAACTTCCGCTGGGACGTTGTGGGCACCTACATCCTGGACGTCAAGGTTGTCCAGGGCGTGGGGTGGACGCTCCTTCTAACGGTGGCATCGATGGTCCTGGCCATCGTCCTGGCCATCCTGCTGGCAGTCATGCGGCAGTCCGAGAACCCGGTCTTCCGCTGGTCCAGCTGGGTCTGGGTGTGGTTCTTCCGCGGAACCCCGGTCTACACGCAGCTGGTGTTCTGGGGCCTTGTCACGGTTCTCTACCCGGCCTTCACGCTGGGGATCCCGTTTGGTCCTGAACTGTTCAGCTATGCACTCTCCGATCCCAGCAAAGGCCTGATCCCCGCGATCCTGGGCCTCGGGCTGAACGAGTCGGCCTACCTGGCGGAAATCTTCCGCGCCGGCCTCAAGTCCGTGGACCGTGGCCAGCAGGAGGCCGCGGAGGCGCTCGGCATGTCCAAGGGCAAGATCATGTGGCGGATCATCCTGCCACAGGCCATGCGGATCATCGTCCCGCCCACCGGCAACGAAACCATCGGCATGCTGAAGACCACCTCACTGGTCCTGGCGGTCCCGTTCACCCTTGACCTGACCTTTGCCACCAATGCCCTGGCCAACCGCATCTACCTCCCGATTCCGCTGCTGATCGTTGCCGCGTTCTGGTACCTGCTCGTCACCAGCATCCTCATGGTGGGCCAGCACTACCTCGAGGCGTACTACGGCAAGGGCGTGGACAACCTCGCTCCCGCTGCCGTGAATCCGGCAGCGGCCAAGGCTGCAGGTGCGGGTGCCGACGCCCAGCGGCCCATGAAGACGGACTTCCCCGAGGAGAGTGCACGATGACGGTCACAGCAGAAAAGCCGCTGGTCAAGATCGAGGGGCTGCACAAGTTCTACGGACCCCACCATGTCCTCCGGGGCATCGATATGACGGTGCGGCAAGGCGAAGTGTCGGTGGTGATCGGGCCGTCGGGTTCCGGCAAGTCCACCATGCTGCGCTGCGTGAACCTGCTGGAGTCCATCAGCGCCGGGCGGATTTCCGTGGGCGGCCAGCTGATTGGCTACCGCGAGGTCAACGGCAAGCTCCACGACCTCAAGACCAAGGAAATCGCCGCCCAGCGCCGCGAAATCGGCATGGTCTTCCAGCGGTTCAACCTGTTCCCGCACAAGACCGCGCTGCAGAACGTCATGGAAGCACCCGTGCACGTCAAGGGCCAGTCCAAGGCTGCCGCCCAGAAGCGCGCGCTGGAACTGTTGGACCGGGTGGGCCTGGCGGACCGCTCCGGCCACTACCCGTCCCAGCTCTCAGGCGGCCAGCAGCAGCGCGTTGCCATCGCACGCGCGCTGGCCATGGACCCGGAACTCATGCTCTTCGACGAGCCCACCTCTGCGCTCGACCCGGAGCTCGTGGGCGATGTCCTGAACGTGATGAAGGACCTGGCAAAGTCGGGCATGACCATGATCGTGGTGACCCACGAGATCGGCTTTGCCCGCGAAGTGGGTGACACCCTGACCTTCATGGACGGCGGTGTGGTGGTGGAATCGGGCGACCCCCGGGAGATCATCGCGAACCCGCAGCATGCCCGGACCAAGGAGTTCCTGGGCCGCGTGCTCTGACGCTCCTGCATTTCCCGTTCGATGCGCACATTCCCTGGTGCTGCCAATATTCCGGCAGCACCAGGGAATTTTTGCGTCGCGGGCTGGTTCTCCCGTGGAGTGCCACCAACGCGGCGGGCGGCGCTTACCGGCCCGCGAGGACTCCCGCGACGGCGGCGGACACGGCGTCCTTGATGCGGGCATGGAGCTGCCTGAGCTGCCGGCGGTCCGTGCGGACTTCGACGATGCTGCGCCCCTGCACAGGCTGGCCGAGCGCTTCGGCGAGTCCCGCCGTCGTACTGACCAGTGAATGCCCGACGCCGTACGCCGTGGCAAGTGCCGCGATGTCCACCGAGTGCGGGGTGCCGAAGAGGCGTTCGACGGCGTCCCCGTAGCGTCCGCCCTCTTCCACTCCCCCGTGCTCCAGCAGGCTGAAGATGGCGCCGCCGGAATCGTTGAGGACGACGATCCGCAGGTCCGGCTGTTCCTCGCCCGCGCCGAGGAGGAGGCCGCCGGCGTCGTGCAGGAACGTCACGTCGCCCAGCAGGACCGTGGTTTCCTGCAGCCCGCCCAACGCGATGCCCGTGGCTGTGGAAATGGTGCCGTCGATCCCGGCCAGGCCCCGGTTGGCGTAAACCGTGGCGGCAGGATCCGGGGCCGGCAAACCGGCGAGGTCAACGTCCCGGATGCCGTTGGAGGATCCGAGCAGCAGTTGGCCGCGGGCATTCCTCCACACCAGGGATGCAACGGACGGGCCGGTGGCGGCGGACTCTTCGGAGACCACCTGGTCCAGCGCGTGCTGGGCGGCAGACCCGGCAAGCAGCCAGGTGTCCAGCCAGGCGGAGCTCCCGCGGCCGGCGAAGTCGGCCAGGTCCGCGAGGTTTTCCAGCGGCAGTTCGGTGCGGCGCCCGGGTTCGTACCAGGCGACCGGAACCGGCTGGTACAGGGCTGATTCAACGTCCGCGCGGGCAAGGAGGGAGGCTACGGGGCGCGACAGCGTGGGCCGGCCAAACAGCACCACCCGCTCTATGGGCTGGATGGAACCGGGCCCGAAGTGCTCCAGCAGCAGCCGGTACGGGCCCACCGCGTTGGGTCCGAACCTGGCGTTGGAAGAGGGCTCAGCCAGAAGCGGGAGGTTGTGGGCCCGGGCGAAGGCCTCGGCGACCGGCCCGGCGTCGTGCCCGGCGAGCACCACGGTGCGCCGCTCGGGCAGGTCCTCCGGGGCGGGCGGCAGGTTCATGACCAGCGGCTCGAAACCCACCCGGTAGCGTGGCCGATCCACCGCCTCGGGCAACCCGTCACGTGGCGACGGAACCAGCGGGTCCCGGAACGCGAGGTTGAGCTGGACCGGCCCCGGCGGCAGGTCCGGGAATGCCCCGGTGGCCGCTGACAGCCCGGTTTCCACGGCGCGCTGCGGGCTTGTCCCGGCGGGAATGTCGGCGGCGAACCTGACCTGCTCGCCGAACAGGTCCGGCTGGACGGTGGTTTGGTTGGCGCCGGTCCCGCGCAGTTCCTCCGGCCGGTCCGCCGACAGGACGATCAGCGGCACGGCGGCGTGGTTGGCCTCCATCACCGCCGGCATCAGGTTCCCGACGGCGGTCCCGGACGTGGTGAGGACGGCAGCCGGCGTTCCGGTGGCGAGGGCAAGGCCCAGGGCCGTGAAGCCGGCAGACCGCTCGTCGATCCGCACCAGGAGCTCCACCCGGCCGGCCGCGGACGCCTCTGCCAGGGCATAGGCCATGGGGGCCGACCGGGATCCGGGCGACAGCACCACGTGCCGCACGCCGCCGTCGAGCAGGACGTCGACGGCGATCCGTGCCGCAGCAAGCGCGCCCAACCCGGGCGCGGCGTCGGCAGGGGCGTTGGCGTTCCCGGGATCGGTTTCGGCGGAGGTGTCCGGTGCGGGTTCGTTCGGCAAAGTCACCCAACCAGTCTGCCACCCTCCAACCCCCGCTCATCTATGACAGCGAATCCCCAACCCCCGCTCACCTATGACAACTCAAAAGGAAACGCCCGCTCACCTTATGCGCCCAAGAAGGGCAAAAGTGAGCGGGCGTTGCCACGAAACCCGTCGAAGGTGAGCGGGCGTTACCGGAAATCCCGTCGAAGGTGAGCGGGCGTTGGCGGGCGTTAGCCGCGGAACACCTGGACCACTGCGGGACGGGGCGCACGCACCTTGCCGGGTGCCGGCGTCGTACCTGCCGGGACATAGTCCGGGAAGTAGGAATGCGGCGCCTCGAAAGTGCCTTCCTCGCCCGGGTGCTGAACGGAGACGAAGACGGTGCGCTCGTCGTCGTGGATGACCGGCCCGCAGGTTTCGGCGTCGCGGGGAACGGAGAGGAACTGTTCCACCTTGCCGCGCTCTGCACCGTCCAGGGTGACTTTGAAGAGTCCGTCGTTGTAGCCGATCCCGGATGGGGCGCCGTCGGTGGAGATCCAGAGGTTGCCCACGGAGTCGAAGGCCACGTTGTCCGGGCAGGAGATGGGCGAGACCTTGTCCACCGGGTAGCCGGAGAAGTAGGTGACGTCGCCCTGGGCGGGATCGCCGCAGACCATCAGGAGGGTCCAGTTGAACTTCGTGGACGTCTGGTCCCCGGTTTCGGTGATTTCCACGATGTGCCCGTCGCGGTTCTGCGTGCGCGGGTTTACTTCGGTGGCGCCTTCCTTGGTGCCGGTACCGCGGTCCGAGTTGTTCGTGCAGACGACGTACACCTTGCCGGTGTGCAGGCTGGGCTGGACGTCCTCGCAACGGTCCATCTTGGTGGGTCCCACTTTGTCCGCGGCCAGGCGGGTGTAGACCAGGACCTCCTCCACGGACATGCCGGGGACGGCGGACTTGCCGCCGACCACAAGGGGCAGCCATTCGCCAGTGCCGTCGAACGCGCCGTCGGCGGGAAGCGCCCCGGTGCCAGTGATTTCCGACGCGGGAGAGTTTCCGGTGAACTTGGCGACATACAGGTCGCCCTCGGAGAGCAGGTTCATGTTGTTCCTGCGGTCGCCCTCGCGGTATTTCCCTGCCGAGACGAACTTGTAGAGGTAGTCGAACTTCTCGTCGTCACCCATGTAGGCCACCACATGGCCCGATTCGGCCACGATCACGTTGGCGCCCTCGTGCTTGAAGCGGCCCATCGCGGAGCGCTTCTTGGGGGTGGAGGTGGGGTCGAACGGGTCGACTTCGACGATCCAGCCGAACCGGTTGGTTTCGTTTTCGTAGCCGGCATTGCGGGTATCGAAGCGGGGATCGTCCAACTCCCACTGGCGGGCGGTGGGCTTGGCGGTGAGGCCGTAGCGCTTGTCGCTGGCGGAGGTGCCGCCGGAGACAAAGTAGCCGTTGAAGTTCTCCTCGCCGGAGAGGATGGTGCCCCAGGGGGTGGTGCCGCCGGAGCAGTTGCCGAACGTTCCCTTGATGGCGCGGCCGGAGGGGTCGGCGACGGTCTTGACCAAGGCCGACCCGGCAACGGGGCCGGTCAGTTCGTAGGTGGTGTCGGAGAGGTAGCGGCGGTTCAGCGGCGCGCCCTTGACGTAGGACCACGGCTTGGTGGTGTTCTTGCGCTCAAGTTCCACCACGGCCAGGCCATGGGCGGCACGTCCGATGGCGCGGGTTTCCTTGGCATCGTAGCCGGCGGGAACCATGATGTTCTCGTTGGTGTACTCGTGGTTGGTGAACAGCACCGCGCGGCGGCCCTTGCTGTCCGGGATCTCCACGATGTCCGTGTAGTCGTTGTTGTAGCCGAACTGCCGGGCCTGCGCTGCCGCGGTCTGGTTGTTCAGGTCGAAGTCCGGGGAATCGTTGAACAGCGGGTCACCCCAGCGGATGATGGGCTGCCAGGTGAATCCGTCCGGGACGGTGAAGGCATCAACGGCCTTGTCCACCGGCTTGATGGCGGTGAACTGCAGCTTGGACTTGCCGAAGCCCTCCTTGGCAGCCTTGGACAGGCCTGCGGCGGAGGCGGGTTCGGCGGAGTTCACCGCGGAACCGAGGACGACGGCGAGCGCACCGGCGGCGCCCAGGCCCAGGGCGGCACGGCGGGACAGGGTGGCGGAGGCAATGTCGCGGAAGTAGCTGTTGGAGCTGGTGTTGCAGACCTCGCCGGCGCAGGCGTTGTCGCATTTGAGTGCACATGTGACCGGGCTGCGCTTGCCCTTCGTATGGCCGAGCATGGGCAGCAGGGTGAACTTGCGGGCAGTTTCAGACATGGGGAGCCTTCCGAAGGAATGTCTCTGGGGTGCCCGCCCACCCTTCCAGCCCGTTCCTACAGGAAACCGTCCATTTGATGAAGTTATGGTTAACCGCCCGTGACCTGCAGGGACGTTGCCAAAAGTGAACGGGCGTGCCAAGAAAAACCGCCAAAAGTAAGCGGGCGTGCCAGGAAAAACCGCCAGAAGTGAGCGGGCGTGTCAGGAGGCGGTGAGGAGGGCGTGGACGCGGCGGACCCGGTCCAGCCACCAGTCCCGGCGTTCGGCCGGAGCCGCGAACCGCTCCAGCAGCCCGGCGTCGGGAACGGCGTCGCGGAGGCCGATCGCGCCGTCGTCGGCCACCAGGGGGTCCAGGGTGACGTCGGATTCGAACAGCGACACCGTGCCCAGGCCGCAGGCGTAGGGCAGGTCCGGCAGTGCGGCGGCCAGGGCCAGGCCAGCGCGGATCCCCACCGAGGTGTCCAGCGCGGAACTGACGACGGCGGGAAGTCCAGCCTGCGCCACGATGTCCAGGGCGCGCCGCACTCCGCCGAGCGGGGCCACCTTGACGACGATCAGGTCCGCCGCACCGGCCCTGGCGACGCGCAGGGGGTCGGTTTCCTTCCGCACGCTCTCGTCGGCGGCGATCAGCACCGGCGTACCGGCGTCCCGCAGCCGGGAGCGGACCTCGGCCAGTTCTTCGATGGTGGGTACCGGCTGCTCGGCGTATTCCAGGCCGACGGCGGCCAGACGGGTCAGGGCTGCCACCGCTGCGGGCACGTCCCAGCCGCCGTTGGCGTCCACCCGGATGGCGGCCCCGGGCAGGGCCGCCCGGACGGCGTGAAGCCGGGCGGCGTCGTCGTCCAGGGACTGTCCGCGCTCGGCGACCTTAACCTTGACCGCGTCCACCCGGCCGAACCTGGCCAGGACCTCCGGCACCCGGTCCGCGGGAACGGCGGGCACGGTGGCGTTGACCGGTACGGACGTGCGCAGCGGCGCCGGGAAGCCCTGCCAGCCCGCTTCAATGGCGGCGGCCAGCCAGCGGGAAGCCTCGGCGTCGCCGTACTCCGGGAACGGGCAGAACTCGCCCCACCCGGCCGGGCCGCGGAGCAGCAGTGATTCACGTTCCATGATGCCGCGGAACTTGACCCGCATGGGCAGGCTGACCACGTGCGCTCCCGCGAGGAGTTCGTCCAGCGGGGGTATCGGGGCATCGTGGCGGGGCATGGGTTTCACTGTACCGGCGCCGGAGTCCTCCCGGATCTGCGGCACCGGCGGTGTGGAAAACCTAGATCCACTTGTTGTGCTTGAACGCCAGGTACAGGATGAGCCCGAGGAGCAGCATCAGTCCAATGGCATACGGGTAGCCGTAGTCCCACTCGAGCTCGGGCATGATGCGGAAGTTCATGCCGTAAATGGATGCCACGAGCGTGGGGGCGAACAGGATGGCAGCCCAGGAGGAGATCCTTTTGACCTCCTCGTTCTGGGCGTAGCTGGAAACTGTCAGGTTCTTCATTTCATCGTTTTGCCGCTGGGCCACCAAGGCGGCGTTGACCGCGAGGGCGTTCTGCAGCAGGGCGCGGAAGGCCGCTACGCGTTCGTTGAGCCGGAGCACGTGGTCCAGGACGTCCCGGTAGTGGTCACGGAGCTCCGATGCCTGTTCGCGGTCCGGGGTACCGGACATCAGGGCCTGCAGGATCCCGGCCAGCGGACTGGTGGCACGCTGGAACATGATCACCTGGCGGGACAGTTCGTAGATGCGGCGGGATACGTCCGGGTCGGCGCCGAAGAGGTCGTCCTCGATCTCGTCGATATCGTTTTCCAGCCCGGCGGCGACGGGTTCGTATTCGTCCACCACCTGGTCCAGGATGCCGTACAGCACCGCGTCCGGGCCGAGGGCAAGGAATTCCGGCATGGACTCCATCCGCCGCCTGACCCGGGCCAGGTCCGGGGACTCGGCGTGCCGGACGGTGACGACGTATTCTTCGCCGACAAAGACGTGGATCTCGCCAAAGTCGACCTTCTCGACGTCGTCACGGTACTTGGCGGGCCGAAGCACGAGGAACAGGCACTCCCCGTAGTGTTCCAGTTTGGCGCGCTGATGCCCGGCGAGCGCGTCCTCCACGGCCAAGGGGTTAAGGTCGAATTCCTCGCCGACGGACTCCAGTTCCGCGGCATCCGGCCGGTAGAGCCCGATCCATGCCATCCCCTCACGCTGCCGCAGCAGGAAATAGGTCTCGTCCAGGTCCTCGGGGTCCTCGGTCCGCAGCCCGTTCACGTACACCGCGTTGTCGATGATGGTCACGGCTGCGCCTCCCGTTCCTTTTCCCAGTCGTCCAGCAGGGCCGGCATCCTTGATTTGAGGAAGCGGTAGAAGCGGGCCATCTCGGCCACCCGGGCCCGGGCCGCCGAACCTTCCGGCAGGGCCTCGGCGGTGGCGTCCGTCAGCTCGGCGAGCTTCTCGTAAATGGGACTGTTCCGCATGGACACCACATACCACTCGTCGTCGTGCAGTGCGTAGAGGTCGCGGCGGCTGCCGGGCTGCGATACGCGGTGCACGAAGCCGACGGTCTGCAGGTAGCGCACCGCCCCGGACACGGCGGCGGCGCTGGCCCCCAGCCGCTCCGCGAGCTCTGCAGCCGTAAGGCTCCCCTGCTCGGATGACACCAGGGCCAGGAGCGTCCTGGCGGGCATCTTGGGAAACCCGGCGATGGCGAACGCGGCAGCCGTCCGTTCGGCAGCCGCGGCGGCCACCCCGGCGTCCCGGGCGGCAGCCACCCCCGTCCCGGCGCTCATGCCGCCCCCACCTCCCGCCGCCGCATCGCCGCGACGGCAAGCGCGCCGGCGACGACGGCGATGGCCAGCATCCACCACGCCCCGCTCCAGTCGGTCGCGTTCCCGTGCGGGACCGGCGTGTGGGTAAACGGGGAGAGGTCGCGGAGGCTCTGGTCCAGGCCCAGCATGCCGCCGAAGATCCCCAGGAACACCCCGAGCCCCAGCAGGGCCCAGCCAACGCCAATGGTCGCGGCGGGCCACAGGACGAACACCAGGGCGGGCACGGCGAGGTAGACCAGCGCCGCCGGCAGCTGCGCCACGGCGGTTTGCCAGAGCGCATCGGCCGGCATGGCCTGGTCACCGGAACCGGTCAACGTGATCCACGTGCCCACCGCGGTCAGGCCAATAACCAGGACCACTGCTGCGGCACCGAGCACCAGGTAGCCGGCCAGCCAGCGCATCCGCCCCACCGGAGCGGCGAGCAGCAGTTCCGCGGTCCCGGCGGCCTCTTCCTGCCTGAGCCTGATCACGGCCTGCAGCGCGCAGGCAGCGGCCAGGATCCCTGCCATCGAGAACAGGACAGACACCATGAGCTGGGTCAGGGAAGTGCCCTGCGACTGCAGGATCGACCTCAGGACGGCGGTGATATTGGTGTCCGGCGTGTCGACGGCGGCAATCGCCTTTCCCAGCGACCCGGCCAGCAGGCCGAGGGCCAGGCCACCCAGTGCCCAGCCGATGATCGAGTTGGCTTGCAGGCGCAGGGCGAGGGCCGCGGGGCTGCGCAGGCCCGGCCGGGCGGTGAGGCGTCCGGGGCGGGCACCCCAAACGCTGGCGCCGCTGTCCCGGGTGCCCAGGATGGCCCATGCGGCCCCGAGGCAGGCGACGCCGAGCCCCAGCGGCAGCAGCAACGGCCAGGCCCGGTTGCCGGAGAAGGCGAACGTCTGCTGGCCCCATCCGATGGGCGAGAACCAGCTGGCGGCGCCTTCGGTCATGGACGTTCCGTCAGCGTGTGGGGTTCCGGTGGCGTCGCCGATCCCGCGCAGCACGTACGCCAGGACAACCAGGGCGGAGGAGACACCGTTGGCGCCGCGCGAGGTGCTTATGAACTGGGCCGCCAGGATGCCCACGCCAAGGAAGGCAAGGCCGACGGCGCCCGTTGCCGCACCCGCAACGAGGGACCCCTGCAGGTCCAGGCCCTGGGCGGCAAGGCCGGCGAAGACGGCGAGCGCCGCCAGGACATTGGCCGCCGCACCGTGCAGGACGGTGGCAATTGTGGGCAAGAGCCGGCCCGCGGGGGTGGCGGCCACCAGCTCGGCGCCCCCGGTTTCCTCGTCGGCACGGGTGTGGCGCACGGCCAGGAACGTGCTCATCAGTCCGGCCAGCAGGGCCAGGAAGGCGTAGACCAGGAAGAACGTGAAGGCGCCCTGGTCAGCGCCGCGGGGCAGGCCGCGCAGCATCAGGATGGCGGGGGTGGCGATGGCCACCTGCAAAATTTCGGCGCGGCTGGCGGCGTTGCCGTACGTCTGAGTCACGGCGGAGGCGGCGAACAGGGCGAAGGCGCCGATTCCCAGGATCCAGCTCAGCAGCTGCCAGCGGTCACGGCGCAACCGCTGGCCCCAGAGGATCATGAGGACGGCCATGTCAGCCACGTCCCCTGGCGCCCAGCAGGTGCCGGCGCGCGCCGTGCCGGTGGTCCCCGTCATCGTCCCGCGCCCCGGATTCGGCACCTGCCGCCGGGTCGCCGTAGTGCCGCAGGAACAGTTCCTCGAGCGACGGCGGCGTAATGGTCAGCCCCTGCACCGCCAGGGCGCCCAGGGCGGGCAGCACCTCCGCCACCCGGTCCGATTCCGCGCTGAACTTGACCCGGCCGGCGTCGAATGTCAGGTCATGCACGGCCCCCAGCCGTGCCAGGGAGGCTGTGTCCAGGCCATCGGCGGCGAAAGAAATTTCGGTCCTGGTCAAGTGGCGCAGGGAGTCCAGCGTCCCGCCGTCCACAATCCTGCCGGCGCGGATGATGCTTACCCGGTGGCACAGGACCTCCACCTCGGTCAGGATGTGGCTGGAGAGCAGCACGGTGGCGCCCCGTTCGACGACGGCGAGCAGTTCCCGGCGGAAGACCTCCTCCATGAGCGGGTCGAGGCCGCTCGTGGGCTCGTCGAGCAGGTAAAGCTCGGCGTCCGTGGCGAGGGCCGCGATCAGGGCCACCTTCTGCCGGTTGCCTTTGGAGTAGGCGCGCCCCTTCTTGGCCGGATCAAAGTCGAAGGCCTGGCACAGCCGGTCCTTGCTGCGGCGGTACGCCGCACCATCCGCTGTACCGCCGCGGAGCCGGGAGAGCAGGTCGATGGTTTCGCCGCCGGAGAGGTTGGGCCACAGCCTGACGTCGCCGGGGACATAGGCCAGGCGCCGGTGGAGTTCAACAGCCTGGGTCCAGGGGTCCATGCCAAGGACGGTGGCGGAACCGGATGTTGCCTTGGCCAGGCCCAGCAGGATGCGCAGGGTGGTCGATTTCCCGGCGCCGTTGGGCCCCAGGAAGCCATGGATCTCCCCTGCCCGGACGTCAAGGTCCAGCCCGTCCAGGGCACGGACCTTGCCAAAGTTTTTATGCAAGCCCACAGTTTGGATGACAGTGTTCATGGACTAATCTTCGGAGTTTTCACAAGTTTGTGAAGGTACTAAAGTCCCAATCATGAGCACTGAAGGCCAGGCCGTCCGCTCGTCCTCGGCGCCACTGTACGCAGCGGGATTCGTCACAGCCTTCGGCGCCCACAGCATCGCGGCCGGGCTGGGCTCGCAAAGCGGAAATATTGGCTTGACGCTGCTGAACCTCGGAATCCTCCTGGCCTTGTATGACGTTGCCGAGGTGTTCCTCAAACCCGTCTTCGGTGCGCTCAGCGACCGGATCGGAACCAAACCTGTCGTCGTGGGTGGCCTGCTGGCCTTCGCCGTGCTGTCGCTGATCGGACTTGGCGCGGCCGATCCCCTGGTCCTGGCCCTGGCCCGGCTGGGACAGGGCGCTGCGGCGTCGGCCTTTTCGCCGGCGTCGTCCGCGATGGTGGCCCGGATGGCACGCGGCGGCAAGGCCGGCACCTACTTTGGCCGGTATGGCTCCTGGAAGAGCCTGGGCTACATCATCGGGCCGCCGCTGGGTGCGGGGCTGATCCTGGCGGGCGGTTTCCCGCTGTTGTTCGGCGCCCTCTCCGTCCTGGCCGCGGTCACGGCCGTGTGGGTGCTGGTGTCCGTCGCGAACCTGGAGCCGCTCCCCCGGAAGCGGTACACGGTGATGGACCTGGCCCGGCAGGTGGGCGAGCGTCGGTTCCTGGTTCCCACGCTGGTGCTGGCCGCGTCCACCGGCGCGCTGGGTGCCGCAGTCGGTTTCCTTCCGGCGCTGGCCGCCCGCCATGGCATGGACGCCTTCGCCGGCACGGCCGCGGTCAGCGTGGTGGCGCTGGGCTCGGTGCTGACCCAGCCGTGGATCGGCAGGCTGCGTGACCGGAACGCCGTCACTGACAACAGGGGCACCACCGTTGGCCTGCTGCTGATTGCCGCGGGCGTCGCCCTCGTTGCGGCTGCCCCGGGCCTGGTGACCGTTTTCGTGGCCGCGGCATGCATCGGGACCGGGATCGGCGCCGCCACGCCCTTGGGCTTCGCGCACCTGGCGGACACCACGCCGCCGGAACGGATGGGCCGGACCATGGGCTCGGCCGAACTCGGCCGCGAACTGGGTGACGCCGGCGGCCCGCTCCTGGTGGGCGGCATCGCGACGGCCACGGCGCTGCCGTTCGGCCTGGGCGTCCTCGCCGTGCTGGTGGCGGCAGCAAGCGTTCCCCGGCTCGACCCCGTTAAGCCGGATGCCACCGGCCCCTGAGCAGCCATCCAGCTTTTTGTGTCACCCTTAAGCGCGATGACTTCTTCACAGCAACTACCCACCAGGACACCCTCCCGGCCCGCTCCGGGCTCGGCGTTCCTGTTCGTGCTGTCCACTGTGGCCTGCATTGCCGGGCTGGTTGCCACGTACTACTTCTTCGTCCAGACTGCAACGGGCCAGTTCATCGATGAGTCCGCGTTGGTGGAAGCCGTGGACATCCACGGACCGGCAGGCAAGGCCGCAACCCAGTTCCTGGACTGGCTGCCCACCATCTCCCTGGTGATGGCCGCCGTCGTGGTCCTGTTCGTCACGGTGATCCGGCGGCATTGGGCGGAAGCGGGAATCGCGGTGGCGGCGTGCATCGGCGCCAACGTGGCCACGCAGGTGCTCAAGGACCTGCTGCCTGCCCGTCCGGACAAAGGCGTGCTGACCCTTGAGCTCAACTCCCTGCCGTCCGGGCACACCACGCTGGCGGCCTCAGCCGCGGCCGCCGTGTTCCTGATGGCATCCCCGCGCTGGCGCCCCATGGCCGGTTTCATTGGTGGTTCGTTTGCCATTGCCTCCGGCACCTCCACCGTGATCAACCAGTGGCACCGGCCCGCGGACGTGGTGGCCGCCTTCCTGCTGGTGGGTGCCTTCATGATCCCTGCGGGCTGGCTGATCCTGCGCCGCGGTTCCTGGAACGAGTGGGACGGGTTCGGCCGGCACCTTGGCTCGGCCCGGATCTGGCTGACGCTTCCGGTGCTGATCGGGTTGGCCTCGGCCGGGGTGGCCGTCTATTCGCTGATCCGGATTGCGCCCAGCCCGTGGCAGGAAACCAGCACCACGAACTACTTCTGGGCCGGGATCTCGCTGATTGTGATCGCGGGGTACCTGGCTACGGTGGCAACGACGTCCTTGTTCGCGTTCGCGGCACGGCGCCGGGACGCGACCGGCCCGTAAAGGGCCACCGGCGGGCGTCAGTAACCCTCGCCGGGGTCTGCCGAATCCCGGCCGATGCTCTCATCCATGGCGGCCGCCAGCTCAACGTCGTCAAGGTAGCGGGCGGCGGGCTTTCCCGTCTCCTTGGCCAGCAAATCCATGGTGGCCAAGTGCTGGCGTGCCAGTTCGATGGCGAGCTGCTCGACGATGCGGGGCCCGTTCCGCACCACCAGATCGCTGAGGTAGGCCTGGAGGCGGCCGGCCGGATTTCCAGGAGTCATGGCCTCCGCGGCGACGAGCCTGGTCAGGGCTGCGGCAGCGACGGCAGGTTTGTCGCCGAAGAGTTCCACGTTCGTCCCTCCATAGCCGCGGGCCGTCATGGGCGTCGCCCGGATAGGTAGCTACAATTTAGCGCCTTCCCTGGCACGCCGGTAAAGGGTCCTAGTACCTGAACGGGACACGCCGGCACCGCAGTCGGCAGGCGGCAGCCCATTTTATGTCGGCGCCTGGAGGTCCGGCCAGCAGCCGGAAACTCTTGACCGAACCTTGCGGAATTTACTCCGGGTAACTTGAGCGCCGCCGTCGATAGTTGCTAGTGCCTGGTGGCGTCTTGAAGTGGGCGCCCCCAGGCACTCCAGTATCCGGGGCCGGCCAGGCTCAGGGTTCGAGCCGCCTGCGAAGGAGGCAGAACTCGTTGCCCTCCGGGTCCTGCAGGACGTGCCACTGCTCCCGGCCGGTCTGGCCGACGTCGGCCGGCCGCGCTCCCAGTGCCAGCAATCGTTCCAGTTCGGCATCCTGGTCCCGGTCCACCGGGTTGATGTCGATGTGCAGCGGCAGCCGCCCCACGCGCGGGTTGCTGCTGGGGCTGAAGATGATGGTGGGCTGAAGGCCGCCGAAACCGGCCGCCGGCCCGATTTCGATCGAGCCCTCCTCGCGGTCCAGCTCGACGTAGCCAAGGACTCCACACCAGAACCCCGCAAGCAGTTCGGGGTCGGCGCAATTCAGGACGAGTTCACTGATTCGGGATGACATGACCGCAGTCTACCGACGCGCAAACCCCTTTTCGCGGTGAATTCTCCCTTGCGCGTCCCACATATCGGGGGCGTCCGGGCGGCTCCGGGTCGCCACGAAAGGTCGCTGCCGCCAGGCCAGCCCGGCGGGAGGGAGCGCCGCTGCAAGGGGGGCTGCAGCGGCGCCCTCTTCCGCCGGGCTGGCGGTGGTCAGGCGCAGTAGACTTTCCTGTTTCCGGTGCCGATGTCCAGGGTGACCTTGACCGATGCGGTGGACTGCGCCCCGCTGGCAAACGTGGCAACCACCCGCACGGTTGCGGTGGCGGAACTGACCTGGGAAAAGACCACAGAATCACCCGAAACCACGAAGCTCCCGGATGTCCCGCCGGATCCCGCGTAGTCCAGGCTGGATCCGTACGTCCCGTTGGACCCGGCCGCAGAAACGGTGAACTTTGTTGGTACCTCGGACAATCCGGAATAGCTCAACTGGATGGTCTTGTTGGCGGTGTCCCCGGCGGTGCAGGCAGGGGTGGGCAGGACCGGCGTCGGCCAGGTGCCGGACGCCGTGACGGCCATGCTTGCCGTCGCACTTTGCTGCCAGAGGGCCGAGGCCGTGCCGGCGCCGGCACCCAGCAGCACTGTGAGCAAAAATGCCCCCACGGCGAACGTGGCTCCTGGAATGCTCCTCAGCCGCGGCATTCAGGCGGCCTCGGCAGCGGGGTCATCATGCTTGCGGGCCTTGCGAACGGACTTGTAGACCGTGATGGAGCCGTAGCCGATCAGTGCCACAGCCGCGATGACCGTCCACATTTCCCGGTCCGAATTGCCCAGGAAGTTGGCCACGAAACCGACATACGGGACGGCGTAGAACAGCTTGCCTTTGACCTGGATGGCCCGGATGGGCTCGGGATCGTTGGCCCCGTTGTTGTCGCCCTTGGTGATGAGCGTCTTCTCCCCGGACTGGGTGGAACCAAACCCGACAATCCGGTGCGTTTCCACGTCGGGGCGGCCCGAGTACAGCTGGAAGGTGATGACGTCGCCGTACTTGAGTTCGTTGAACGGCACCGGTTTCATCACCATGAAGGTGCCGGGCGGGTAGTGCTGCGCCATGGACTTGGTCAGCACGGTGTAGGTCTGCGATCCGGTCGCCACCGGCACCACGATCAGGACAATGGCGGCGAACAGCGCCACGAGCATCGCCGCCATGCTCAGAATGCGTCCGACGGCGGCCCAGGCGCCTTTGCGCCGGCGTGCCGGCTTTGGCTCGGCTGCCGGAGTGACGGGTTCGGTGTCTCCGCCGAGAAGGCGTTCGGTCAGGTCAGCAGCCACTGGGCACCCCGCAGAGTTGACGCGCGGTGAGTGGAAGGGAGATGGTCACTGCTTGTCCTTTCACTGTTGACGGGGCGCCGGGGGCGAGGCTGACCTGGAAGCAGAAGATGGTGGACCCGCCTTTGCCCACCGTGGGCGAGGCAAGGCCGCTGGCGCCGATCTGCGCGTAGCCGGTGCTGGAGCTGCATTCTGTGGAGGAAACGGCGGTCTTCGCGCTCACGATGATGTAGGAGGCCAGCGTGCCCCCGCCGGTGTTGGCCACTGTTGGCTGGCCCACCGTGGTGGCGGTGTTGAACTGGCCGCCGGCGTTGGTGTTGTTGGTGACCACCACTCCCCCGGAGACCGGGCTACCTGGCCCGAGCGTGCCGGCTGGAGACAATGCCAGGTTCGCCGCGGCCTCGTTGGCCAGGGTCATGTTCGTGGTGGCGCCGGAGTTGACCGCCGTCAGCGCCACATCGAACGAGGCCGCAGACACGGTTCCGGGAGCGGCCACCGCGGACGCGTTCCAGAGGGCAAAAGTTCCCTGCACGGTGAACAGGCCCAGGACCACGGCAGCGGCGATCAATGCCGCTGCCTTCAGTGAGCGCGTGATGCGCATGTGGCTTCCTCCTGGTCCTGTTTCCTGGTACTGCCGGCCGGGTGGCCCTGGGGCCACCCGGCCACGTCAGGCTAGGAGAGGCCGGGCTGGGTGACCTGGGTCAGCTGGAAGGCCACGTTGTTGAAGTTGTAGCTCTTGGTGGTGTCCGCGCGGCCGGTGGTGGTGGACAGGAATTCGAAGGTGATGGTTGCGGTGACCGTCTGGTCCGATCCCGTTGGAACCAGGGGGTTTGCGACGGCGGTGCTGCCCACGGTGAGCGCGGGAGCACTGACCGAGACGTTGGCCGGGGTGAAGCCGTTGGTGGCGCTGATGCCGGTGGTGGTGACGTTGGCGGCCATCTTGTTGCCCACCAGGGTCACGGTCAGGTCCTGGGTGAACGTGAGCTTGTCGCCCGGGACAACCCTGTAAGCGGAGATGTCGGGAATGACGGTGCCGGTACGGTCTTTCCAGACGCCGTTGACGGCCTTGACGACGTTCAGGTCGCCGGAAACGATGGTGCCGGGAGCGGCGGTTGCTTCTGCGTTCCAGTTGGCCAGGGTGCCCCCGCCGCCCAGCAGCAGTGCGGCGCCAACGGCGATAGCGGCAGTTCCCTTGACCAGAGTGCTGTTCTTCATGGTGTCCCCTCAGACTTTGTGGTGTTCGTTTTGACTAGCTGGGAACTACTTTGCAGGGCCAAGCTCAGGAAGCGAGGGGGTAAAGAGTCAACAAATGCTCAAGGTATTTGAAATTTCAACTGCTGCTTGACCTGCGGTTATAGGCGCAACCCCGGCTCAGGACCGGTCCAGCAGCAGCCGGCACCAGGCATCGCCCAACCACCCGGCGAACCGTTCCGGATCCCAGCCGCGCTGGCCCACCAGCAGCCCCCAGTACTCCGGCCCGTTCATGCTCCATACAGCGTCGGCGAGTTCCGCGGCCGGCAGGTCGGTGCGGAGCTCCCCCGTCGTGGCGAGGTCCGCGATGAATTGGCGCATGTTGGCCGCGCGCCGGTCCGAGATCTCCCGCCAGAGCGCGCCGCAGTCCGGATCGGTGCCGGCCGCATCACGGAGCGCCTCGTACACCGGCGCCAGCCGGGGCTGGATGTGTGCCAGGGCCTGGGCGTACAGGGAGATCTTCTCGGCCGCCCGCGTCGCCTCGCGTATGCGGATCACGTAGTCCCGGCGCTCGGCCGGGACGGCCTGGCCGGTCCCCGAGATCGCCGCCTCCACCACCCCGCGCAGGAGGTCCGGCTTCCGCCCGATCGTGGCGTAGATCGTGTCGACGGCGACACCCGCCCGCCGGGCGATGGCCGCAACGGTGGCGGACCGGTACCCCTCGCCCACGAACAGGTCCCGGGCAGCGGAGAGCACCGCGTCCCGGGTTGCCGCCGCCTGTTCCCTCCGCAACGGGGAATTGTAGCGGCGTGCCTGGGCATTGACTTCACTCATCGCCGGGCCTAGCCTTAATTCATCCGAACATCATTCGGATGAATTGTAGCAGGAAGCCCGGGACCGCAGCGGAGCGGCACGGACGGAAGGGCAGGACACCATGTCGGAGCGCTTCACCACCGTGGTCATCGGCGGCGGCCAGGCAGGCCTGGCCATGGGCTACCACCTTGCCCGCCTCAACCGGCCGTTTGTGATCCTGGATGAACATGCGGCGGCCGGTGACAGCTGGCGCGCCCGCTGGGACTCCCTCAGGCTCTTTACCCCGGCCCGGTACGACGCCCTGCCCGGCAGCCGGTTCCCCGCACCGCAATGGTCCTTCCCCTCCCGCGAAGAGTTCGCCGATTACCTGGGCCGCTATGGTGAAGAGTTCGGGTTGCCGGTCCGGCACAATGTCCGGGTCACCGGCCTCCGCCACGACAGCCACGCCTTCGTCATTGACGCCGGCGGCCGGCGGTTCGAAGCCGACAACGTGGTGGTCGCCTCCGGCTGGGACCGGAAACCCCGGATTCCCGCCTTCGCCGGGCAGCTCAGCCCGGCCATCCGGCAGCTCACAGCAGGGAGCTACCGGAGCCCCCGTGACCTCGCGCCGGGACCGGTCCTGGTGGTCGGCGCCGGCAATTCAGGCGCGGACATCGCCCTGGAACTTGCTTCCACCCGCACCACTTACCTGTCCGGCCGCCATCCGGGCGAAATCCCCTGGCGCGTCGACGCCACCGCCGCCCGCCCGCTGACGCTGGCCGTCTTCTTTGCCTTCTCCCATATCCTCACGCTCGGCACGCCCGCCGGCCGGAAGGCCCGGCCCCGGGTCCTCTCGCACAGCGGGTCACTGGTCAGGGTGAAGAACCGGGACCTGGTCCGCGCCGGCGTCGTACGCGTTGCAAGGACGGAAGGCACCAAAGACGGCCTTCCGCTGTTGGCTGGCGGGAGGACGCTGGAAGTGGCCAACGTCATCTGGTGTACCGGATTCACTCCGGACCTGGACTGGATCCACCTTCCCGTGATGGGCGCGGACGGCCAGCCTGCCCAAGACCGGGGCGTGGCCACCAGCCAGCCCGGACTCTACTTCCTCGGCGCCACCTTCCAGCATTCGCTGGCCTCCTCCATGGTCCACGGCGTGGGCCGCGACGCGGAATTCATCGCCGGCAGGATCGCGGCAGCCGCGGCACCGGCGGCAGCCGCGGGATCATCAACTGCAGCACCGGATGCGGTCAGGCCGGAAGGCTCAACTGCTCCACAATGATCCTCGCGGTCACGGGGTCGCCAAGGATCCGGAAGTGCCCGGCCACCGGCAACTCGATATTGGTGGCGCCGGGAAGCACGCTGCCCTCCGGGATGTGCGGGTCGAACGGGCCGTACAGGGACGTGATGCGGCTGTTGATGGTCTGCTCGCGCGCCATCTGCAGGGTTAACGCGTTGCGCGGTGAGAAGATCCGCAGGCTGGGCAGCAGCATGTACCGGGCGTAGCGGGAACCGGAGAATGGTGCGCACACGGCGATCATCCGGTCGATCCGGTGCTCGGGATCCAGGGACAGCATGGTGTATTTGCCGATCAGCCCGCCTTTGCTGTGGGCCACCAGGATGGCGTTGTGCAGGCCCGCCTCCTCCAGATGCTGGGCCACCAGCCTGGCGGCGTCCGGGACCTTGAGTTTGTTGCGCTGCAGCACAGTGACCACGTGAACGGGATGCCCGGCATCATGGATGGCCCGGATGAGCGGCATCATGAACTGCCAGTTTTCGTAGACGCCGGGGATGATCACCACGGGCTGCAGGGTGCCGGTCCGGAAGGAGGCCGGCTGCACGCGGGAGAGGAACCCCCGGACCTGCCAGCCGGTGGCATAGGCATAGTCCTGGGCCCACCACACGGCTTTGTGCAGGGGGCTGATGCGGGCGCTCACGCCGGGGTCGGTCATGTGTCGAGAATAGCCTGCCGGCGTCAGTAGTTCCGGCGATGCTTGAGTCGGGGCAGGACGACGCCGAACACGGCCGCCGCCGCGAATCCCAGGATGCCCGTGGCTGAGATCCCCGGCCCCAGGGAGGCCAGTGCCGTCACCCCGGAGAGGAGCACCGGGCCGCCGGTGGACCCGGCGTCCGCCATGAACCGCCAGAGGCCCAGGAACTGGCCGCGGCCGCGATCCGGCGAGAAGTCCGCTCCCAGGGTCATCACCAGCCCGGAGCTGATGCCGTTGCCGAAGCCGATCAGCAGCGCAGCCAGCAGCAGTCCGGTGAAGGATCCGGTGAGCGGGATCAACAGCAGTGCGGTTCCCATGAGCAACGTGGAGGGGATGGCCACCCATTGCCGGCCTTTGCGGTCCATCAGTTTGCCGGCGGGATAGAACACCAGCATGTCGATCGCACCGGAGAGGCCGTAGATCAGGGACGCGGAGGTGGCGTCCATGCCCAGATGGTCGGCCCAGAGCGGGATCACCACCTGCCGGGAGGACCGCAACGCACTGAGCAGCAGGATGCCCACACCCAGCGAAAGGAATACGCCCGCGTGCGAAACCGCGACGCTCCGGAGCGTGGGCTGGGCGGCGCCGTCCCCGCCCGGCGGGGCGTCCGGCACGGCCAGGTCCGGGATGGTGAGGGACAGCAGGGCTGCCGCGGCCATGGCCACCACGCCCACCCAGTACGCGCCGGCGATGCCGAAGAACTGCATCACGGCCGCGCCCGCAAAGGGGCCGATGAACACTCCGATACGGTTCACCCCGCCCAAGGTGGACAGTGCCCTGGCACGGAACGCCACGGGCACGGCCTCGGTGAGGTATTTCTGCCGGGCCAGGCCGAACACCGCACCGGACATCCCGACGACGGTCATCGCCACGGCCAGCAGCCAGAGTCCGTTCGGGGAAAGCGCGGAGGTGGCGGCGGCGGCGAGGGCCAGGCCGGCGGCGACGGCGGCGCCCACGATGGACCAGCGCTCTCCAAAGCGCAGGGTCACCAGGGACGCGGGCAGGTTGAAGAACCAGGAGCCCAGGCCGATGAGGGTCACGATGAGGGCTGCCACGGCCACTGATGCGCCCAGCTCGCGGGCCGACAATGCCACCACCGGGAGGATGGCACCCTGGCCGATTCCGAAGAGCAGCGTGGGACCGAACGCGGCGACCGCAATACTGCGCAGGTTGAAGGGCTGGGCGTCATCCGGGGAAGTCATCAGATTTATCCTATGGCCGCCGCCAACGCATCAGGGCCGTGACGCGAAGGACGGGGTGTGGCAGCTCCCCGGGCCCCTAACGTTTCCTGGGCCGGGGCTCGATGCCCGCCAACGCCCGGACCAGGTTGACCAGCTCCGCCACGGCCCCAATGACCGAGCCCGCCACGGCGATCACCAGGAGCACCCGCACCAGCACCGGCCAGCCGGTCCAGCCGCCCGTGAAGTCGAAGGGGAAGACCTCCCAGACGCGGACGGTGGCGGCCAGGCCGAAGCCCAGCGCCACCAGGTTTCCCACGGCCCAAAGGGCCCGGGCACGGATCAGGACGCAGACCACGCCCACCACGATGCCGGCGATCAGGGACGCGTTGATGAGGTCAAGGACGCGGACCATGCCGGAGGTGAGGAAGGGCAGCACCTGCCACCCGGGCCAGATGTTGATCCCGTACAGGAGCAGGGCATTGACCACTGCGGAGCCAATGTTGCCGCTCCCGCCGGTGGAAGTCCGGTCCGCCATGGCACCACCCTCCCCCGGCCCAACCGCATGCCGAAAGTGCCGAAGGTCCCCCCGCCGGCGTGCGTCCCGGCGGTAAAAATACAGGGGTCACAAAAGGGCCGGCGAGGAGTAGCGTTCGCCTTATGGGGCGCTGATTCGTGCCCACCGCCAAGGGGAGGTCATTTCATGGGTGAAGTGTGGGTTCGCACTCTGGGCAACGGGTTGGTCCGGGCAGACCGGGTCACCGAGATTGCGTCCACCCGGGGGTCCTTGCACGAGGACCGCGGGTATTCACTGAAGGTCATTGTGGACGGCAAGGGCCACGTGCTGATTGACGACGCCGGCCTGCAGGGTTCCCTGCCGGAGCGCCTGGAGTATGCCCGGCACATGGAGGATGCCCTGCTGCTCGCCATCGACGAGGCTCGCGAGAACGACGCGTCGATGGTGATCTCCTACGAGCCCGAACGCGAGCGCTGGTCTGCCGCTCCGGTCTCTGTATTAACAGGCAGGCTCCCCGAAGTGGTCTGACCCCGGGGCCCGCCGCCGGACTGCCTCAGTTGTGCGTCGGTTCCTCCACCAGCGCGGTCGCGATGCTGGCCGCGTCCTCCAAGGCTGCCAGGAAGCGTTCCGCGTCCAGGGCAGCCGCGCAGCCGGTGCCGGCCGCAGTGATGGCCTGCCGGTACCGGTGGTCAACGGCATCGCCGCAGGCGAAGACTCCGGAAAGGTTGGTGCAGGTGGTGGGCGCATCCACTTTGATGTAGCCCTCCTCGTCCAGATCCACTTGGCCGGCCACGAGTTCGGTCCGCGGCAGGTGCCCGATGGCCACGAAGATGCCGGTGGCATCCTGGTGCCGGGTTTCGCCGGTGCGGGTATCCGTGAGGGTCACGCCGGTGACCTTGCCGTCGCCGTGGATGGCGCTGACCGCGGAGTTCCAGGCGAACCGGATCTTGGGGTTGTCCTTGGCCCGCTGCGCCATGATGCGGGAGGCCCGCAGTTCGCCCTTGCGGACCACCACAGTGACGGTCTTGCCGAAGCGGGTCAGGAAAGTTGCTTCCTCCATGGCGGAGTCGCCGCCGCCCACGACGATGATGTCCTGGTCGCGGAAGAAGAACCCATCGCAGGTGGCGCACCAGGAGACGCCGTGGCCGCTGAACTTCTTCTCCTCCGGCAGGCCGAGTTCCTTATAGGCGGAGCCGGTGGCGAGGATGACCGCCTGCGCCTCGTACGTCTCCCCGCCGCCGGTGACCACGCGCTTGACGGGGCCTTTGAGCTCAACGGAGGTGGCGTCGTCGTACTCAATGCGGGCGCCGAACTTTTCCGCCTGCTGCTGCAGGCCGTCCATCAGCTCCGGGCCCTGGATGCCGCCCGGGAAACCGGGGAAATTCTCCACTTCGGTGGTGTTCATCAGGGCACCGCCGGCCGTGACGGAGCCGGCCAGGACCAGCGGGTTCAGTCCGGCGCGGGCGGCGTAGATGGCGGCGGTGTAGCCGGACGGGCCGGAACCGATAATGATCAGCTGTTCTTTGCTCATGGGTTGTCCTTCGGAGGCGGTGCTACTGGGCGTGCCTTGATCACATCACGGATCAGAGCGGGAGGGCCAACGATCGCTTCGATGTCATAAAGGCCGCAGTGTTGCGCACATCACATTCTGTCCCTACTCTGGTTGAGGCTTAAGCAAACAGGCCATGCAAGAAGCTGCAGCGTCGCAGCCAATGCCGGGGAAGGCTTTACAACGTGAATTCGAAGCTTAATATCGTGGTCCGGATTGACCTGGACCACAGCAAGGCCCAGGTGATTGCAAAGGGGCATATCACCATCCACAGCATCAACGCACTCTATGTCGTGGCCAAGCGTGCCAACTCCCTCAAAGGGGGCCTGGACCTGGAGCTTGATATCTCCAGCGCCTGGGTGGACGAGGATGCGCTGGAAATGCTCCGTTCCGCAGCCCGGTCCAGGCACCTGCCGGCCAAGATCGATCCCGGCCAGGCACCCTGCACCATCAGCGTGCTGGCTGACCGGCGGCATCGTTCCGCGACGCCTGCCCGCCAGGCCGCATAGCCCGTCCCGGCCGCTCGCCGCGCCCCCTGATCGGGCCAGAGCCGGCCGGCCACATTTTCCTCTCCCGCTTTAACCAACGAAGTGCAGCTGCACCCGAACAGACGGGTGGCTGCACTTCGTGACGTCATGGCTTTCTTCCGGGAGTTTCGGGTCGAACAGCTCCTGGACCTACAGCAGCCGGTCGCTGCCGGCGAGGAACTCCCGGAGTTCCAGCTGGGTCAGGCCCGCCGCGTCGCTCAGGGCGTCCGGCGCGGCACCCAGCCGGGAGGCGCCGCGCACGGCGTTGGCAAACCCCTCCTGCGCGGCATCCAGCTCCCACTGGATGCTTTCCACCCGCGCGGAGGCCAGCCGGACCGCTTCCAGTGGATCTCCGGCAGGTTCGCTATCCAACCTGTACCCGCAGGCACATGACCATTCGGAGGAGCCGAGCTCAAGTGGAGCCCAGCCGAGGGAAGCAATGGGGACCGGGGAGGCCGTCATTTCCACGCCGCAATGCATGGGGGCCGCGGGTGCCGTGATGTCCAGCGCCACGCTTTCCGCGGGCCGGGCGGGAGTCTCGGTGTCTATCGTCACCGGGATCGAGTGCCCGGCCGCCTGAGGTTCAAGTACTGCAGTCATTCGATCCACCATCCGATAGTTCACTAACAATGTAGCTAGTCTAACTAGGATTACTTCGTTGTCTACCGGGATCCAATGTGCGGAGCCATGTTGACGGCGTCCACCGCCTCGCGCATGCGCATCAGGAAGTGCATCACCGCTTTGATTTCCTCCGGCGACAGGGACTCGGCGGCCTCGAGCATGCGCTTATGCATTTGGTTGAGGTTATGCCGGACTTCCTCGTCGGCTCCGGGTGCGGGCCGGAGAATGATGGCGCGGCGGTCCGACGGGTGGCGTTCACGCGTTACATGGCCGCTGGCAACCAGCCGGTCCACGAGCGTGGTCATGGAGGCCGAGGTGATTCCCAGCCGGCCTGCCAGTTCCGTGGGGCGTACGCCCACGCCGGCGGCTTCTGCGTCAATGAGGTACCGCAGGGCCAAGAGATCGGTCTCCCCCATGGCGGGCGACGAGCGGGTGCGCCGGCGCATGGCGGTTTCGGATGTGCGGAACTCCCGGAGGGCGTTGATCACATCAACGGCCCTGGGCTCTGTGTCTTCCAGGGTGGGGTACGAGTAGCCTTCGCTTGCACCATGCGGGTTCATGCGAATTCCTTCGATATCCTACTTGCTTGGCTGTCTAACGAATCTATCGTAGCCCATCCGCCGGCCCGGCCCCCGAAGAGCCCGGGCAAGTACCTGCGCCGGCCGCCGGAAAAAGTAGAGTACCGGCTACTCGTGCACGCGCCCTGGCCACCCAATAAATTGCAAGGAAACCTGCGGCGGCCGATGCCACTGGGTACGACTTGAATGGGGGTGCGGGGTGGCGGTTGGCCCGGCGCATAACAGGGGACCCGAACGGCAAGGGTTCCTGCTGGACCTGATAACAGGTACCGAGGACGACGCCGGCTCCCTGCAGACGCTCGCCGACGCAGGGGCCAGGTGGCTCAGTACGACGGCCGGCTCAACGATCGAGTGCGGCGCCGTGCTGCACAGGCAGCGAACCTACGCCGCCGGTGCCGGCAGCACACCGGGAGCAGCCCGCTTCGCGGCGGCCGAGGAGGAACACGGAGACGGGCCCACAGCGCTGGGCGTGGCGTTGTCAGCGCCCGTGGTGGTCAACCCCACGGGCTCCGCCGCGCGCTGGCAGGCGTACCGTCACCGGTTGCTGGACGGCGGATTCGGAGCGGCATTGGCCCTCCCCCTCGAACTGCAGCCCGGATCGTCGGGAGCCCTGATGTTCCTGGCCCACGGCAACTACGCCTTCATCACCCGGATCACCAACGAGGCGGCCTGGTTTGCCGGGGTGGCCTCACAGAGCCTGAAGCTGGCCTTGGACGTCCACGGCGTCATCCGCTCCGGGGACAACCTGAAGCAGGTGCTGGAGAGCAGGACCTCCATCGATGTGGCCTGCGGTGTGCTGATGGCACAAAACCGCTGTTCCTACCCCGAAGCCTTCAGCAAGCTCGCCGGGGCGTCACGGCACCGCAACCTCAAGGTCCGCAGCGTTGCGGACAGCATCCTCAACACCATGCCCAGCGGCGCCGCGGGCACCCGGTTTGAGCCCCAGGCGTTTGCCTGAGGACTACCGGAAGGACAGCGGCGTACCGGTACCCGGAGGGGTTAGTGGCGCGCCCGCGCCCGGATGAGCCCGGCCGCGACGAGCCCGGCAGCTCCGAGGGAAGCCAACATGCCGCCGAGAGCCACGAAGTAATCTGTAATGGTCATTGCCCTGCGCTCCGTCCATGCCACTGAAACTGCCTGATGAGCCCAAGCTACGCGCCGAGTCTCAGCGTTTCCCGAAGGATCGCCAGCAGGTTTGGTCAAGATCTGATGAAAATCAGCTGCGGGCATCCACATAGTTCGGTTCCCCGATCTTCCCTTTGACGGGGCGTTCCGTATTATTCATGCATGTGGACAAAACAAAGCCAGAGCTACTGCCCCACCTGCGGCAGGGCCACTAAGCACGTCACGCATTTCCGCAAGGACGACGCCGGCTCGCTGGTTGCGGAGGTCCGTTGCAGTGAGTGCCCCGAGATTGAGAGCGCCGTCGCCTGAGTCCCTTCGGCGCCTCCTCCGGCCGGCTTATGGCCTGCCGGCGTGCCGACGGACGACGACGAAGATCACCAGGGCCACTGCCTGCACCCCGGTGATGGTCACCGCCAAGGCCGGAATTGATTGTTCATAGAGCAGGCCGATGAGGAAGCTTCCCGCCAGCCAGGCAAGGCCGTAACAGGCAGTGAACATCCCGTATGCACTCCCCCGCCGGGCTGCGGGTGCCAGCCCCGCGACGCCGGCCCGCATGGTGCTTTCCTGGACCCCCATGGCCGCTCCCCACACCAGCACCCCCGCCACCGCAAGCGCTGTGTTGTTGCTGAAGCCAAGCCACGGGACTGCTGCGGCCAGCACCGGCAGGACCACGAGGACTTTCAGGCCCACCCGGTCAAAGAGCCACCCGGAGGCCAGGGCCGCGACGGCGTCAACTCCCATGGCCACCGCGTAGAGGACTGGGACCAGCGCGGGCGGAAGCAGTCCGGCCTGCACCAGGTGGAACGAAAGAAGCCCGAACGTGGCGTAGCCAAACATGGTGAGGCTGCTGAACGCGGCGTAAATCCAGTACTGCCGGGGCAACGGGGCAGCCCTGCCGGGCGGTGCGGGTGGAGCCCCAGGACGGGCATCGACCTGCGGGGTGGCGGGTTCCGCGGGCGGCTGGCCCGGGACGGTCTCGTAGGCGGCCGGGTCCGGCACCTTGTTCTTCAGCCAGAACAGCAACAGCATGGCCGCCAGTCCGGGGATGGCCAGCAGCAGGAATCCCGGCCCGTAGCTTCCCGTCAGGGCGAGCGCCGCCCCCACCAGGAGGGGCCCCAGCAGTGCTCCCACCTGGTCCAGCGCTTCGTGCAGCGCAAAGGCCTTGCCCTGGCCCAAGGCGGAACCGGCCTCAGCCAGCATGGTGTCTTTGGCAGGGCTCCGCACGGCCTTGCCCAGCCGTTCGGCCAGGACCAGGAGGCAGGCGATCCACAGTGCATTGCTGATGCCCAGGAGCGGCACGGACAACGCCGTGAGGGCATAGCCGGAGATGGCAAGGGACCAACGCAGTGCCGGCCGGTCCGCGAGGCGCCCGAACAGCAGGCGGAGGACCAGGGCGACGGCTTCACCCGCCCCCGTGACCACGCTGACGAGGAGGGCCGAGGCACCCAGGGCGCCCAGGTAGGGCCCGGTGACGCTCCGCGCGCCCTCGTACACCATGTCCATCAGGGCACTGACGATCCCGAAGGCCACAATGAAGCGGACAGCCGTCATTGGCGTTCCCGGAACGGCCCTCCCGGCGCTACCGCTGGTATTCGTGTTCCCTCACCCGCTTCGCCGGGGCGGCAGCTTTGGCCGGGGACTTGCTGTCCGGATGTTCCGGCCGGGTCACGGCCAGGATCACCCCGATGCCAGCCAGGGAAGAGACCATGGCCGAGCCGCCGTAGGAGATGAACGGCAGCGGGACACCGATGACCGGCAGCAACCCGCTCACCATGGCGATGTTGATCACCGCCTGCCCCAGGATCCAGGTGATAACGCTGCAGGCAACGATCCGCGAGAAGGTGTCCGTGGTGCGGGCAATCGTCTTGAAGACCGTGATGGCAAGGATCGCGAACAGCCCGAGGACCAGGAGGGTGCCGGCCAGCCCAAGTTCTTCGCCCAGGATGGAGAAGATGAAGTCGTTGTGGGCTTCCGGGATCCAATTCCATTTCTGCCGGCTCTGCCCCAGGCCCACTCCGAACCAGCCGCCGGAGGCAAGCGCGTATGCGCCGTGCTGCGCCTGGTAACCCATGCCCTGGGCGTCCTCGTCCGAACCCATGCCCAGCCAGGACGAGATCCGGCCCATCCTGTTGCCGCTGGTTGCCGCGAGGACCAGGGCGGCCACAACGCAGATCAGGCCGGCCACGGAGAACACCTTCATCCGAACCCCGCCGTAGAACATGGTGGCGGCAAGGATCAACATGATGATCATGGTGGTGCCGAGGTCGTGCCCCAACGCCACGATGATCATGATCAGCCCGCCGGCGGGGCCCAGCGGTACCACCGCATGTTTCCAGTTCGCCAGCAGGGCCTGTTTCCGGTCCAGGATGGCCGCGGCCCAGACAATCAGCGCCAGCTTGGCGAACTCGGAAGGCTGGGCGGTGAATCCGCCTACGCTCAGCCAGTTCCGGTTGCCGTTCACGGACATGCCCAGCGGCGTGAACACCAGGACCAGCGCTGCCAGTGACCCGATCAGCATGGGCCAGCCCAGGCGCCGGATCCGCCGCACGGGCATCCGGGCCAGAAGCAGCATGATCACCACGCCTGCAACGGTCCACATGGCCTGCTTGAGCGGGAGATCGTACGGATTGTTTCCTGCCGCCACGGATTCCACGGACGACGCCGACGCCACCTCCACGAGCCCGATCGCCGAGAGCGTGAGGACCACGGCCAAGATCAGCGGCCGGAGGCGACCCGGCGAGTCATCCTCCAGCCAGAGGGTAAATCGTCCCCATCCGGGCCGGCCAGGGCGGGCCGCGCTGCGTTGCTTTTGACCTGTATCCATCTGTCCGTTCCTCAGCCTGCACCCCGGGCTTCCTCCACGGCCGGGCCCATCTCCGGGGCGGGTACCGCCGAGAAAAAAGAGTACGCCCCCGCCGCCCGGGGACCGCACCGGCGCGGCCGGGAAACCGGCATTCTGGGGAAATTGCCAGCTTGGCCCTGTAGGGTAGCGGAAACCTGTCCCCTCCCGAAGGTCATTTCGTCGTGTTCGGTTCCAGAAAATCTCCCGGCCCGGAACAGGAAGGCTCCACTCCCGTTGCCTATCCGGGCCAAGGCGAGCTGTACGCCGCCAGTTCCCGCCACAGCAGGCCCCGCCGCCGTGCCCCGCGCTGGGTCAAGGCTGTGGTCGCCGTCGTCTCCGTGCTCCTCCTCGGCGTCCTGGCGTTCGGCGGCTACTGGGCCTGGCGCCTGCAGTCCAACATCAGCACCGCGGCGCTGACCGCCGGTGGCGAACGCACCGAAGGTGCGGTCAATGACAGCACGGACCGGATGCAGATCCTGGTGCTGGGCTCGGACACCCGGAGCGGGAACAACAGCGAGTACGGCAGCGCGGACGATTCCTCCGGCTACGGACAGTCCGACGTAATGATGCTGCTGGACATCTCGGCGGACAACAAACACGTCAACGTGGTGAGCTTTCCCCGCGACCTCCTGGTGAACATCCCGGCCTGCACGGACCCGAAGACCGGCCAGAAGTATCCCGCACAGCAGGGCGCCATGATCAACAGCGCCATGAAGCAGGCTGGAATCGGCTGCGCAGTGGACACCGTGAACAAGCTCACCGGCCTGGAGATCGACCACTTCATGATGGCCGATTTCAACGCCGTCAAGGAACTGTCCAACGCGGTGGGCGGCGTGGACGTATGTGTCAGCGACGCCGTGGACGATCCCGATTCCGGGCTGCACCTGCCCGCCGGCACCTCCCAGGTGCAGGGTGAACAGGCGCTGGCGTTCCTGCGCACCCGGCATGGTTTCGCCAACGGCGGGGACCTGGGCCGGATCAAGGCCCAGCAGGGATTCCTGGCCTCGCTGACCCGCAAACTCAAGTCCGAGGGAACACTCAGCAACCCGCAAAAGGTACTGACCATCGCTGATACGGTCACCAAGAACCTGACCGTGGATTCGGGGCTGTCCTCCGTGCCGTCGCTGCTGACCATCGCCAACCGGCTGAAGAACATCGATCCGGCGAGCGTCAACTTCATCACCACTCCCACCGTCCCGGCACCGCAGGACCCCAACAGGCTGGCCCTGGACGAGCCGGCGGCCGCCAACTTCTTCGCTGCACTGCGCAGCAATCCGGACCTGAGCCAGCCGGCCACCGCCGCCCCCACCCAGGCACCCGCGACACCCGCGGCACCCGCCTACGACAAGGCGCTGCAGCCGGTATCCGTTGCCAACGGCACCGGCGTGACGGCCCGAAGCACTGCCATCGCCGGCCTGTTGGCCGACGCCGGCTTCACCAAGGTGACCAAGCTCCAGGCCACCGTCCGCACCCAGACCATGGTCTACTACAGCGCCGGGTATGAAGACGTGGCAGCGGACGTCGCCGCACTGTTCGGCCTGCCGGCCGGCAGCGTCCAGCAGGTGGCCAACATCCAGGGCGTGCAGCTCTCTGCCGGCACCGACTTCGTGACGGGCACCAAGCCCGCCACACCGCCGTCGTCAGCTGATTCCGGGAGCGTGGTGGCGCAGACCGGAAGCGACCAGACCTGCCAGGCCACCAACACCTCCGGCTACTAGCAACCCGGGGACCGTCGCAGTCCCCAAAGTACACAGTTGCCTGAATACAGCCAGCTATGTACTTTGGGATCATGCAAACCCTCACGCAGGCTCCCGTGCTGGCCCGGTTCGGCTACGCGGTCTCAGACCCAACCCGCGCCCGTGTCCTCCTGGCGCTTTCCGGGGCAGCCTCGTACCCCTCGGACCTGGCGGACAGCCTCGGCGTGTCACGGCAGAGCATGTCCAACCACCTGGCGTGCCTGCGCGGCTGCGGCTTGGTGGTTGCTGTTCCGGACGGCCGGCGCACACGCTACGAGCTCGCGGATGCCCGGATCGGCCACGCCATCACGGACCTGATCAACGTGGTCCTGGCCGTGGACCCCACCTGCTGCGGCCCCGACGGGAACGTGGCGCGATGACAGCACTCCACATGCCCGGCACGGAACGCCGGCGGGTCCTCAGCCGCCGGATCCGGCTCTTTGCAGCGGCCACCATCACCTACAACGTCATCGAGGCCGCCGTGGCGCTGTGGGCGGGCGGGGTGGCCGACTCCTCGGCCCTGATCGGCTTCGGGCTGGACTCGGTGATCGAGGTGGCGTCCGCACTGGCGTTGTCCTGGCAGTTCTCCGCCAAGGACCCGGAGCGGCGCGAGCACCTGACGCTGCGGATCATCGCCGTGTCCTTCTTTGCCCTTGCCGCGTTCGTTGCCGTGGACGCCGTCCGCTCGCTGGCAGGCGCGGGAGAAGCGCAGCACTCGGTTCCCGGCATCGTCATCGCGGCCCTGAGCCTGGCCGTCATGCCCGTCCTGTCCTGGGCCCAGCGCCGTGCCGGCCGCGAACTCGGCTCCCGGACGGCAGTGGCCGATTCGAAGCAGACCCTGCTGTGCACCTACCTCTCCGCCGTGCTGCTGGTTGGCCTGGTCCTGAACAGCGCCTTGGGCTGGTGGTGGGCGGACGCCGGGGCAGCACTGGTCATTGCGGCAATCGCCGTCCGTGAAGGCGTCAGCGCGTGGCGCGGGGACCCCTGCTGCGCGGTTCCGCACGCGGAGCAGGACCCGGCCGGCGACGACTGCTGCGGGCCGGCTCCGCAGTCCTTGGGCATGCCCACCATGAGGAAAGGCTGACCCGTGGGCAGCGGACACAGCCACTCCCACGGCGGAGCCGACCACCACGGCCAGCGCGGAAAGCTGCTGCTGGTTTTCGGCATCACGTTTACCGTGATGCTGGCCGAGATCCTCGGAACGGTCCTGACCGGAAGCCTGGCCCTGCTGGCGGACGCCGGGCACATGTTCACCGATTCCGCGGGGCTCCTCATTGCCGTGATTGCGGCATCCCTTGCCCTGAAGCCTGCCACCCACACCCGCACCTGGGGTTACAAGCGCGCCGAAATCATCGCCGCGGCCGGGCAGGCCGCATTGCTGCTGGGCGTGGGCGGATTCGTCATTGTGGAGGGCATCCGCCGGCTGTTTGCCCCTCCCGAGGTGGGCGGCTCCCTCATGCTGTGGTTCGGCGTCATCGGCCTGGCCGGCAACGCGGTGGGGCTTGTGGTGCTCGCCTCCGGCCGTCACCACAACTTCAACATGAAGGCCGCGTTCCTCGAGGTGCTCAACGACGCCCTGGGTTCCATCGCGGTGATCGTGGCAGCACTGGTCATCGCCCTGACCGGCTGGACCCGGGCGGACGCCGTCGTGTCCCTGCTGATCGGTGCGCTGATCATCCCGCGCACCCTCAGCCTGCTCCGGGACACCGTGAACGTGCTGATGGAAAGTACTCCCCCGGGCCTGGACCTGGCCAAAGTACGGGAACACATCCTGGCCCTGCCGCACGTCATCGACGTCCACGACCTGCACGCTTCACTGGTGGCCTCGGGCGTTCCGGTGTTGTCCGCCCACGTCACCGTGCAGGATCAGTGCATGCGCGACGGGCACTCGGCAAGCATCCTGGCCGACCTGCAACGCTGCGTGGCCAAGGACTTCGACGTCAGCATCGAGCATTCCACCTTCCAGATCGAACCCGCTGCGCACCGTGACCAGGAAAGCATCCAGCACTGACGGCACAGGCCGCCTGCCGGCCGGGCCTTCGGCCGCCGCGAGCCGAGTGGCTCAGGCGGCCACCGGCTCCTTGGTGCGTTCCCGTGGTACCGGCTCGACGGCGGGTTCCAGCTTTGCGTTGGCCCACTGCCGGAGCGGCCGCTCCACAAAGCGGAACGACGCGTACGCCACCAGCACGGTGAGGACCGCGGTCAGCGCGATCCGGAGGGGCAAAGCCGGTATCAGCCGCATCAGCAACAGGTACACCGGCAAGTGCCAGAGGTACATCGCATACGACAGGTCGCGGCCGGGGTTGGCGAGCCACGGGTGGCTGAGGATCCGCGCCAGGAACCCTGCCGGCTCAAGCACCAAGGCTCCTATCAGCACCGCTGACAGCAGGGCGAGCACCGCGGGCCCGGCAGCCCAGAAAACCGTGAACCACACGCCAGGTGTGTCTGGTTCCCGGAACAGGAACAGGGCGGCCCCCAGAGTGATGGCCGCCAGCGGGGCTCCCCAGCGGGCCACGGACACCAAACCCACCGTGCAGCCGGGAGCCGGTCCGCACGGAGGTGAACAGCAGGGCCAGTGCGCAGCCAATCAGCAGCTCGTCGGCGCGGGTATCCGGGCCGTTGTAGATCCGGGCCAGCGGCTGGCCCTCGGTGACCAGCAGGATCCGGTTCAGCAGGAACGCGCCGGCCACCGCCAGCGTGGCGAAGGCGACGGTGCGGACCTTCCACAACCGGAGCATCACCAGCAGCAGGAGCGGCCACACCAGGTAGAACTGCTCCTCGACGGCCAGGGTCCAGGTGGGGCCCAGCGTTTCCCCGGCGATGGAGTCGCCGAACACGCCAAAGTGCGCCAGGTTCATCACGTAGGCCGCGGCCGGCAGGACGAAGCCCGCCTGTCCGCCCCAGCCCGAGGCCGGGAACAGGAGGCCTGCCACGAGGATCACCGCGCAGAGCGCCAGCAACGCCGGCCAGAGCCGGGCCAGGCGCTTGGCGTAGAAGATGCCCAGGTGGAGGCGGCCGGTGGTGCTCCACTCCTTCATGATCAGCAGCGTGATCACGAAGCCGCTGAGCGTGAAGAAGACGTCGACGCCGATGGATCCCCCGGGGACAAGATCGGTGGCCGTGTGAAAAAAGAACACTCCCGCCACGGCGATGGTGCGGAGCCCGTCCAGGGCATGCTTGCGCCCGGCGATGAGCCCCGTTCCGGGCAAGGCCGGGCGCTCCGCGGCTGACAAAATTCCACTGCTTGACCTAAAAACCACTAAGCAAGCATATATAACGTTTCCATAACTGCCCTGTGTGGAAGCTGGGCGGACGCTGAAAACGGGGCCCAACATCGTGGCTTGTGGCCGGCCGGCGCGCCTTCTACATTGAACACATGGTGGACCAGGACATGGCAGAAGATTTCGAGCGGCTCGTCGAACTGATCGGCGGCACGGAAGACATCAAATCCGTGTTGGACGCCATCACCACGTTTGCGGCGGCCACCATGACGGACACCACCGGCACGCCTATTGAATGCGCCGTGACCCTGCGCCGCCGCAAGCACACGGCCACCATTGGCGGCAGCAGCGATACTGCGGTGGTGCTGGACAGGATCGAGCAGACGCTGGGAGACGGGCCCTGCGTCGACGCGCTGGAGACCGGCGTCCCCGTCCTGCTGGGTGACGTGGACTCCGACCCCCGGTGGCCCGAGTACCGCCAGGCCCTCGCAGCCGCGGGCATCGCCAGCGCGCTGGGGGTGCCCATGAAACTGCAGGACGACGCCGGGGCCGTCCTGGATTTTTTCGCACCCGCCAGCGGGCTCTTCAGTGAGCGGGCGGTGTCCGAGGCGGTACGGTTTGCGGACATGGCGGGCATGGCCCTGCGCCTGGCCATCCGGATAGCGTCCGCGGACCAGCGTGCCGAGCACCTGAAGGCCGCGATGGACACCAGGACCGCGATCGACGTGGCCTGCGGGATCATCATGGCGCAAAACCAGTGCAGCAAGGACCAGGCGTTTGAAGTGCTCCGCCGGGCCTCCAACACGCGGAACCAAAAGCTCAACGATCTTGCCCAGTCGCTGGTGGACCGGTTCACGGGCTCCCAGCCCACAGCCGCCTACTTCGAGGATTGAGGTTGCACGCCGGCGGCGTTCCCCGCCGGCCCGGGAGCCAGCGACGCTGCTGACTCCCGGAGTGTACGGCGTGGATGTGGCCCACCCCCGAATCATGGATTTCCCTTGGGCCACATCCGCGCCAGCTAGGGGGGAGGCGGATGCACGCCCGGAAGCGGCTCGGGTATTGCGGGGAGTGCGGTCACGGATATCCTCAGACGGTGCGTTGCTGGCCGTCTGCCTGACCTTGGGCCAGCCTACAAGCACCTGCCTTCCGGCAACAACGTGCAAGCGCACAATTTTCTGTCAAGATCATGCAAGGATTCAGCGGGCTGGACCCAACCACTCCGCCATCGCTTCCGGCAGGCCCGACACCGAGTGCCCGCCGGCCCAGGCCACGTAGCCGTCCGGACGCACCAGCACTGCCGTCGGTGCAGGCACCACGCCCAGCACCGGAAGCTCCCACGCGCCGTCGTACGTCCCGGAAACCTGCCGCACCCGCCCAGTCCACGCGCCCGCGTCCAGGCCGGGACCGCCCAGTTCCAGCAGCACCGGCCGCGCCTGGTGCAACAGCTCATAAATCCGCACGGATCCCCCAACGGTGGCGATATCCAGGTCGGGCATCCGGCGTCCCACGAGGGGGTGGCCCGTGCCAGGACCGTAGGCGACGTCGAGGCCGGTGACCAGTGCCGTCACCGGATCGGCGGCGCCCTCGCGGCGGAGGACCTCATCCAGCAGGTCCCGCAACGCCTCCTGCCGGGGATCGGCCTTCTGGAACAGGGACTGCGCCATGGTGTATTTGAGCGCGCGGGCGCCTGCCGGGTGGCGTTCGGCATGGTAGGTGTCCAGCAGGTGGTCCCCGGCTATTCCGCGGACCACCTGCGCCAGCTTCCAACCGAGGTTCACGGCATCCTGGAGGCCCAGGCCAATGCCCTGCCCGCCGGTCGGGGAATGGACGTGGGCGGCGTCGCCGGCCAACAGGACGCGGCCCTTCCGATAGGACTCCGCCTGCCGGGTGGCGTCCGTGAAACGCGAGAGCCAGGCAGGGCTGTGCACGCCGAAGTCCGTGCCGAACACATCGGTCAAAGCGCGGCGCAGGTCCTCCAGCGTGGGCTCGGTGGCGGGACCCAGCTCCGCTTCGGTCACCACCACCCGGACCATGCCGTCCCCCATCGGGTACAGCCCGTGGATGCCGCGGGCATCCACTGTGCCCTGCTGCACGGGTTCGCCGGCCACCTTCACCTCCGCGATCAGGCTGCTGCGGGTGGCGTCCGGGCCGGGGAAGTTGATCCCCGCCGAGCGCCGCACCACGCTGCGTCCGCCGTCGGTGCCCACCACAAACCTGGCCCGCACGGGTCCGCCGCCGGCGAGCTGGACGTCGGCGCCGTCGTCGTCCGCAACCACGCCGGTGACCTCCACGCCCCGCCGGACCTGCACGCCCAGCTCCTCTGCCCAGCCCAGCAGCAGCCGCTCGATGTGGTTCTGGAACAGGGCCAGCGTGTACGGGTGGCGCGTGGGCAGGCCGGCCAGGTCCAGCTGGGTGGCGCCAAACGTTGCCGCCTGAACGGTCTTACCCTCGGCGAGGAACCGCTCCGCGATGCCGCGCTGGTCCAGCAGTTCAATGGTTCGCGCGTGGATTCCACCGCCGCGGGAACCGGCCAGTTCCTGGGACGGCCGCCGCTCCAACACCAGCGCCTCCACGCCCGCCAGGCGCAATTCCGCCGCGAGCATCAACCCCGTGGGCCCGCTCCCCACAATCACCACATCATGCATGTTGTCCCCGCCCGTTCCTGCACCCGCCAGCCGGGATGCGGCACCCAGTATGCGTCAGCCCGGGGGCCTTGCGGCAAGCCCCCCGGAGCGCGGTACCTTGGAAATACAGGGAAGACTGCCGCCTCTAAAGCAGGCGTGCCGCCTTCTCCAGGTTGGGGGTCCCTGAGAAGGCGGCACTGCGTCCAAAGTACTTGCCGGCGCCTGCGGCACAGCCCGCCGGCTGCTCTTTCGGCCGAAACTTTAACAATTCCTTTACGCCGTGCGACCTTTTTGAGAGCGTTGTCGATCCGGGCTTCCCCTGCGCGTCGTATGGGTAGGGGCTCCAAGAGTGGGCTCTTATTGACAAGCGAAGGGAGTTCAAAATGTCCAAGTATCTGATCCTGATTTACCAGGACGAAGCGGTGACCAGGCAGGCCGAAGGCGAGTCGATCAGCGCCAACTACCAGGAGTTCATGGAACGCCGCGGAGCGTCCCTGATCAGCGGCGCCGCCCTCCACCCGTCCTCCACGGCGACATCCATCCGGCGCGACGGGGCCGGCGGGTTCGTGGTGACGGACGGCCCCTTTGCCGAGTCGAAGGAGACCCTGGGCGGCTACTACCTGGTGGAGGCGGCCGACCTCGACGAAGCGCTCCAGATCGGCAAGGAGGTGCCCGCCGGCGTCGGGGTTGAGGTGTGGCCGGTCCGGGTGGTCAGCTGATGGCGCGGGCCGCCGGCTCGGAGGTTGCTGCCGCGGTTGCCGATGCGCACCGCCGGGAGTGGGCGTTCGTGCTGGCGGCCACGGTGCGGGTTGCCGGGGACATTGACGCCGCTGAGGAAGCCGTCCAGGACGCGTACGCCAGCGCCTTGTCCACGTGGGGCGGGAACGGCATCCCGAGCAATCCCGGGGCTTGGCTGACGGTGACGGCACGACGACGGGCCTTGGATATGCGGCGCCGTGCGGCAACGGCGCAACGGGCTCTGCCCAAGCTCCTTGGCCGTGAGGACGACGACGGCGGGTTCACAGATGGGGACGATATTCCGGATGACCGGCTGAGGCTGATTTTTACCTGTTGCCACCCTGCCCTTCCCCTTGAGGCACGGGTGGCCCTGACGCTGCGGCTGCTCTGCGGACTGTCCACGGCCGAGGTGGCGCGGGCGTTCCTGGTCCCCGAGGCCACCATGGCGGCCCGCATCACCCGGGCGAAGAAGAAGATCACGGCCGCTCACATCCCCTACCGGGTGCCGTCGGCGGAAGAGCTGCACGAGCGCGTGGACGGAGTCCTATCGGTGGTGTACCTCGTGTACACCACCGGGCACACGGCGCCGTCAGGAGCCGACCTGATGCGCCGGGACCTTGCCGAGCGCGGTGTGGAGCTTGCCCGGCTGCTGCGTGAACTGCTTCCTGCCGACCCCGATGTGGCCGGGCTCCTGGCCCTGGTCCTGCTGACAGAGGCGCGGCGGGGTGCCCGGGTGGACGGGAACCGGGACCTCGTCCTGTTGGAGAACCAGGACCGGTCCAAGTGGGACCGGCACGCCGTCACGGAAGGAGTGGCGCTCCTGCGCGAGGCGCTGGCGTCCCGGCCGCCCGGCCGCTTTGTCCTCATGGCAGCCATCGCTGCCGTCCATGACGAGAGCGGGTCCTGGTCCGGCACCGACTGGCAGGAGATCCTTGGCCTTTACGACCTGCTGATGGAGCGGTGGCCCTCCCCCGTGGTCCGGCTCAACCGGGCCATCGCCCTGGGCTTCGCGGTGGGGCCGTCCGAGGGGCTGGCAGAACTCGATGCGCTTGGCGCCGAGCCGCAGCTTGCCAGGTACCCGTACCTGGCTGCGGCGCGCGGTGACTTCCTGGTTCGGCTGGGCCGGCCGGATGAGGCGCGGGTGGCGTTCGAGGAGGCATTGATCCTGACGGACAACGAAGCCGAGCAGCGTTTCCTCTGTGCCCGCCTGTCCGGCCTGGCCGGCTGACGCCGCCAGTTGCCGGTTCGCCGTGGCCCGCGGCAAAGGGAAAGCCCCTCCTAGGAGGGGCTTTCAACGTAGTGGTTGTCACTTGGCTTCCGATAGTGGTCGGTGTTGATGCACTCCCCCTTCCCGGACGCCCCCGGGCGCCCATCCGGACTATGACCTAAATCACTTTAGTGACCTCCGGCTAGGGCGTAAAGACCCTAATCGAAAAAAGGCACGGCGTTCGACGGCGGGGCGCGGCCGGCGTCTGACATCGCAGCGACCGGTGCCCAAGCCAGCGACCGGGCATTATGCTTCTGACGGAGGGCAGAACTGTGAACAAAAACCGGCTTGAGGCGTTCAGCGATGGCGTGCTGGCAATCATCATCACCATCATGGTGCTGGAGCTGCGAGTACCTGAGGAGCCCACATGGCATGGCGTCGCCGGGGTGCTGCCCACCTTGCTCAGCTACCTGCTCAGCTTCGTCTATGTGGGGATCTACTGGAACAACCACCACCACCTGATCCAGATTGCGGACCGCGTCAACGGTGCCATCCTCTGGGCCAACCTGCACCTGCTGTTCTGGCTCTCCCTGTTCCCCTTTACCACCCGGTGGATGGATGAGTCCGGGTTCGTAGAGGTGCCGGTGCTGGTCTACGGCATCAACCTTCTCGCCGCAGCCATCGCTTTCTACATCCTGGAGCAGGCACTCATCCGCGAACAGGGCAAAACCGGGGCCGTCGCCCAGGCCCTGGGGCGCGACTGGAAAGGCAAGGCCTCGCCACTGATCTACCTCGTCGGCATAGCCCTGGCGCTCGCCCAGCCGCTCCTGGGTATCGCCGTGTACACGGTGGTGGCGCTGATCTGGCTGGTCCCGGACCGCCGCGTGGAGCACTTCGTGTACCGCGCCCACCAGCCCGGCGACGCCAGCGGCCAGGACCTTCCCGGCCACACCACGCCCTAGGCTTCCTTTCGGCGGGACCTATTCCTCTGGTCCGGGACCATCCCCGGAGATGCACTGGTACCAGCAGGTGCCAGTGCATCCCGCCCGAAAGGAACGCAGAATGGCCAAGGACACCGCGCTGGCCGCTGAGGGGACTCCCGAAGCAGCCCCGGGGTCACGATGGGAAGCCGTGGCAACGTGACAGCCACGAAACACAATCCGTCCGCCGTGGCAGCAATCAAGGCAGTCCACACTCTCGCGTGGCTGTCGATTGAGCTGTGCGTCGTCTACGTGCTCGTCACCGGCTTGGCCGGGCGGACCGACAAGCGCGTCGGCATGGCGGCGGCAGTGGTCGCCGCCGAAACCCTGGTATTTGCCGCCAACGGATTCCATTGCCCCCTCACCGGCCTCGCGAAACGGTACGGCGCCGAAACCGGCTCGGTCACGGACATCTACCTGCCAAAATGGTTCGCCCACAACCTTCCGGCCATCCACACTCCCCTGCTGGTGCTGATGGCCTACCTCCACATAAGGAACATCCGCCGAGGGCTGGCCGGCTAAGGGCCAACCTACCGGCGGCGCTCGTCGAACGTGGAGGAGCTCAGATGTCCGCCAGCAAGGACGTGGGGTTTTCGATGGCGTCCGCCACGAAGCGGAGGAAGCCGCCGGCGGTGCCGCCGTCGCACACCCGGTGGTCGAAGGTGAGGGTGAGCTCGGTGACCTTACGGACAGCGAGCTCGCCGTTGACCACCCAGGGCTTGTCGATGATGCGGCCCACCCCGAGGATGCCCACCTCCGGGTGGTTGATGATCGCAGCGGATCCGTCCACGCCGAATACGCCGTAGTTGTTCAGGGTGAAGGTGCCGCTGCCGAGTTCGGCGGGTGTCGCCTTGCCGTCCCGGGCCACCTGCGTGAGGCGGCGGATTTCCGCGTCCAGTTCCCGGGCGCTGAGTTTCTCGGCGCCGCGGACGGAAGGCACCACCAGGCCACGCTCGGTCTGGGCCGCGAAGCCGAGGTTGATCCCGTCGAACGAGACGATCTCCTGCGAGCCGTCCTCCGCCGTTTCGATCCGCGTGTTCAGTTCCGGGTACTTCTTCAGCCCGGCGGTGACGAACCGGGCGATGAAGGCGAGCAGGCCCGGAGCTTCCCCACCCTTGGCTTTGAGTCCTTCCCGCAGCTCCATCAACGCCGTGGCATCCACATCCACCCACACGGTCGCTTCCGGGATTTCCGAGCGGCTGCGCGCCATGTTCGCGGCCACTGCCTTCCGGACACCGCGGACAGGAGTGCGGGCGGAGACGGCAAGACCCGTACGGGGGTCTGCGGTTTTGGTTTCGACAGGCTCAGCCACCGGGGTGCGCCTGGTTGCCGCCTGCTCGACCGCCGGGGTGGAGATGGCCGCTTCGACGTCGCGGCGCATGATGAGGCCACTGTCGCCGGAGCCTTGGAGGCCGCCGAGATCGACGCCATGCTCCCGGGCCATGCGCCGGACCAGCGGTGAAATCACCGCGCCGAGCTTGCCGGGGACGCGGGTGCGCAGGAGGCTGAGGTCGTCCTCGGTGGTGCTGACAGGCTTGGTTTCGACAGGCTCAACCACCGAGAGCGAGGCTTTGGGAGCACGGGTGCGCCGGGCAACGCCGTGACCGCCGGGAGTGCCGTAACCAATCAGGACATTCCCTGAGCCGGCCTTCTCCTCTTCCCGGTAAGTCTCGGCTGCCGCCTCTGAGGCAGCTGGCGCGGATGATGCCGCCCCGGGAGTGGCATCGGGCCTTCCTGAGCCGGACGACATGCTGCTTGCAGCATGGTCGTCCGGCGAAGGGGCGGGGGCGGCGTCATCCGCGTCAGCCCCACCGGCGGCACCAGTAAAGAGCGGCGTCACCGAGATCAGCGGCTTCCCCACATCCAGGGTCTCCCCCGGCTTCCCATGCAGCTCGGTGACGATCCCCGCGTACGGGCACGGGACCTCGACGGCGGACTTGGCGGTTTCCACCTCGGCGATCGGCTGGTCAACAACAATCATGTCCCCCACCGAAACGTGCCAGGCAACGAGTTCGGCTTCGGTCAGGCCTTCGCCCAGGTCCGGCAACAAAAACACACGTGCTTGGCTCATGGTCAGTTCTCCCACTGAAGGTCGTCGACGGCGTCGAGGATGCGGTCCACGCCGGGCAGGTAGTACTTCTCGAGTTTGGGCGCGGGGTACGGGACGTCGAACCCGGTGACCCGGCGGATGGGGGCGGCCAGGTAGTGGAAGCAGCGTTCCTGGACCCGGGCCACGATCTCGGAGGACACGGACGCGAAGCCGTGTGCCTCGGCGATCACCACGGCCCGGCCGGTCTTGCGGACAGACTCACACACGGTGGCGTCGTCGAACGGCACGATGGTCCGCACGTCGATGACTTCCAGCGAGCGCCCTTCCAGCGCGGCCGCTTCGGCGGCGGCGAGCGCGGTGGGGACGGACGGGCCGTAGGCAATCAGCGTGGCATCCGTTCCGGGACGGGCGACGGCGGCCCGGCCTTCGGAGGTGTGTCCCGTCGTCGTGCCTTCCGCATGAAGGCGCCGCAGCTCACCCAAGTCCACCTGGTCCTTGGTCCAGTACATCTTCTTGGGTTCCATGAAGATGACGGGGTCGTCGGAGTCGATGGCTTCGCGGAGCATCCGGTAGCCGTCCGCCACGGTGGCGGGGGTGTACACCTTCAGGCCGGCGGTGTGGGCGTAGTAGGACTCGGAGGAATCGCAGTGGTGTTCCACTCCGCCGATGCCGCCGCCGTACGGGATGCGGATGACCAGGGGCAGTTTCACGGCCCCCTTGGTGCGGTTGTGCATCTTGGCTACGTGGCTGACAATCTGCTCGAACGCGGGGTACGCGAACGCGTCGAACTGCATCTCGATCACCGGGCGCATCCCGTTGATCGCCATGCCGACGGCCATGCCCACAATGCCGGATTCGGCCAGCGGAGTGTCGAAGCAGCGCTGTTCGCCGAACGTGGCGGTGAGGCCGTCGGTGATGCGGAAGACGCCGCCCAGCATGCCCACGTCCTCGCCGAAGACCAGGACGGAGGAGTCGGCGTGCATGGCGTCGGCGAGCGCCGTGTTCAGGGCCTTGGCCATGGTGACCGGCTGCGGGCCGGCGGCTTCGGCGGACGCCGCCGCGGAGGCTGCGGCCCGGGCGGTGGCGGCGGAAACGTTGCCGTTGGCCTCGGATGAGGTGGTGATGGTGGGGCTCACTTGCCGGCCTCCTGTGAATCAGTAGCTGCTGCGTCGCGGGCGAGTTCGTCGGCGAGCATGGCGGATTCTTCCGCCAGCTGCGGTGTCTGCCGGTCGAAAACGTGGCGGAACAGTTCCTGCGGGTCGACGGGAACGTCCTCGCTGAGGCCTTCGCGGAGCTGCGCGGCAACGGCCTCGGCGTGTTCACGGATGCGGGCCTCGCCGTCGTCGTCCAACAACCCGCGGTCCGTGAGGTACGTGCGCATCCTGTTGACCGGGTCCTTGGCCCGCCACTCGGCAACCTCGCTGTTTTCGCGGTAGCGGGTGTCGTCGTCGGCGTTCGTGTGGGCCTGCATGCGGTACGTGTTCGCTTCCACCAGCAGCGGGCCGGAGCCTTCACGGGCGAGCTTGACGGCGCGGTCCAGGACGGCGAGGAGCGCCACGACATCGTTTCCGTCCACGCGCTCGCCGGCCATGCCGTAGCCCACGGCCTTGTGCGCGAGCGACGGCGCCACGGACTGGTGCGCCAGCGGCACCGAGATGGCGTACTTGTTGTTCTGGACGAAGAAGATCACCGGCAGGTGGAAGACGGCGGCGAAGTTGAGGGCCTCATGGAAGTCGCCTTCGCTGGTGGCGCCGTCGCCGCACATGGCCAGGACCACGGTGTCCTCGCCGCGGAGCTTGGCGGCGTGGGCCACCCCCACGGCGTGCAGCAGCTGGGTGGTCAGCGGGGTGCACTGGATGCCCACCTTGTTTTCGAGGGGGTCGTAACCGCCGTGCCAGTCGCCGCGGAAAATGGTCATCACCTGCACCGGGTCCACGCCACGGGTCATGACGGCCACGGCGTCACGGTAGGTGGGGAACATCCAGTCGGCGTCGGAGAGGCACAGGGCGGCGGCAACCTGGCAGGCTTCCTGCCCGTGGCTGGAGGGGTAGACGGCCATCCGGCCCTGCCGGACCAAGGCGGAGTTCTGGTCGTTGACGCGGCGGCCGACGACGAGTTGCTCGTAGGCTGCCAGCAGTTCCTTGTCGCCGGGCACGGGGTATTCGTGGCCGGGCTGGGTGCCCTGCTCACCTTCGGGGATGAGCCGGCCGTCCGGGTCTACCATCTGGATCTGGTGCCGGGCGGGGAGCATGTAGTCCTCCACCGTGATGCCGAACTTCTTCACAGCTTCGGTCAGCGCGTTTCCTGCTGGCTCGGTGCTGGTGGTGTCCGGCGCGGTGTGGTCTGCGGAGATCGTCATTGGTCCGTCCTTCGGTTGCCACTATTCGCTCCCAGTATGGTCCCGCAGCAGGTTTCGTATCTACCGGGTGGGCAAATCGTGGAGAAGCTGCTTCAAAGCGCCTACTATGGGAGACGATTTGTAACTGTGACGTGGATTACCGACGGGAGCCGTGGACAAAATGCCGGGCAAGGATGCAGCAGCCGAGGTCCCGCTGGACGACATTGACCGCCGAATCATCAGTGAGCTCACCCGGGACGGACGGATGTCCGTGACCCAGGTGGCGGAAAACGTGCACATCTCCCGGGCACATGCCTACTCGCGGATCGCCCGGCTGACCGGCGACGGGGTGCTGACCCGCTTCACCGCACTGGTAGACCCCATCAAGGCAGGGCTGAAGTCATCGGCCTATGTCACCCTCAAGCTGAAGCAGGACTCCTGGCGGGAACTTCGGGACCAGCTGGGCGCCATCCCGGAGGTACACCATATCGCCCTGGTGGGCGGTGATTTCGACGTGATCCTCCTGGTCCGGGCCGTGGACAACATCGACCTTCGCCGGGTCATTTTCGACCAACTGCAGACCATGCCGGGCGTCCTGGATACGCAGACTTTCCTGGTGTTCGAGGACGTGGATACGCGGTAGAAGCGGGCTAAGTCGCCGACCACCCCTTGCCGTCGGCGCCGGGAGGTGATGCCGACGCGCAGGGCAGGGCGTTGCCCACCCGTGCGAGTACCCGCCCGCCGATCCAAGTAGCGGTCAATTCCAGTCGCTGGAAATTCGGGTACCACTACGTGTTGTTGCGCCCCTTTGCGTTCGCAAATATTGGGTCATCGATCCACCGGAAGGCACCTCGATGGAGCCACCTATGGGGGAACGGGTTCTCAATCACACACACAAGGAGTCTTTCCATGCGCCCAATGACCAAGAAGAACAAGATCGCCGCCGTCGCCATGTCCGCAGCCCTGGTGGCTGTTGGTGGCGGTGCCGCGTATGCCTACTGGAGCACCACGGGCGGTGGTAACGGCTCCGCGGCAGCCTCCTCCGGCACCAGCCCCGTCACCATCAACGTGACCGTGGCGCCGGGCGTTGCCCCAGGCACGCCCCAGGCCATCACCTACACAGCCACCAACCCGAACAGCAGCAGCACGACGGTGACGCTGGCCACCCCGGTAGTCACCACCAACAAGTCCGGCTGCCTGCCCGATTGGTTCTCCGCCACTGCGCCGGCCGGCACCACAACCGTCCTCGCCGGTGCAACCACGGCGTTGGGCGGCGGAACGCTGACCCTCAACGATGACCCGGCCACCAACCAGGATGCCTGCAAGGGCGCAACCATCACCGTGACCGTCGGCAGCAACTAACCAACAGCTGGCCGGGGGCGGCGCAATCCGCCCCCGGCCTGCCGTCGTCTGCACCAAGGAACAAGGGGGCACAAGGTGCACAAGCAGGACGGGCCATCGCGGCACGGCACAAGGAACGGCATCAGGGCAGCGCTGATAGCGCTGCTGTTGCTGCTGGGCAGTGCGGGGGCGCTGATCGCGGCATCGAACAATCCAAAACCGGGCATCACTGTGCAGGTCTCCCCTGCCAGCCAGTCCGTCCAGCAGGGCCAGTCGGCCTCCTACACGGTGACGGTGACGTCCACCGGAGGCTTCAGCGGAGCCGTCAACCTGGCCACCGCGGGACTCCCGGCCGGCGCGGCGGCCGCCTTCACGCCGTCGTCCGTCACCCTGACCTCCGGCAGCACCGCGACCGCAACGTTGAACGCCACCACCAGCGCCAGCACGCCGGCCGGGACCAATGCCCTGACCATTACCGGGACCAGCGGCAAGGTGTCCGGCAGCGTGGACGCCAGCCTCACCGTGAACTACAAGATGTCCTCCGCGCTCTCGGTGGCCGCCACACCGGATTCCGTCACCGTCCCGCCCGGGGCAACGGCCGTCTACACGCTGCAGTTGGCCCGCAACAACTTCCCCGCCGCCGTCTCCTTCAGCGTCCAGGGCGGACTGCCCGCCGGCGCCACGGCAACGTTCTCTCCCAGCCCGACAACGGGAAATTCGAGCACCCTCCAGGTGGCAACCACGGCCGCCTCACCAACCGGCAGCTACAACCTGTACCTGGTGGGGACCGGAAAGGACGCTGCCGGGAAGTCGCAGTACGCCTACGCGAACGTCCAGCTGGTCCTGGATTCGACCATCAAGCAGTTCACCCTCTCCGGTAACGTGCCCGGGACTCTGTCGCCCGGTACCTCGGCCGCACTGGACCTGCAGATCAGCAACCCGAACAACAAATCTGTTTCCCTGACCAACCTGTCCGTAGCTATCGCGGGGGTTACCAGGAGCGCGGATGCCACAGCGAGGAACCTGGCGTGCACGGCGGCCGATTTCGCCCTCACCCAGTACAGCGGCCCGTACCCCCTGATGGCGCCGACTGGCAGCAGTTCGCTGTCCGGTCTCCGCCTGGCACAGTCTGCTTGGCCGCGGGTGGGGATGCTGGACAGTTCCAGGAACCAGGACGGTTGCAAAGGCGCAACCCTCCAGCTCACGTACTCGGGATCAGGACAGGGGAACTGAGATGACCAGCATCCACAGGCATCGCGGCATCAAGGCCGCGGCCCTCGCCGGGCTCCTGGCCACTGCCGGCGCCGGTACCGCCTACGCCTACTGGTCCGCGGCAGGCGGAGGCTCCGGGTCCGCCGCGGCCGGCACCATGCAGGCAGTCACAGTCGACGCCCTGGTGGCCGGCGACAACCCGAAGACGGCCCTCATCCCGGGCGGCAGCGCCGACGTCGTGCTCCGCCTGACCAATCCCAACCCGTATTCGGTGCAGGTTTACGGCGTCACGGCGAACGGCCCCGCCGCCGCTGATGCCGCGCATCCGGGCTGCACCACCACCGGTGTCCGCTTCGCGGGTGCCGCGCCGCTCGCTCCCGCAACGTACGTTGCCGCCAACTCATCAGCACTCATCACCCTCCCCGGAGCGGCCACCATGGACACCACTTCCCTCGCCGCCTGCCAGGGCGCAACCTTCAGCGTCCCCGTGACGGCGGAGGTGCGGAAATGAGGTTCCTCCTGCTGCGCCGCCCGTCCCGCCGGCTGCCTTGGATCGTTACCGCCCTGCTGCTCCTGCTGGGAACGGGCACCGCCGCCTACGCGTTTTGGGCCTCAAGCACCAGCAGCAGCAACGCGGCCGCCGCTGCAGACACGCTCTCACCAGGATCGAAGCCTGCGGTCACCGCCGCCGGCTCCGCATTAACGGTCACCTGGGCCGGCGGCACCACGGTGAACGGACGCGCCGCCACCGGCTACACCGTTGCACGCTATTCGGCGGCCACCGGCGGCACGGCTACCCCGGCCACGGGCGGCTGTGCCGGGACCGTCACCACGCTTACCTGCACGGAACAGTCTGTGCCCGGCGGCCTCTGGTACTACACGGTGACGCCTGCGATCGCCCTGTGGACCGGCGCCGAGAGCCCGCGAAGCAACGGCACCAGCAGTGACTCCACCGCACCGGTGGCCACCGTTTCCGGGATCTCGCCCACGCCCAACGCGGCCGGCTGGAACACCACAAGCCCCGTCAGCGTGACGGTCACGGCAGATGACGGGGCCGCCGGGTCCGGCGTCGCCTCCATTTCCTACGTGCTCGACGGCGGCGCGCAGCAGACGGTCAGCGGCGCTGTGGCCGTTGTCCCCGTCAGCGGCGACGGGACCCACACGCTCACATACTTCGCCACGGACAACGTGGGCAATGCCGGGTCCGCGCAGAGCCAGACAGTGCGGATCGACACCCAGGCACCGGCCGCGCCGGCGTTCACCCCTCCGGCGTACGTGAATGCCGGCAACGTTGGAGCCGTGCCGCTGACAGGCACCGCTGAGGCGGGGTCCAAGGTGACGCTTGTTGCCAGTGACGCGGGTACGGCGCATTCTGTTACGGCCACCGTGACGGCATCCGGGGCGGGTACCTGGTCTGCATCCCTGGACTTGACCAGCCTGAACCAGGGCACCGTCACCTACTCGGCCACGGCCACGGACGCCGCGGGCAATACCAGCCCGGCCAGGACGGCTACTGCCACGAAGGACACGGTGGCTCCGGCCGCAGCGCAGTTCTCGAGCGTGCCGCAATACGTGAACAGTGCCGGGGTTGGTTCGGTTCCCATTTCCGGCACCGCTGAAACCGGCGCGGTGGTGACCGTTTCGGCGATGAGCCCGGGTTCAGCCGCAGCGGTTACCGGCACGGCGACTGCCACGGCTTCAGGCTGGGCGGTGAATCTCAACCTCACGTCCCTGAGGGACGGAACGGTGACGTACACGGTCACCGTGGCGGACTCCGCGGGCAACACTAGCGCCCCTGCCACCGCGACCGATACGAAGGACACCGTGGCACCCGTCCTGACCATCACGGCGCCGATGTTCGTGAACCTCAGCAGCAACGTGGCGGCGGTCCCGGTCAGCGGAACCACCGAGGCGGGGACGGTCGTGAACGTGACGGTCAGGAACGGAGTCTCGCAAAGTGTCACCAAGCAGGTCACAGCCACCGGGACGGCCTGGTCCACCACCATGGACCTGTCCTCCCTGACCGACGGCACCCTGACTTACACGGCGGCTGCAACTGATGCTGCAGGAAACCCCGGGACGGCCACTGCTTCCGGCATTACCGCGAAGGACATGGTGGCTCCGACGGTTACCGCGGTCACGCTGGTGAACAGCGGGGGCACGTTGGGCAAGGTGGAACAAGGGGACTCGCTGACAATCCAGTTCTCCGAACAGATCGACGCAACGAAGATCTGCTCTAACTGGACCAACAGCGGAACTCAGACTCTGAGCGGCAACAACAACGTCACCGTGAACATCAGCACTGCCAACCTACTGACGGTGACCAGTACAAGTTGCACCTTGAACCTGGGCTCGATTGCCCTGGGATCCAACGCCAAGTACGCGTCAGCCGGCGCCCTCAGCTTCAGCGGCAATGGCAACGCGAGCAACATGAGCTCCGTAACCTGGGACGGGTCCAGCATCCTCACCATCAAACTGGGCAAGTCCGGCGGAGGGACCTCCGGGACCACCACCACCCCGGACGCTCCCACCTACACCCCCGGGACCGGCTTTGCCGACCCGGCGGGCAACCCGCTCGGTTCATTCGCACTCACGGCAACATCTCGTTTCTAGGCCCGGCGCAGCGGCTCCCCGTCGGTTCGTTGCCGGGGAGCCGCTGCGGCTTTTCGAGACATGTGGGTTTCCCGGTCACTTCCGGCAGCGCACCACCAAAACCGATTTGCCCGTGCGTATTGATAAACACAGTGGTTCAATGGCGATTGTGCCCCACAGCACGGTCAGGACCCCGAACACCAGGAGGACAGTATGGCTGGAATCAATGCTAAGTTCGACAAGGAATACCTCGACAAAGGCATCGACGACTTGGCTGCGGCGCCAGTCGAAGCACTGAAGGGCCTTTCCGAGGGCGACGCCCAAAAGCTCAAAGAGGCGCTGAATATCAAGACCGTCAAGGACTTGGGGACCAACAAGTTCTTCCTCTGGGCCCAGGCCGTCTCCAAGCTGGCGGAGTAGCGGGCACAGGCACGGAATCCGAAGGAAGCCCCTGGCGCACACATGCCAGGGGCTTCCTGCTGGTCAGGGGCACAAACACCAACGTTCAGCGGCCCAAGAATCTCCACAGCGGTTGCACAGCGGAGCCCTACATCGGGAACAGCCGGGGCCCGGATGCTTGATTCATCCCCCTCCAGCGGAGGGCCAACCCAGAAGGAGCCCCACATGAAGACCACCGTAAAGTCAGCGATCGCCAGCCTCGCCCTCGCAGCAGCCATCGGCGGTGGCGCCTTGGCCAGTGCGGCGTTGCCGGCCAATGCCGCCACTACGGACTCGAGCACCAGCCAGTCCAGCACCGGCACGTCCACCAGTCAGGCTCCGCGGGACGAATCAAAGGGCGGCCACCAGGCCAACGGCATCACGGAGACGCTCCTCACCGGGGACACCGCGACCAAAGTGACGGACGCCGCCCTGGCGGCGAACCCCGGCGCCACCATCCAGCGCGTGGAAAACGACGCCGAAGGCGCCACCTACGAGGCCCACATCATCAAGTCGGATGGAACGCGCGCCACCGTCTACCTGGACGCCTCCTTCACCGTGACTTCCACGGAAACCGGCGGCCCCGGCGGCGGCCCGCAGGGCTGACCCGGAAGTACAGTAACCCAACAGGAAACCCATTGAGCCCGGCACCCTTTTCACAAGGGTGCCGGGCTCAAAGGTGCAACCGGTCCGGTGGTCAGCCGGCGCTGGAAGTTGGCGCCGGAACAGGCGTGGCACCGTACCCGGCGTCGTTGGTGGGTGCCGGCGTCGCACCCGTAACGGCCGACGTCGGCTGCCCGCCTTCCACGTACTGGCCCGCCGGTGCCGCGGCCGCCCCGGTCCCTGCCGGCGCAGGTGCGGCGGTACCGGCGGGCGCTGTCGCGGGAACCGCAGCAGGGCTGTCCACCGCCGGGGCGGTGGGCCCCGTGGTAGGAACGCCGCTCGGGCCCGCGGACGCCGGGGACGTTGCCACCGAGGTCCCTCCGGCCACGGAATTGCCCTTGACGATGGACGTGATCTGGTCCTTGTATCCGGACAGCGTGGCTTGGATCTCGGAGAGCGGCACGTCCTGGATGTGCCTCCCGTAGTCGGCGATCTGCGCCCACAACGCCTCGAGCTGCTGCTTGGCGGCCGCATCCAGCGGACCGTCGATCGTGAGGACAAGCTGGCTGGCCAGCGCATAGGTCAGGCAGTCCAGGCAGTTGTAGTTGGCGGCCGCGGAGAGGTTCTGCGGCACGATGACATCGGCCTGCCCCACCACCAGCACCACCTGGAAACCCACGGCCACGGCCGCGCACCCGGTGCAGTTGGCGAAAGCGTAGGCCTCGTTGGTGCTGGTCACAGGCTCGCCGTCCTCGGCCCATACGAGTGCGAACGCCACGCTGTAAGCCACGGAGCCGTCGGTGGTGTTGACGGCGAGCGCCTGGTTTCCGTCGGCGGCCGGCGCGGCTGGCCGGTCGAACGGGAACACCCAGGACGGAGCGGATGCGGGCGAGGCACCGCCGGACGCAGTGGCGGACGTTGCACCCGCCGGGGAACCGCCAACGGGCACCAAAACCATGCTCAGCTGCGGGTTGTCCCGGGTGGGCTTGGCGACTCCAGCCGGCCACAACGCAAGGGTCCGTCCGGCACTGCCCTGCCGCAACGCCCCACTGTCACGGACGGGAAGGATGGCCCGGGTGGCATCACCGAGCGTCCCGCGTTCGTACGCCTGGACCGGACGGTACGTCCCGCCGTCGGGCCACCACGCCCAGGCCAGCCCGGCGAGCAGGACGGCCACGGCACCCATGGCGATGGTCCGCTGGACCAGCTTGCCGCGGGTCTTCTGCCACAGCCCCGTCACCAGCTGCCGCAGCAGCCGCACCACGATGTACAGGACGCCGAGCACCGGCACCGCCACCACCACCATGGCCAGCGCCCGCACCGCCACGCCCGCGAAGTCACCGGCGGACAGGCTGGCAGCGAGCTGTTCCTGCTGCTTCCCCGCGCTGGCCCAGCCCGTGGCCAGCAGCCTGGGCAGGGACAGCACCATCATCACCATGCTGAAGAGCAGTACCGGCACGGTGACCAGGACCCAGGCGGTGACGACGGCGCGTGCCCAGGGCTTGAGCACCTTGCTCTCCGGGTTTCCCCACCGCCACGGCAGGATCCCCAGGAGGGTGGGTTTGATCCGTTGGAAGAGGTCCGGCACACCCGTGGCGTCGGCCAGGATGTGGTACCCGTCGTACTTCACCAGCGGGATCAGCTGGCGGACCATCTGCAGGATCTGGGTAACCACCACCAGCAGCAGCGCGTCGAAGCCGGTGGCCCACCACAGCCCCATGATGGCCACCGCCACGATCGCGTTGAAGTACAGGCCGCCGAGGTCGGTGCGGATCCTGCCGCCGCGGCCCAGCCGGTAGGAGTCGGTGACGTCGGTGAAGAATGCAGGCCACAAGAGATACAGCCCGGCCCCCATGGCGCCGGGGGTTGCGCCGCCCTTGCGGGTGGCGGCGGCGTGGCCGAATTCGTGGAAGCCGGCGGAGAGGATGGTGACGGCGAGGATCAGCAACAGGAGGGCGGGCTGGGCAAACGCCTCGTGGGTGGCCGAGCCCAGGCCCTTGACCATGAGCACCCACCAGCAGGCCGCCAGGAACGCCGCGGTCACGGCCACCACGATCAGCGGGTTGAACAGGACAGCGAACGGCGCGGTGATCCTGCGGGTCCGTTCGGGATCCGTCACGATGTAGCGGAACCGCAGGCCCAGCAGCGGGTTGGACTTCTTGACCTCGGGCTGGCTGCCGTCGGCAAGCCGGAGCAGGCCCATCGGGAGCAGCTGCGAATCCATCAGGGTGCGGACGTTCTCCGCGCTGACCAGCCGCCCGGATCCGTCGCTGGCGTGCCGGGCGATTCCGTCGAGGTCCCGGTTCCCGTCCGCCGCTTCCAGCACCAGGTACAGCAGCCGGGTGAGCTGGAGGGTCTGGCCGTCGCCGCGGCGCACCAGGGCGGGCGGCTCACGGTAGCCGGAGCCCTCAGCCGTGCCAAGCAGCTGCACGCCGTCGGCCAGGGCCGGAAGGCGGGCTCCCGCCGTCGTACGTCCTTGGCCCGGCGGTTCCTGGGCGAGGGAAACGCGTGACGACGGCGGGCCCGCCTCGGGAGGCGGGCCGCCGTGGGTTTGGGTCATCTTGGCTTACTGCTGCAGGTTGGACGTCTGGCCGGCGGTGGCGTTGGCCTCGCCGTCGATGTGCTGCGAAATGGTGGCGCTCTGGTCCGAGATGGCATACGCCTGGCTGTCGATGGAACCGATGTTCGCGGCAACGGCCGCATCGATGGGTGCGGCGACGTTGGCGTTCGCGGCCACGGCACCGTTGATGGGGGCGGCGATGGCGGCGTCGGCGTCCAGGTTCACGTCCACGTTCAGCAGGTTGCCGTTCAGCGCGCCCGCTGCGTCGGTGACGCCACCGGTGCTTGTGGGGGCAGGTGCTGTTCCGGTGGTCCCATCCGTGGTTCCGGTGGTGCCAGCATCGGTGGTGCCTGTGCCCGTCTCGGTGGTGCCGTCGCCCTGGCCGATCACGCTGTCCTGGGCGGAGTCGGCATTGGCGTCGGCCACGATGCCCTGGTCAATCGCGGCGTCCTGGTTCGAGAGCGCCTGCGCGTCAGAGCCGAAGGAGAGAATGTTTGCCGAGGCTGCCGCGTCGATGGGGGCCGCCACGTTCGCGTTGGCGGCTACGGCCAGGTCGATGGGAGCCGCAGCGTTAATGCCCAGGTCCAGGTCCGCGTTCAGGTCCAGGACGGATGCCACTTCCTTGTCCGGCAGGGCGGTGGCCTGCTCAGACATCAGTTCATCATCGGTGAGGGGACGCAGTTCGTTGTCCATGCTTGAGAGACCTCCGGTGCGGCGCGGGTGCTCTGCCCCCAGCGGGCAGCCCGCGCCCCACAATAGTAAGCATGATTAGCAGTTTTGCGAAGCACTTACAGGGTCCCGGCGGCGGAGGCCGGCCTCAGCGGCTTCGTGGCCTACTTCTGTTCGGGGATCCAGGCAGGTGCTTCCGCTCCAGTAGGTCCTCGAAGCTGTCCTCGCCCTGCCCGAAAGACGACTCTAACCAATGGAGCGTCAATGCGGGTTTGAGCAGCGTGAAGATGGGTGACCAGCACAAATGTGGGTACGGCCCAGGCATGGGGGAATACGTCACGCGGTTTAGTGACCCCACCAGGAAGGGACCCCGGATTGGAATCACTGCCCCTTGCAGTCCTCCTGCTCATCTTTGCCGCCGCTGCGGCCGTGATCTGGGTGGCCGGGATCCAGCTGTCCAAACAGACGGACATCCTCGATGACCGCCTGCACCTGGGCTCCGCGCTGGGCGGCCTCATCCTGCTGGCCATCGCCACCAACCTGCCCGAAATCGCCATCACCGTCTCCGCAGCCCTGGCCAACAACATTGGCGTGGCCGTGGGCAACATCCTGGGCGGCATCGCCATCCAGACGGTGGTGCTGGTGGTCCTGGATGCCCTGGGCACCAAAGGCGGCCACCCGCTGAGCTACCGCGCGGCATCCCTGACGCTGGTGATCGAGGCGGTCACCGTCGTCGCCGTCCTGGGCGTGGTGATCGCCGGCAGCCAGATGCCCGGCAACCTGGTGGCGTTCCGGCTCACGCCCGCCGCGGTCCTCATTGCGGTGTTCTGGATTATTGGCCTGATCCTGGTGCAGCGCTCCCAGAAGGACCTGCCCTGGCACCAGCAGGGGGACGCCCCCGGGGCGCAGGACAAACCCAGGGGGCACTCCAAGAAGCAGGGCGCCGAGAAGAACAAGCACCTGCGCACCGGCACCTCGGTGCTGATCTTCAGCGTCGCCGCGCTTGCCACCCTGGGCGCCGGTGTGGTGCTGGAACGCAGCGGTGATGCGATCGCCGGAAACATCGGACTCTCCGGGGTGCTGTTCGGTGCCACGTTCCTGGCGCTGGCAACCTCACTGCCGGAGATCTCCACCGGGCTCACGTCCGTGAAGCAGGGGGACTACAAACTCGCGTTCAGCGACATCTTCGGCGGCAATGCCTTCCTTCCGGTGCTGTTCCTGCTGGCGGTGCTGATCACGGGCAAGCCGGTACTCCCCCAAGCCCAGTCAACGGACATCTACCTCACCGCGTTGGCCATCCTGCTCACCCTCGTCTACCTGCTGGGGATCCTCTTCCGGCCGCAAAAGAAGCTGCTGGGCATGGGCGTGGACTCCTTGCTGGTCCTGGTGTTGTACCTGCTCGGCGTTGCCGGGCTGTTCGCCGTCGCGGCTTCCTAGAGCGGGCCGCTATTCGTTGTCCCGGATGTCGTCTCGTGGTGGTCATTCAAAACCGGTTTGAACGATGTCCATGACGGTCCTTCCGCGGGAGCTGTGGAACCAGCCACCCCGGAGCAACCGGGGCCTGCTTGTGCATCCGGCTGCCCCGCGCAACCACCGCGTAGGCCCGTGCAGGCCCCGGCGGCAGGGCAGGGAAGTACGACGGCGGCGCGCACCACAGTGCATGCGGGAACCTTCAGCACCCGGCGGAAGGGGCCGCCGTTACCTGCTCTTGGTGGGCTGCGGGCCGGGGGCGCTGACCAAGCTCTGCGGCGGGGCGTCGAAGTTCCCGTGGTCGAAGAGGCCCACCACGCCCTGCATGTACTGGGCCCATTGCGGCCCGGCAATGTAGGCCCCGTCCACTGCCGGATAGAACTTTCCGTTGACGGTGATGTTGCGCCCCAGCCGGCTGGGCCCGCCGTTGAAGGGGTCGCCGAAGAACGAAGCCGTGGCCAGCCCCCTGGTGTAGCCCACCACCCAGGTCTGGTTGTTGTACTCGTTGGTGCCCGTCTTGGCGGCGTCCGGAACCCCCAGCTTCTGCGGAATCAGCAGGCCCGAACCCTTGGTGAGGACGTCCTGGAGGACGTTGGTGACGGCTTTGGCCACGTCCGGATTCAGGGAGCCTGGCTGGCAGGACGGTGCCTGTCCGCCGATCTTCTTGCCTTGGGCGTCGTCCACTTCCGTGATGGAGATGGGTGCGCAGTAGGTGCCGTTGGCTGCGAAGGTTGCGAAGGCGTTCGCCATGGTCAGGGGGGCAACGTTCTGGCTGCCCAGGATGTTGCCCAGGGTGGAGAGGTCGATCTTTTGGTCGTGCCCGCTGCCCAGGTGCAGCCCTATGGCGTCCGCCGCACGCTGGACGTCGCAGAAATCGTTCAACCCGGCCAGCGACGCGAACGTTGCGGTGTTGATCGACTGGTAGATGCCTTCCCGGACCGTCATGGGCCGGTACCAGTTGGGCTCGTCGTTTTGCAGGTCGGAGGATTGCGGCACGGTGCTGTCGAACCAGCCCTGGACGGGGTGGCAGGTTGTCTTCCACGGGTAGTTGATGCCGTAGCGGCGCTTGGAGGCATCAACCACCTGGTTGGTGGACTTGCCCTCCCCCAGCCACGCAGCGAGGGTGACAGGCTTCATCGTGGAACCGGGCTGCATCCCGCCAACACCGCCGAGGCTGTTCCCGGCGGCGTCGCTGCTGTCCACGTTGAAGTTGTAGTCGGAGACAAATCCGCTGCCTTCGTCCGGCAGCTTCCTGGAGTTCTGCGCCATGGACAGCACCTTCCCGGTACCGGGTTCGATGGTGACCAGGGATGCGCCCCATTTGTCCGGATTGGCGCCGGCCGTGGCGTCCACCTGGGACTGGGCCGGTCCTTGCAGCCGCGGGTCCAGGGTGGTCTTGATGGTCAGGCCGCCCGCCATGATTTTCTGGTCCCGTTCATCCTGCGTGGCGCCGTAGGCGGGGTCGTTTTCGATCTGGTGGAGCACGTAGTCGCAGAAGTACTGGGCCTGGGAGGCGTAGGCGCACCCTTGCTTGGGTGGATTGACCTTGAGCTGGAGGGGTGTGTTCACGGCGTCGTCGTGCTGCTGCTGGTCGATGTAGCCGTGCTGCAGCATGGCGTCCAGCACCAGGTCACGCCGTGTTTTCGCGGCCTCGGGATGGACGGTGGGGTCATACAGCGAGGGGCCGTTGACCAGTCCGGCCAGCAGCGCCCCCTGCGGCAGCGTGAGGTCCTTGGCGTCGACGGAGAAGAAGTACTGGCTGGCCGCCTCGATGCCGTAGGCGTTCGCGTTGAAACCCACCACGTTCAGGTACCCGGCGAGGATCTGGTCCTTCGAGTACTTTTCTTCGAGGCCGATGGCGAGCTTCATCTCCTGGACTTTCTGGTCCAGGCCTTTCTGCCCGTTCAGCACCACCTGGGCGTCCTTGCCCTGGGCAATCAGGTTTTCGTTGAGCATGTTGGTGACGTACTGCTGCGTCAGCGTTGAGGCCCCCTGGTGGCCGCCGCCGGCGTCAATGACCAAGGCACGGAAGATGCCTTCGGGATCGATGCCGCCGTGCTGGTAGAACCGGTAGTCCTCAATGGCCACGATGGCGTTCTTGATGTTGGGGGACATCTGGTCCAGGGAAATCCGGGTCCGGTTCTCACTGAACAGGGTGGCAATCAGTGACCCGTCAGCGGCCAGCACGCGCGTCATCTGGGCAGGGGGCGCCGAGAACACGTCGTTGGGCAGGTCGGATTTGAGCGCAGCGGCGCCGTCAGCCACTGCCGTCTCGGTCACCGCCGCCGCGGGCATCATCAGGCCCGCCACCAGGGCGCCACAGAGCGCGCTGACGCCCAGGAAAAGCGTGATCCAGCCCAGGGTGGTTCCCGTGGCGAGGAAGAGGTTCGTGCGACGGCGCTTGGCAGGTTCCCGCGCGGCAGGGAATTCCTTGGGCATAGGTGTCTCCGGTTCCGCGCGTGGTGGTACAGCACCGGTTGCCAGGTCCCCGCGTCACATCACGCCGGCAACCGTCTTTTCACCCTACTCCGCGAAGAGGGCTGTGACGGACCGGCACCCCGGACCGCGGGACACTGGCAGGTAATTCACAGGAACTACGAGCCGGCGCTTGAGGCCACCATCCCCAGGCCCAAGGCGGCGAGGATGCCACTGCTTCCGCGTTCCAGGGACCGGCTCACCCGGGGGCGCTGCAGCCACGCCATTGCCTTGGCGGCTACGACTGCGACGGCCGCCAGGTACAGGAACCCGATGACGCTTTCGATGGCGCCCAGCACCAGGGCGGTGTTCAGGGTGTTGCCGCCGTGCGGGATGAACTGGGGCACCACCGCAAGGTAGAACAGGCCAACTTTGGGGTTGAGCAGTGTGGAGAAGGCACCGGCGCCGAACCCGGCCCGGCGGCTGTACGCCCGGCGGGCGGGGACTTCGGGGCATGCAGTCCCCGAGGTGCGCCGCGCGCGGATCAGTGACGAGACTCCCAGGTACAGCAGGTACAGGCCGCCGGCGATCTTAAGCCAGCGGAACACCGCGGCCGACTCCTCGAGCACTGCGGCCAGGCCCACACCCACCAGGGCGGCCCACACCAGGGCCGCCGCGGCCGAGCCGAACGCCGCGGCAATTCCGGCGCCGGCGTTCTGCAGCGAGATCCTCAGCACCAGGAAGGTGTCCGGACCCGGGGTGACAGACAGCAGCAGGCACAGCCCGGCGAAGGCGAGGAGGGACACGGGAGCCATGGGCACCATTGTGGCGGAGCCCGCCGTCGGACAGCAACAACGCAGGCACCGCCGCACTGCGATGTCAGGGCACGACGGCGGCCTCCCGGCAAGGGCTGTCGCGGGCGGCCGGGGCGGCACTAGAGTCGGTAGCAGACCACCCTGCTTTTCCTCAACGAACCCCAGGAGTCCCCATGCCCCAGCCCACGTTTGCCCCCGGTGATCCTTGCTGGATCGACCTCATGACCTCGGACACTGAACGGGCCCGTGAGTTCTATTCGCGGCTGTTCGGCTGGACCTACCAGGAAGGTGACCAGGAGACATACGGCGGTTACATCACCGCCCTGGCCAATGGTTTGCCGGTGGCCGGGATGATGACGAACGACGGAGAATCCGGCTACCCGGACGTGTGGACCACCTATCTCCGGGTGGAGGACATCAAGGCCACCGCGGCGGCTGCCCACGCGACCGGCGGCCAGGTTTTCATGCCGCCCATGGAGGTCCCGGAGCAGGGGCACATGGCCATGTTTGGTGACACGGGCGGCGCGGCCGTGGGCGCATGGCAGTTCGGCGGCCACACCGGGTACCAGGCGAAGGGCGAACCCGGCACCCCCTACTGGCACGAACTCCACACCCGCGAATACGCGCCGTCGGTGAAGTTTTACCAGGACGTCTTCGGCTGGGAAACCGACGTCATGAGCGACACCGACGACTTCCGCTACACCACGCTCGGATCCCGTGAATCATCACGGGCCGGCATCATGGATGCCACCTATCTTCCCGAGGGTGTTCCGTCGAACTGGCAGGTGTATTTCGCGATTGGGAACGCCGATAAGGGCGTGGACATGGCTACGTCCCTAGGTGGCACGGTGATCCATCCGGCCGAGGATACGCCGTTTGGCCGCATTGCCGCCCTGGCCGATCCCACGGGAGCGCTGTTCAGGATCGCCCAGCGCTAGGTTGCCGGCTGTGGGCGGGCGTAGCGGTAACGGACCGGGGATGCCGGCCTTGGGTACTGTCAGACCATGATCCAGGCAGCGGCTGTGTCCGCACTGACCTCGTATAACTGGCTGGGCATCCCCATTGCCGCGGCGGGCGCAGTCCTGCTCGCGCTGGGAACCCTGTTCCAGCACCGGGCCGTTGAAGACCAGCCGGCCGCGTCCGGGCGTTCGGCGGGCAGCATGGGCGGCGGCCGCCTTCAGGCCCTGTTACGCCGGCCAGTGTGGCTGGCCGGGACGGGGATGCTGGGTGCGGCGATCGTCCTCCAGCTGACCAGCCTCCGGTTCTCGCCCCTGATCGTGGTTCAGCCCATCGGGGCCATAGCCCTTGTGGTCACCACCCTGGCTACCGTCCGAATGACCCGCAGGCCGCCCGGGCGCCGGGCCCTGACCGCCGTCGCCCTCTGTGTCGGCGGGGTGGGTGTGTTCGTCACCGTGGCGGCGTTCTCGGCGGCGGATGTGGAAATCAGCGACCGGCACCTGGTCACCATCCTGATCGTGCTCGCCGTCGTCCTCGCGTGCGTGGCGATGGCGTACGCGCTGTGGCGCCACCGCTCGGGTGCCGTGGTGTTTACCGCCGGCGCCGGAATCCTGTTCGGTTTCGTCGCAGCCTTAGCCAAGACCGTCATCGCCAGGCTGTTCCAGGGTGATTTCGAATGGCTGTCCCTGACGTGCCTGGCGGGGTTGCTCATTGCGGCGCTGGCAGGCAGCTTCCTGGTCCAGAATGCCCACACCAGAGGTACCCCGGAACTGGTGGTGGCCGGCCTGACCGTCATCGACCCGCTCGTCGCCGTGGCCATCGGCGTCACCATCCTCGGCGAGGCGGCCGCGGCTCCCCCACTGGCCATCGTCCTGTTCCTGCTGTCCGGTGCCACCGCCGTCGCCGGTGTTTTCCTGCTGGCCACGGTCAAGAAACCGGTGGAGCCAAGGGTCACAAGCTGACGGTCACGCCATGCGCTATTCGTTATCGCGGACGTAATCTTCGGGGCTGACGTCCTGGGCCTTGATGCCGGAGGCGTGCTTCGACTCAAAGATGGCGAAGGACAAGCCCAGGCGGTGGCGCAGCTCCAGGGACGCGTGCTGCCGGAAGTCGGTCAGGCCTTCGCGTTCCTCCTCCGCCATGTGATCACCGTTGGCTTCATTGACCTTGGCCAAGGCCGCCCACCACTGCTGCGTCCCCGCCTGGTGCCGGGAGACTTCACTGATGGCGTCCCTGATTTCGTTGTGGTCATGAATCGCATCGGTGGTTTCGTCCTCGGGGGAATCCTTCCCACCTGCGCCCTCCCCCAATTTCAGCAACTCGGGGTAAAACAGGTCCTCCTCCCCTTTGGCGTGGACTTCCAGCAGGATGCGGAGTTGGTTCCAGACAGCGTCGAGGTCTGACGGTTCGGAGCCGTGCATCTCGTCCAGCAGGGCGAACCGGCGCCGTTGTTCGTGGTGGTCGTTCAGAATCACTTCAACGATGTCCATGGTGGTCCTTTCAGAGGGCGGCGGGGTCAACTGCCCCGGGGTGGCGATGAGCCGCTCGCAACGGATACCCCTCAAGAATGGCTCTCAACGGTTCACCTGTTACTCGGTCAATCAAGGCTAACGATGGCAAGTCCCATGCCTAGCAACAACGGCCCGACCAAGCGTGTCCTCGACGCTGGGCCGGGACACTTCCCATCGAAGCTCCAGCCAAGGCGTCCGGCCGTCCGGCGCGAGAAACAGGCGACGACGACGGCCAGGCCGCCGGCCAGGGCGAGGTTGAAAAGGTCCGGCCCGGCGAATGCCTGGTCGGACCTTTTCCATTCCACAAGGGATTTCTTCCCCTCAAGAAATCTCACGGTCAGTTGGAGAGTATTTCTACGCGGTCGGCGGCGGCGTAGGTGCCGGTGGAGGAGGCGTTCTTGGTTCCCGTGATGCGGACCTTCAGGGTGTGCGTGCCGCTGGCCAGGACCGGGCTGGTGTAGAGCAGGTTCTGCTCAGACCGGGACGAGGCGTAGGGGTCCACCATTGTCTCGGGGCCACCGTCGATGGAGACACCCACGATGCCCAGGGCCGAACTCTTCTCGGCGAAGATCTTGGCCTGCGTACCGCTGAACTGCACCTGATAACTGGCGTTGGTGGCGTTGGCAAAGTGGTTGTCCGACTTGTACGCCGTCGCAGGGTTGCTGACGCTCCAGGAACCGCTGTAATTGAACTGGTTCAGCCCCGTACCCACCGTGGCATCATTGAGCTCCAGCGGCGTGTTGGTACCTGCGGTGGTCACCGTGATGGTGCTGGTGGCCGAGCCTGAACCCGTGCCGTTCGTCGCGGTCAGCTTGGCCACATACGTCCCCGCCGCCGCATAACTGTG